>JAFAZK010000263.1 GCA_019239825.1 Verrucomicrobiota bacterium | reverse complement strand
GAGATACTCTCGAATTGTATCTATTCGTACTGGTACTTTGGTTGTGCGTGGCTCCAAGCTCGGTTTCGCACTGGGTGCAGGAGCTTTAGTAATTTTGCACTCGCCAGCAAATCGTGGATTGAAAACTCGAGGCAAATTCCTGTGTGCTACTCCGCGTAGTGACTCCACATAACGACCGATTTCGCAAGGAGTGGTTTTGACCACGAGGTCTCTGTGTCCTACCCCATGCGGACTTGCTTACCTTTATCATCCTTGATTAACTCATGCGCGTATAGACTTATCGCCGCGTACGCATAACTGTCGGCATTTTTCAGCTTCAAGTTCTTTGACAGATTGATGTACTTCTCTCCTTCGTCGCAGTAGGCATAGTCGTCCGTGTTGAGGAACTTGTGGGATGCTTCATGAATGATCAATCCCGCCTGTGCTAGGTCGGTCCAATTCGTTTCAGTGGCGAAAACCCCGAAATCAATGTGAATGTTGCCCCATGCAACCTCCACTTCTTTGCCGGCCTCCTCATCCATAATCGTACCAAACGTTTTATAAGGGGAGAAGAGCTTCCGCGAGTCGGCCTTTGCTTTGTATTTCTCTTTATTTTCCCAATTGACGTAACCACGGACACCCCCCTTTTTTTGCTTTCCAGTCACCATGCAGGCGATACAAATGGTGCTGAGAAGGCTTTTGTGAAGCGTTTCGAATCTGCGTCTTACGTCTTCGAGTGAAGCGCTTTCATCTTTCTCACGTTCAAATCCAAAGTGGTACTCGAGGATCGCAACAACTACTTCCGGGGAGACGGCACCTAGACGACTACGCATCTCGGAGAGTATTTTGCGCGCGAGATTCACGGAGGCCACTATCCTGGGAGCAACCTCGTCAATGCGGGCGGCCCACGTGAGATGCGAACCATACTTCAAAATTACGCTGCCACGATCCCAGACTTGACTGCGTTTATTCGAGCCTTTGTGCTTCCCACACAACGCTCGGAACCCGTAATACAGGTCATTTATATTGTACTTCGCTAAATCCGGATATTGCGTTCGCAGAGTACAAAGAACATCTGAGCCAGACCCATCAATGTCCATCTGCATGAACGTCACCTCGTCGTTCACAAGCCCGTCTAGGTCGGGATAACGTTCAAGGAATTTGTTCAGCGTCGGATAATCATTCAAAAACGCCATCTTTGTTCTCCTTGGAATGCCCGACGAATTTTCGTAGGCTCGTTTGATTTCATAGGACCGTGAAAGCGGAAAAGCCGCCTCCGATCTGTCAGCGTGAGAGTGAAAAGCGGGTGCTTGGCGGGCGTCCGAACGGTCTGTCGGTCATAGCTTATTATTTTTAGTGGTTATAGTAATTTAGGACGACAGAAGCAATCTCTAAAGCGGCTGAGCGGGTCGGGAAAAGAGCTGGGATATCGGCGGGCTTTGTTGAAACCACTCTGCTAGCCGGGTTCTCCAATATGGCCCTGGCCATTTACGCCAAAAAACATGCCAGCACGCTCATAGACCATGATGTTCTCCGGAGGTACTCATCTAATAGCGGCCGAATATCTGCCAATGCCTTTTGGACAAACTCACTTATTCTTTCGGTTCTTTCTTTTGCTGTGGGGGCGTACTTGGTTGTCTCGGGGCCGTTCGCAATCACCACGTATACATTTTCAAATTCGATTTCGTAGTAACTCGCCTCTTCTCTTGGCTTTTTAAACTTTTCGCCCTGGCGTGCACCGATCTTGATGTTCAACGTTCCGGACGGTGCGTGGAAGGCAACAACGTCACAGAGTTTGGCTCCCTTTGTATAGAGATAAAGCACTGCGGAACAGGTTCTAAGCCCGCACACCTGTACGGGGATATTCTGCTGGGTTGAAACGTGTCGGACCTCACCCTCCAAAACACCTTCGCGAGCTGATGACAAATCACTCGCGACGATTTTCCCTCCCTGGTGTAGGCCAAAGAAAGAATCCAAAGCCACATCCCGGTGCGGGTGCTTGCTGCCGTCGACGAGGTATAGTTTCATCTTTCTCCGGCTCCTACAACTTCCCAGGTGGGAGAGCGAGCCTTATCCCTTGAGTTTTCCAGATTTTCTATAATCCAAGGCGCCAGGCGGCGCACGGCATTGATGTTAGTGGCTACATCGTGTTGGATTGGTGCTCAAAAGTGGCTACCGCCAATTGAGCCGATCTTTGCACAAGGAATACTTCAAGCTCTGCAAATAACGCGCGACAGGGTAACTATCGGTTGATGGAAATGGGTTGGGGCAAGCGCGCCGTTGCGAAAAGCGACTGCCTCAGACCGCCGGGAAAGCCGATGTCGATGGCCGCATGTCACTTGCCGAGGAACAAGCCAATCAGTGCCATCGCGCCTGCAAATTCAATCGGCAGCACGCAGAGTAGCGCTTCCACGACCGCCACCGAAATCACAATCCGCCAAAACATCAGCTCAACCACTATTACAGCAGCAGATATTACAACAATATCCTGAGCCGTACAATAGGTAGAATTGCTAGTGGATGCACCTGCAATCGCGATAAGGAAGGGCGCAACGGACGACAAGACAGGGAAAGAGGTTTCCTCAATACTCGTCTTATACCGCCGGGTTTGGATCGTGAAGGATAACCGTGGCGAATTTCCAGCCGCTTTCGGTCTGGTGGAGCAGGTAGGTTATGCCTACACGCTCTAGTTGCTGGCCATCGGCATTGTATCTAATCGCTACTCCGCCAATTAATGAAGCGGATGGACTGAGCGACTTAGCGTAGCCCAGTTCGAATTCGCTCCGGCCATAGCCTTTGCTTCGCAGACCTTCCATTACAGGTCCGAAAACAGCCGCCAGCGCAGCGTGATTCGGTACCGGAATCACTCCCTGCGGACCAACCAGCAACGACGGCTCGTTGAAGTACGGCAGAATCGCCTGAACGTTCAGCGTGCTAAAGTCGCGATAATAATCGGCGATGACCTGGTTCACCGATTCGTTAGCCACGAATCGATTATACTTTACCTTTTCAGTTCTCCAAAGAGTAACGGACCGCGTCTAAAGGCGCTATTACCCAATTCGATTCCAACAGTACGGATAGATCACAGAGGCCACAAAGACTGAAGACTTTTTACAGACGGCAACGAAGGTAACGAAGGGTAAGGCAATATTAATCTAAACGCCTAGCCGTGGGCAGGCCTTCGTTTGCTTCGTTAGCTTCTGTAAGAATTTCTGTCTTCGTGGCCCTTGGGATCTTTCCGTACGGTGAATTCGCGGCGAACCTAACATCGCTGGCTCACTCCTCGCCCTACGACGATTTAGCCATTCAGCCGGCTTCTCCGGTATCCGTAGCCGAAATAAATCGCCAGGCCGATTATTAGCCAGATTACGAGCCGGACCCACGTGGTTGGAGGCAGGAACACCATTTGGGCAAAGCAAAGGATAGCGCCGGCTATCGGTACAAAAGGAACCAGCGGTGTCTTGAAGAGCCGGGGTACATCCGGACGAGTTCTACGCAGTACCATCACGCTAATACAGACGATCACGAAGGCGAGTAGAGTCCCGATCGAGACTAACTCGCTGAGTACCCCGATCGGGAAAAGGCCGGCCAAGGTTGCAGACACGATTCCGGTAACCGCAGTAGTGACGTGTGGAGTCTTAAAGTTAGGATGGACTTGTGCGAAAACCTTCGGTAACAGCCCGTCTACGGCCATCCGATAGAAAATTCGCGGTTGACCCAACAGGAGCACTAAGATTACCGAAGTGATGCCGGCAATTGCTCCCAATTCGACCAACGGCCGTAGCCAAGCGACGGAGGCGCCGACCTGTTGAATGGCGTAAGCAACCGGCGCCGCCACATCGAGCTGTTTGTAGTTAACCACTCCGGTTAGAACCAGCGACACCAGCACATAAAGAATCGTGCAGATAAGAAGCGATCCCAAGATGCCAATCGGAAGATCGCGCTGGGGTTTCTTGGTCTCTTGCGCAGCGGTGGTGACCGCATCAAACCCGATATAAGCGTAGAAAATCACCCCTGCTCCGGCCATGATTCCTGTCCAGCCGAATTGGCCAAATCCGGTACTGGGCGGAATAAATGGCACCCAGTTCGCCGGGTGGACATAAGGAAAACAGAACGCGATAAAGAGGATAATGATCACCACTTTGATCGCGACGATGATGGCGTTAACGCCCGAGGATTCACGGATGCCCAGGATCAGGAGCGCGGAAACAGCAAGGACGATCAGGACTGCCGGTAGGTTGATGATGGCTCCGGATAACGCCCAACCATCCTTGAACGCAAAAGGCGCGTTAGCTATGACCGCTGGAAACTGGATTCCGATACCGGAAAGGAAGGAAACCACATAAGCAGACCACCCGACCGCCACCGTGGCCGAACCAACCAGATACTCGAGGATCAAGTCCCAGCCAATGATCCACGCAAAAATTTCTCCGATGGTTGAGTAAGCGTAGGAGTAGGCGCTGCCGCAAAGCGGGATCATCGATGCCAGTTCGGCATAACAAAACCCGGCGCAAAGACAGCCCAGCGCCGAGATGATGAACGATAACACAATGGCTGGGCCGGCGTGTTGAGCGGCGGCGGTGCCGGTGATCACGAAAATGCCCGTACCGACAATGCAGCCAATACCCAAAAGCGTGAGTTGAAGGCCGCCCAATCCGCGGCGGAGCGGGTTTTCTTCTGCGGTGGCCGGTTCTACCGGTTTTACGCGGAGTAGGTCCATGGTTTAGTTAGTGCTCTTCCTTATGCCGAAACTGATTTTCAGGCGCTGAAGAAAAGGGATCGCCTGCCCCGAGAACTAACAGTTTTGAGGCCCTTCTCAAAGCATTTTCCGGGAGCGTCCTGCAACATTTCTCACCCGCCCAATTTGACAAAACGCCGGTACATAACATGCTAGCGCCCTAAAAAATAGGTTACTTCGTTGCCATTCTTCCGCCTTTGCCTCATTTCGCTTCTCACTGCAGTTTCGGTTTACGCCTCACCGTTCAAGACGATCGGCCTGGTTTCCGCTTGGGATCCAGAAATGGACGCGTTGAAGCAAGCCGTACTGGCGACTGATGCTAAAGTTCGAACGACCGAAATCAACGGTACGGTCTTTTCGCAAGCACAACAAGGCGGCCGGCGCCTGGTCATTTGGATGAGCGGTGTCAGTATGATCAATGCCGCCATGTCGACTCAGCTGGCGATTGATCATTTCCATCCGGACGCGATCTTGTTCTGCGGGATCGCCGGCGGTCTGGATCCATCTTTTCAACCCGGTGACGTGGTAATTCCCGCGCAATGGATACATCAAGCTGAGGCAGCCTGGCTAAACCCAGATCCAAAGCGGCCCGGCTCTTATGTCATCCCAGAATATTTTCGAACCCGGTACCCGAACTTTGGCAATATCTTTCCGGATGACGTCTGGGTCGTGCGAAAAGGTGAAACGAAGCCACAGCAAGTCCATGCTTTTGCCGTCGATCCTGATTTATTCGCCCTGGCACAAGTAACCGCTCCAAAGGTCTCGATTCGGCGGCCAGACGGTAGTAAAGCCAAGGTTGTGATTGGCGGCACCGGCATGAGCGGACCGATTTTTTTAGACGATCGTTCTTTTCGTGATTTTGCATTTCAGAAATGGCATGCCAGGATCCACGAAATGGAAGGAACTGCTATCGCCCAGGTGGGATACTCTAACCGTGTCCCCATCTTGATAGTCCGCGCGCTGAGTGACTTGGCAGGAGGTCAGAGTGGGGTCAATCAAGAAGAAAGAAATTCTCAGTTAGCGGCTAGCAACGCCGCTAAAGTTACCGCTAAGATCCTGGAACGAATCGAATCCGCACAGTAAGAAACAGAACATTATGGAGTTAAAAAAATCCCAAATTGGCAGGCCGCATGGCTCCCTGGGGCGAATGGCACCGTTAATAGTGATGGCTCTTGTGATCGCAGGGCTGGCTTATCTTTTCCTCAATCCAGCGCCTTTCATCAACCTCATGAGGTACGCTCAGGCTACAAGCCAAGGGAAGACCATGGCCCAGGCCAACGCTGAAGCTTCGGCATCCGCTTCCGCATCGGCCGCGGCCAGCGCTGTCGGCGAGCTGAAGACTCCGGATGATTTTCTCAACTTGATGAAGGTGAATGCCAGTACGCTCTCGGACACAAACAAGAAGATATTAAACATCTTTAGCGATGAGTTGGACAAGATCACGAAGACCAAAGAAAAGGAAACGGTAGATTCCAACAGTCAGGTGGCGTTAATCTTTCAACCGCTTGCTCAGGCCAAAACCGATGACGACCTGGCAAAGATCAGAGATGCAGGGACCCAACTGAAACAGACTGCGGAGGACGCTGTCGGCGTTTTTCAAGACGTGCAAAATGAATTGGCCAGGCGCCTGGCCGATATTGGTGTGGCCGATCCCCTCAATACTCAAGTGGCCGACGCTTTCGCTAAGCAGGCTAACGTGCCTGATGATCTAAAGGCGGCACAGAACACGAGCAAATTGGCTGACGCAACGGTCGCTTACGTCGATTTCCTGAAAGAGAGCAAAAATGCATGGACACGTAAGGCTGATGGTACCCTTTCGTTCCATGATAAAGAAGCCGTGACCAAAGCTCAGCAGTTTGGAAAAGCCTTCTCGGACGCCGCGGTACAGGCGGGGTATCAGCTGAAATAACGGCGGGCCGGCGATATCGCCGTGGTAGGGCGAGGCTCCCGAACCGCCCTAAAGGGCTACTGCGGAGAGCTGACGTCGGTGAAGCAATCTGATCCTGTTAGGTCAATACGTGCGCCGAGCCTGGGTAGGCGCATGGCAGCAACGTTTGGCGGGTGGCAAGACTGAATCAATCGCAGAACGTTTCGCCTTGGTCGCACCGATACCCTGGCTCGGCGAACGTCTCGGCCTAGCCAAGTATCGGGGTTAGACACGCGAGCACCTTCGCTGGTAATCGCAAGGTCGCTCGGGAGCGTCGCCCTACCAAAGTTGGCCGGCGTTTACAGCTTGCCATACGCCAGCCGATACACCTCCCGGCGAAAGGCAAAACGGAGGCCAGGGTCTCGAAGCCGCGCTAATGAGCTCAGCGATCGGTTCTGGGCTAACCGCGTGGCTACGTCATATCCGATGAGATAGCCAATTCTCCCGGGAACTTCTCCGTTTTCGCTTTTGGCGAGAAAATGCGCGGCAGTGATATCCTCGCGGGAGTCCAGGCATATAAAGAGCCGTTTTGCTTCGGGCCGGACCGACGCCGGACCGTTTGTTGCTAATCGAGGATCGAGCAGTACATCCGCCAACGATGCTCCGCTATTGAGTTGTTGGCTCACATAGACCGCTAGTCCCTCCTGCCAGAGCAACCGGTAGAGGGGCAAGTCGTCAGGATTCTTGGGCAACGGATTGACCTGGAAATGATAGAGATGAAAAAATTCGTGCGAAAGAATCACCGCCAACGGCGCATGGATTCCGTGAAACCGGGCTAGCCCGTCCAATCCTATTAACAGCGAGTCCGGGTGTTCACTCGGAATCTTGGCATCGAACTGGAAGAGAGAGAGCATCAAGTAGATCTTGACCTTTCCGACGGCGAAATCCGGGAAAACCTGACAAAAACGATCCAATATTGCCGGTTCCTGCTGCTGGAACAAAGCATGCAATTTTCGAATATCGGAAATGTACTGCGGCACTTTTGCCACGAACGCCTTGACCTTCGCCGAATCGACGTGCCAAAGATGCTGATAGATTTCAGGTTCTCGCGCCAGAATCTCCTTAGAAAAGAGCTCAGCCCGGGCATCGGTGTCGCCCGATAAGCTCGTTACGAAGTGCAAATCCTGGGGAATCAGATCGATGATCTCAGGTGACTCGCCCGCCATTGCGGGCGATAGACCAAAAAAAAGCTGAACAATTAGAGCGAAAACGCCAAGATCGCGGTAGCTCATGGACCCACATCTTTTAACGAACCAGGTTTGGAGTTCTCTATCCCAATTTTTTTCGCAGCTCGGGCCCTCGGTTTGGCTACAAGTGGTGACGACTCTGCTAGCGGCCATCATCGCATTAGGAGGAGCGGTAATCGCAGCCAACGCCGCCTATCGAAACGTGAACAAGTCACGGTTCGAGCAGGCCGAAGCTGAACGCCAACGCAATCGGACATCTGAGCGAGATCGAGTTGTAGGAATCTTGCACGCACTACGCGAGGAGATTTTGCAACTTTGGATGATCGTAGCTGAAGATTTGGGCGGGCCCATTGAAAATTTGGATCTAAAGCGGAAGCCCCTGCCCTACTGGTCTTATAACCAGAGCTACTTCTCGGTGTTTGACCGCAACGCGGGCACAATCGGGTTGATCGAGAACGATCAGCTGCGCTCCAGCCTGGTGCGAACATATATGTTCGCGAAGCGGCTCGTTGATCAATACCAGGGTTACAACCGAATGGATGTTCGCGCCTCGACAAATTCGACTCAACCCGCAACAGGGGCCTCTGCCGACACGACTTACGCTTTGCACGCTGGGGCATTGACTCTGATTGAGTCGTATAACGCACTGAAGAACAATATCGACCAGTTACGCAACCTTCTCGACGCTGAGCTCGGGTTAAAGAAGACGCTCCTACCCTATATCGACTCACCAGATCCTAAACAGCCTGGGGCGAATCGGGTACAAGCTAGAGAATCGCGGGCATAAAGGTGGCGCCTGCCGCATTTTTGCCATCAAGGTCAAAAAATTGCCAGCGATGTTGAGATCGGCAACCTAGAGATCCCCCTCGTCGGTCGCCCCTGCAGGGCGAGGCCTTGATTTTGCTTACCCAGGGCTAAAGCCCTGGGCTGATCTATTCTCCCCCCTCGGGGGAAAGAGGGTTCCTTATCGCATATAGGTCTCACCTCGGAAGCCTGTCGTGCTGGTTTTCGCTTTTACCGGTCCCAGATGGTACGCAACACGCTAACACCTTATCTTCTGCTTTTAGTCTGAAGATGGATGTTCAGGTACCGTATATTCCGGAAAATGCTCCATTCAGCCCGGCGCAGAGAGCATGGCTGAACGGGTTTTTGGCGGGTCTTTTTTCCCAACAATCGGCCGCAGCCCAGACGCCGCCTAAGATCCGCGCCAATGTTTATTTCGGCACGGAGACGGGCAATTCTGAAGCGCTTGCCAAGCAAACGGCGAAATTTCTCCAAAGCCGCGGCTTCGAGTCTCAAGCTATCAACCTCAATAAGATTTCGTCCAGCGCCCTCGCCGGTGAAGCTTATGCTCTCATTGTGATCAGCACTTTCGGCGACGGCGACCCGCCCGATAGCGCTAAGGCATTTTATACCGAGTTACACAAACCGGATCACCCTCGCCTGTCCGAGCTTCGATATTCGATTCTCGCGCTCGGCGACCGAAACTACGAACGGTTTTGTCAATGTGGTAAGGATATCGACGTTCGTCTCGAGGCGCTTGGAGGCCAGCGGATTTATGGGTTAGCGGAGTGCGACGTCGATTATGAGGCAACCGCAGAGGCCTGGAAAAACGGGGTTGCGACAGTATTAGAGGCAGCGTCTCCGGCGCAATCGGCCAAACCGGAAATGAAGTCGTCGCCCGCTCCAGAACCGACTCCTTCGGTTTCGAATAAATCAGCGGTAACCGGAGAAATCGTCTACGACCGGAAACATCCATTCTTCGCTCAAGTGTCTGCTAACCGGCTGCTGACCGCACCGGAGTCTGCAAAGGAAACCCGTCACTTCGAGATTTCGCTCGACGGATCGAACCTGTCGTATAGCGCAGGTGATGCCCTCGGAATTGTGCCGTGCAACTGCCCGGAACTGGTCGAACAGATCCTTAAAACCTTGAATTGCGATGGCGAAGAGGCGGTGCCGTCGCCTGATGGGGCTGAGGTACCTCTCCACAAGGCGCTGCTTGAATTCTACGAGATTACCAAGATTCCTTTGGGTCTCCTAAAATGCATCGCCGAACGCAGCGCAGATCCCGCCTTGCGACCGCTACTAGAGCCGGCCGCCGCCACCCAGCTCAAGAGCTTTGTTAGTCAGAGAGAAATCGTGGATCTCTTAGTAGAACATTCGTCTGCGAAAATCAGCGCCAGCGAGTTTGTCTCTCACCTGAAAAAACTCGGGCCGCGCCTTTACTCAATCGCATCAAGTCCGGCTGCGCATGGCGACTCGGTTCATCTGACCATCTCAATTGTTCGCTACGAAACCAACGGCCGAAAACGCAAGGGAGTTTGTTCTACGTTTTTAGCCGATCGGGCCCGGCAAAAAGTCGGGACTTTTGTGCATCGCTCCCCACATTTCCGTTTACCTGCGGATTACACGAAACCGGTGGTCATGGTCGGGCCCGGAACGGGAATCGCGCCGTTTCGTGGTTTTCTGTACGAACGAGAAGCGGTAAACGCCGCCGGGCGCAACTGGCTATTTTTCGGAGATCAGAAAGAAAGCACCGACTTCCTTTATCAGGACGAACTGTTCCGTTTCAAAAAGAACGGTCTGCTCACTCGGTTTAGCACGGCTTTTTCACGGGATCAGCCCGAGAAGATTTATGTTCAGCAGCGGATGCTGGAAAACGCA
>JAFAZK010000328.1 GCA_019239825.1 Verrucomicrobiota bacterium | reverse complement strand
CTCTTCCGATCTCTTGGTCGGGGCGCTCGCGCTATCGCGCGCAGTTTCTGATGTGGCGTTCTCTGACGAGATTCTACAATCCGTCCGCGAATTATTGAAGAGCGTCGGTTCCGTGGATGAACTAGCTCCCTAGGAGCAAAATCTTTGTAGCCGAGTTCGTAAGTCCCAGTCCAGGTGAACATTCAAATCCTTGGCTGACTCCGGATTTTCGGTATCCTTGGGAGTTGTTACTATCCCCAGGACATGAATGCAGCCGCGCTTATGGACAGCCGGGTAAACCCGCGGTGCGCGTATCCGCGCAAACCGACTGTTAGTCACCATTCTTTGCGATTGTTCATCGCTGGTGGGCTTCTCGTGATGATGGTGACGGTTACGCAAGCCGCCGAGGAACTACCTGCAGTTACCGTTACCGGTCGCCCTACACCCACTCCTAGACCGCTTGATACCGTGAGCAGGGATTGGCGCGAGAGGTCACCGGAAGTGCACTGGCCCACTCCAATGTTCAATGGAGCGGCAGAAATATTCGCGCACAACCAGATTGTCATAAACGCTTCCTGCGAAACGGTATGGGATCACCTGGTCCACGCGGAGCTATGGCCACGCTGGTGCCCGTATTCTGGAAAGGTCACGATTCACGATGGTTCCCAAGTATTGCAAAAGAATACGAAATTTACCTGGTTTAGTTCCGATCTCCCCCAAGATCTGCCAATCTTGGATCAAACTCCCGCCAGTTGGGTGGATGGTTTAGTCGTTGAATGCCTTCCTCCAAACCGGCTTGGCTGGCGAAGTTTCGGGCGAGCCTGGACGGTTCATGGCCCTGTGGTTACCGCCTACCATAATTGGTACATAAAGCCGATGGGGCCGAAAAAGTGCGTAGTGACTTTCGAAGAAGTTGCCACTGGTCTGGCTGCGCGCTATGCCAGAGGCGCTTATCCGGAGTTCGTTCACCTCGCCCATGAGCATTGGTTGGAAGGCTTGAAGCGTGTCTCAGAAACTCGCAGCTGAACCGCAGATTACGGATATTTAGATCCGCAGATTACACAGATTACGCAGATTATTCTCAGGGACGGGCAGCGCTGCTAAGCAAAAAACACCGCTATGATTCGCGGCGTCTTCCTCGGTCGACCGCCGGCTGCGATCCAAACCAGAAATCTGCATAATCTGTGTAACCTGCGGATCTAAATCTCTGTATTCTCTGTGTCTCTGTCGTGAATTCTTCGCTTGGTTGTCTATCCGTCGCTCACGGACCGTTCAGTGCGGCTAAACGGGAGAGAGCTTGTTTGGCATCCGCGTTACCTTTATCGGCAGATCTCTGATACCATTGGCGGGCTTTCGTGTAGTCTTGAGTGACGCCCTCACCTTTCTCGTATAATTGCGCGAGGTTGTTCATCGCTCTGGCGTTGCCGGCGTTAGCGGCCTTTTGATACCAGTCGCGCGCCTTTGCGTAATCTTGAGTTACGCCGGACCCTTGCTCATAAAACACACCAAGGTTGTTCATTGCCCGCGCTTCCCCTTTGTCGGCCGCTTTTTGATACAGCTCATGCGCTTTCGCGTAATCCCTCGATTCCCCGTACCCATTAGCGGACAGCACACCCAAATGGAAGAGCGCATTGCTACTCCCGTTGCTTGCCGCTTTTTGATACCAGTCGCGCGCGGTTGCGTAATCCTGAGTCGTACCGGAACCGTCTTCATACAGCTCGGCCAGATTGACCATCGCCTTCGTGTTATTTGCGTTGGCTGCCTTCAGATACCAATGCAGCGCCTTGGTATAGTCTTGTGGCCCGCCCTGGCCTTGTTCGTAGAGGAGTCCGAGGTTGTTCATCGCTTGGGGGTTGCCCGCGTCCGCCGCCTTTTGGTACAAGTCGCGGGCTTCGACATAGTCTTGGGTAACTCCTTTGCCTAAGTCGTATTGCAGCCCCTTCTTGAACCAATAGGCTCCCGGGTTTTGTCCGAATTTTCTAATTCCCTGATAGCCTAGAATTGCGAGGACGATGACGGCAAGCACTCCGCAGGAAACCGCGTTTTGAAGAAATTTTTTCCCTTTTTGGCCAGATTCAGGTGCGGAAGACATCTTTTTCGTTCAAGCCGATTCTTCTTCAGAGGAAAAAAGGATTATTAGTCGTTAAGAAAAAGTGTTCTTAGCTCCTGGATACGGCTCTTTGTAATCACCGTAGCGGCATAATAGTAATATTGGTCCTTCGTGACCTTGCGTGAGCTTTGCCCGGTCTGATACGCTGCTGCGTTCAGGTCTCGATACTGGACCCAGATCCGTTGCGATTGTTGCAGCGCGCTGATGGCCTGTACCGTGGTGTGATCGGGCTCAATGCATTGGTGGTAAACCGTATTTAACTCGGCATCAGCATTTTCATAAGCGCTGCGAGCCTCTTCGGTTGTAGCCGGGACTTTTTCTTGGCCAGAGGCGCTTGAGCCAAGGACCGACAGCAGAATGCAAGCGATTAAATAACCTAAGCTAAAGTGCTTGTTTGCCATAAGCCGTATGCGTCTTTAGGGAGACGACTCGAGTCATCGCGATTGCAAGAAAAGTGTAAAAAGAAGACACCGGATCAAGGTGTGCTGATCCATCGACTGCAATTTTTCGAGACAGTCAAAATCAACCTTCTTGGTTTGACCAACCCTATTGAATAAACCGGCTGTCTAATGTTAACAAAATCGGTCCGCTAAGCGTGACCTGATTGAAATCCGGATGTTCCGGGTTGACCAAACAGTTCTTTACTTCGGGAGCGGCTCCAGTAATCAGGATGCTCGGCACCAGAAGTCCCACCGCGGATCGGGTCGTGAGCCAGCTGTTACCTAGTCGTTGGGTAGAGCGACTGGGAGAGATCGAGCGCCAATCAGTTGGCAAGCTGGTGGCGGGAAGCTCCTCAATTAACCTGTCGGGCATATCCGCGAGGTAGCGCGGATAGACCGCGGTTACCGGAGACAGCCGCCGGTGGACCAACTTCTCCAGAAGAGCCAACGGCTCAGAGGTGGAAGCATAGACCACTGGCGTCCCTTTGATGTGCCATCTGCCTGCAGCCAGCACGCCGCCCAGTCCGCTAAATTCCCGAGCCGCCGGCCGCGTGGAATCGGATCCGAATCGGTACAGCCTCACCAATAATTTCCGTATTCAATCGCTCCTAGGTAGTCGCGAACCTGAGCCCCGCCAGGCTCAGTATCCAACAGGTCGATTGGCCGTTGACCTTCCAGACCAGATGCCGGGCTCAATAGCCATTCCCGGGCTTCTTTGACCGAGCCAAACACGCGAACCGCGTGCTCAAAAATATGACGGATCCGCAGAACCTTCTCTGTTTCGTCCGGACTAAGTTTCTTCCGGCCTCCCGCGATACGCGCGGCCATTGTGCGGGGCGAAAGTCCCAGTCTACGCGCCAGTTCTGCTTGCGATAGACCGATCTGCCTGGCCATCAGAACGAAATCCTTCGGAGGGATCCCTTTGCGGATAGAAGCGATGTCGGCAGCCGGTTTTCGGGCATCGCTTTCCGTTTTCGCCGTTGCCGGTAGCTTAGCGCGTTTGATGCCGGGGTACGGACGTGGCGTCTCGATGTCGGCGGTCGTCATGAACGTATTATAAAGCCAGTTTCGGCAGGATGCAATTATGCATGTCACGCGATGCGATATTGCAATACACTTAAGCAAACCGCGCTACAGTAAAGAAAGGTCAAAGAGGGCATAAAGACGGAAAAATCTCACGCAAAGGCGCAAAGATGAGACAACAAAGCAGAATAGCCGCAAAATCTCTCGCGCCGTACGTTTGGCGAGAGAGGAAGAACGCAGTCAACGTAAAAAAGGGTACGTGTTTACCTGGACTTATGCGAGGCCAGCGATTCCTGTCATTGCATTCGTGCTCTGTCCACTTTGCGGCTCCGCCAAGCCTGCGGTCGCGACGAGTTTTCGCGGCTGGTAGATCTCTGATCTCATCTTTGCGCCTTTGCGTCTTTGCGTGAGATTTCCGTTTCAGTTTCAGCTCTGTTTTTGTGATCTTGGTGATCTTTCCTTATTGTGAGCTGCGATTCCGCCAGTTTTCTCAGATCAAAGTCGCAGGAAACCAAAATGAGCTTAGAAACATACGCTATGATGGGTGCGGGGATCGCCTCGTTGGTCGTGGGACTTCTGTTTGTCCGGGCGCGTTTCCGAACTGCCTCCGGCGCCGACCGGGTCTTGGTGTTCGGGCCGGTTTTTGAGGCGGTCGCACTCGCGGTATTTGCTGCGGAACACTTCACTGCGGCACAGGATCTAATGGGCATCGTGCCGCCCTGGTTGCCGTCTCCTTTGTTCTGGACTTACTTCGTTGGAGCGGCGTGGCTTGCTGCCGCCATCAGTTTCATTATATGGCGGCTTGTGCACTGGTCCGCGCCGCTGGTTGCCCTGATGTTCCTGACTATCGTTGTAACCATCGACCTGCCCAGCCTGCCCTCGCACATGGGCGAGCGGCTTTTGTGGACCCTCACCGTGCGCGAGCTTGCATTCGGCGGTGGCGCAATGGTGCTAGCGGGTAGCGTGTGGCCCCGTCAAAGTTTTGCCAGCAGTGCGCTCATATCGGTTGGCCGCGTGATCGTTGGTGGCACGCTAATTTTTTACGGGATCCAGCACTTTCTCTTTCCGCTTTTTGCGCCGGGGATCCCGTTGGAGAAGCTAACCCCGCCTTGGGTGCTGTTCCCGCTACCGCTTGCATATATAATCGGCCTCATTCAAGTGCTTACTGGGATTGGGCTTTTTATCCTTCCAACGATCCGCATCTCCGCCGCCACCGCCGGGATCACAGTTCTGCTACTCACAGTATTTTTGTACGTCCCTATTCTCGTGCTCGAGTTCAACACTGACCTTGCCGTGGAAGGCCTCAACTATGTCTTCGACACCCTGCTATTCGCCGCGACTGCGCTGCTAGCCGGATTCGGTGCAGACCACCCGCGACGGACTTAAAATCTCACGCAAAGCCGGAAAGAGAAGACGGACTGAATTTCACAGTACACAAAGATCACAAAGGACACAGAGACAGAAGACAAATACGGATTTAAAACGGGAGGAAAGGAGGTCACAGAGTAAGAGAATTACAGGCGGTAGCAGGACTGATCGAAGATTTTCCTCCCCGTCCTCTAGCCTTCTGTTTAATAATCCGTCTTCGTGTCCTTTGTGTTCTTTGTGTATTGTGAATTCCCTCTGTTAGCTCCTGTTCGAGATCCGTCTTTGTCTTAAATCTTTGCGCCTTTGCGGCTTTGCGTGAGATTTTCTTCTGCATGACTTCTCGACTCTTCTCAAAGGTGCTACTTACGAACGACGATGGGTTCGATGCTCCCGGGCTTAGGACGTTGACCGAGGTTGCGGAGGAACTGGCCCAGGAGGTTTGGATCGTCGCCCCGGATCATGACCAGAGCGGGACGTCGCATTCTCTCAGCCTGCACAGTCCGTTGCGCATCTCGCAGAAAGACGAACGCAAATACTCCGTCTCCGGAACTCCGGGCGACTGTGTGGCCATAGCGGTCCGCCATCTAATGGTCTCAGGAAGACCGGAACTGATTCTGTCTGGGATTAACCGTGGCGCAAATCTCGGGATAGAAACTGTCTTCTCCGGCACGGTGGGAGCAGCGATGGCGGGCTTGTTGTTAGGGATCCCATCAATGGCTCTAAGCCAAGCCTTCAGCGATCGCAGTGCCGTGCGTTGGGGCACCGCCCGAGCGCTGGCTCCGAAGGTGATCACGCAATTCGCTAACGGCGACTGGAGCCAAGGCTCAATCCTAAACATCAATTTCCCGGACGTCCCCGTCAGCGAGGTCGGGCCGATAGAACTAACCAGTCAAGGAACCGGGTTGATGGAAGACATCGACGTCGTCTCGGGGATCGATCCCCGTAGCTTGGAATACCATTGGATCCGGCTTCGACGCGCTGCCCGAGAAGACGCGCCAGGATCCGAGACCTCCGCCATTGCCCGGGGACGAGTATCAGTCACCCCGCTGCAGTTCGAGCGGACTAATCAGACCGTTCTAGCGAGCTTAGAAGCCACCCTGACCGGGGCATAAAAAAGAAAACGCCACAATACACAAAGATCACAAGCAGACTTCGTCCCTAGATCGCCTTACTATGTCGGCCAAGAGGACACGAAGAATGAGCCCGACCGTCCTTCGCAGGCGAGATTGGACTGTTAGCGCTAATAACGGTAACAGAGACTGATGTCGTTCAAAAAAGAGAAGCGCTGTCCTGAATGTCATAGCACCGATTATTGGCATCGCCGGGAAATTAATATCGAATTTGGATACAAGGGGGCCTTATGGGGTACTGCTGTGACCCCGAGTTCGGCCGACTTTGAGCAGTTCACTTGCGCCAACTGTGGCCTGACGCAGTTTTATGCGACGGATCTAAAAAGCTATACCGTTAATAAACACACCAAGAGGATAAGAGGAGACGAGGACGAATTAATTTAGTGTAATTGGTCGACGATAATGAGCCTCAGGATCTGTCATCTGGTCTTCTACGTTTTTGCGATCAGCGTTTCGGGGATGATCAAAGCGATCGGGGCCGAAGTAGCGAAAGATCCGCACAGACTCTCGGATTATTTTACTAGGACTCGTGAAACGACGCTATCGTCGCTGGTTGGCCGCTTCATCGTGGTCGGTAGCCAACCCATTACCGGTAAAACTTATCGAGGCTCGGTCGTGGTCACCCGGCAGGATAGCCGCCTTCACGTTCGGGAATTAATCGATGGGAAAGCCAGGATTGGAATCGGCACCATCGAGTTCGAGCCGGAGGCACCAACGCTGGAAGTTTTGTTTGAGAAGAGCGGCATCCGGGCCAGTTATGGGAGCTGGCCATCTAGAGTCAAACAGCAGCCTCGAGCAAGCGGCTGGGTAGGACTGGCGAATGAGGGCTATCACGACCGCGAACGATTGGGGACGGAAGTATGGTATAACGACCAACCACTTCCGGATCCGGCGTCTGTCCAAAGACAGCTAAGTAGCGTCTTGAAAAATCAGCTTAAGACGGACGCTGAGCTTATGCAGGTAGACGTAGGAGATTACAGAATCGTAGGAGAGGACACCGGCACAGGAAGAGTCTATACCGGCAAGGTGCGGGTACAATTCACCGGAAAACGGCTAACGATCGATGGCTCGATCGATGGAAAGATCGCCCGCGGAGAGATGGTTTGTTTTACTGATTCGAAACCCGCCTTGATAAAATACCGAACGGGCACTCACTCAATGCTCTCATTTGCCGGCGGATACGGCGTTGGCGAAAACTATCCGAGAATTTGTGGATACTTCTACCCTGTATCCGATTCGAGTCAGGTCATTCCAAATTCATCACCCAGGTTGGAAACCTGGTTCTACGATTGGAAAAGCTCTGAGTAACAGAAGACAGAAAGAAATCTCACGCAAAACCGCAAAGACGCGAAGGTTAAGATAAGGGTCGAACTAAACAAGAGTGACGAGCCAACGGAGATTCGCTGATTTAAGGCTCTTCATCAGTTTCCCGTCTCCGTTATCTGTATTCGAGATCCGTCTTTGTCTTAAACCTTTGCGCCTTTGCGTCTTTGCGTGAGATTTTTCCGTCTTCGTCTCCTTCTCTAAGCACAGATGAGCCGGAGCTCATTCCCACCGGGTTCCGCGGTTGACCGATCGCCCATCTCAAAAGCCCGATGTCTTTCGCGGTAAAAGTCCGCTTGACTTATAGCTGTCCTGCGTCAGTGGTCTTGAAGGGGCGCGCTACCGCCTGCATGGCCGGGGCAGCTCTTGTTGTGCATCATTTCCGGAACTCCGGACCAATCACTCCGAAGGGAATCTTCAAAATGGCCAATGGAATGGTTCAATCTACTTATCGTAAACGGATAGAGGGGCTAGATAGCATCAGGTTCATCTGCGCTCTTGTCGTCGTATTGTTTCACTGTGGTGTTGTGCCCAGAGGGACTCTGGGAACCAACACGTTCGATTACCTGATTGGAGCGGCTTTGCGTTCTTTCTTTAATGGTCCCGCCGCGGTAATCATTTTCTTTTTAGTTTCCGGATTTTGTATTCACTTCCCATTTCGGGACAGTGCTACCGTCGATCTCTGGAGCTTTTACAGCCGTCGTCTGATTCGAATTTGTGGTCCGGCACTGAGTGCTCTGGTTGTTTGGAAATGGATTGGCGTGAGGGATGGGATTGATAATCCAGGGATTTTCTGGAGTATCATTTGTGAGGCTGAATATTACCTGCTCTATCCATTGTTGCTTAGGCTAAGGCTGCGCATTGGGTGGTGGCCGCTGATCGCGGGAGCCGGCTTGGTTGCTTACCTCCTAGCCTTCTCCCAAGTACCAGCGATTGAACGGGCGGCCGGAGGCTACCCAGCATTCGGGTATCTGAATTGGTTAATTGGGCTTCCCTGTTGGTTGATGGGCTGTGCCCTCGCAGAGAGCTTTGGGCGGTTTCCGCAACCAGCAACCATTCAGATTTGGCTGACCCGCATTTTAGTTTTTGCGACTTCGGCTGTGCTCCTGATCATCAAGTCCCATGCTAAATCGATCTATCTTTCGAACCCGTTCATCCTCAATCCCTTTGGCGTAGTTGGTTACTTCTGGCTAGGATTAGAAATAGCCTATCGCAGGGAAGTATCCGCCCCAGCCTTTTTGGAATGGGCAGGGAAATGGAGCTATTCACTCTACCTAATGCACCCAGCCGCGATCAGGCTCGTCACGTTGCAACCCTGGTTACATCCTATTGTTTCTTCACATTGGAGAAACCTGTTCTTCGTCCTGTGCTCGCTCCCAATCGCCTACGCATTCCACCTGGCGGCCGAGTCTCCGTTCCATCGCCTCGCGATCACAGCAACCAGGCGCTTGAAATCGCGCGTTCTAACCCCAACCTAATCGGTAAGTGCCTAGAAAATGAGCGGAGATGAACTCCGGTCTATTGCCTCTCGTAACGCATAGGCTGTTCGCGGTTCCAATACTTCATGACTAGGTCTTTTCCATCAATTGCCAGTTCCTCTCTTTGAAGAAAACTTGGGTAATAGCATTGCCGTTGATTTCGAAGTAGAGGTCATTGTCGGGAGACCTAATTTCAAACGGGCCGGCTGTAATCGAGTAGACTGGCACTTCGAAGGTGACCGTCCGCCGATTAGCCACATCCGGAAACACGGCGACGCCATCTGAAGTTGTCGTTGCCTCGAAATGCTGGCCGGCCACGTCCTCGCCCCGGGCATCCAGCATAGCTAACACCGTCAGCGAAATCACTACCGTCCTACACAGCGAGATCATAAAGGCCACAAAGACAGACGAACAGGCACTCACAATACACAAAGATCAGAAAGGACACGAAGACAGAGCTAACGAGGAGGGACCAGAAACTTATGTGTTTTTCTGATCCATTCCTCAGTCTTGGTGAACTCTGGGATCTTTACTGATTGTAAGATCAAACTCGTTTGCTCTTAGCGTCTTGGGGGCCTGGCCGAGATTTTTCTGTCTACCGGTAGGCAACTAGTTAACTCGGACGCTATATTGCAGATAAATTAACGAAGGTAACGAAGGGCTGAGGTCCAGCGTGTCGATACAAGTTCGGAACGATTTCCTTCGTTTACCGTTCGGGCCGGCGCAGTTAGAAGTCGTCCGTAAGAAGTTCTGTGACGTCTTGAGCTTTTTGTGCGTTTTCGCGGCTAGCCCTCGGTGGTAATCCCCGCGCTAATGTGAGACTTGCCATTCGATGAGGAGGATTTCCTCCGCCTTACGGAGAGCAGCTTCCGCAGCTTCGCAGAGACGGGTGGACCACTTGATTTCTCCGTCCCAGTCGTCGTCTGGGGCAATACGGGTAAGGCATTGCCAGCGCAGGCTCCACCCTTTGGGATCACTCTTTACTTGGGCCGTTCGGCCAGCGTAACAACACAAGAAACGCTTGTCTTCCTGTTCCTCGCCAGGAACCGGATTCCACGTGAACAAATCGACCTTCACGGGGCTTCATTTTAACACGGAACCGGCAAATTGTTAAGCAATGTTTCATTGCAGAGGCTTAAATTACAATACGGAAAGACTACAAAGGCTTCGACCTGAGCTCAGCCGAACGATCACGAAGACAGAGAAAAACTAACGCAAAGCCGCAAAGACGCCAAGAGAAGACGGGTTTTTGAACAGAGATCAAGCATACTTTCTCCGTCGTCCGGCAGCCGCCGGACTATGGCGGACAAGTCGCCCCAGCTCCCCATTTAGCTAGGTCGGCCAGGGACGCGTAGTTTAAGACAAAGGCGGATTAAATAGTAAGGGATTAGACCGAGGTCCCCGCCTCCCCTGTCATTTTTGGCCTTCCCGGCTGGTCGCTCTGTCTTGGTGACCTTTGTGGCCTTTACTTTTTGGCGTCTAAGGTCTCAAGTTCCAGTCGGCCTTGCTCATTCGGTATAAGACATGCCGCCGAAGGCGGTGGCCCTGAGGAACCATTGGGTGGTCGAAGTCTTCAGCCGGACAGTATTGCATGCCTAGTTTCTCCATCACACGCCGGGACTTCAAGTTGATCAATGTCGTGAAAGAGACGATCTCTTGCAGCCCGACCCGTTCGAAGCCGTCTCGCATCGCTTCGCTGGCGGCCTCGGGAGCATATCCCTTTCCCCATTCGTCCGGGCAGATGCGCCAGGCCACTTCAACACAGGGACTAAACGGCAATGTATAGGTTGGAATGCTAATGCCCACGATTCCAATGAATTTCTCCGAATCAGCAATTTGTACCGCCCAGCGCCCAAATCCGTGAGCGTCGAAGTGTTTCTCGATGTTTGCAATGCTCTGGCGCGTCTCCTCTTCGGTCATGGTTCCTAACATGAATTCCATGACTTGCTGGTCGGCGTTCAGCTTTGCATAAGGCAAAAAGTCGGACTCTTGCCATTGGCGCAAAATCAGACGCCGGGTTCGAAGGACCGTCGGGTAGTTCGTACTCACAAATGCGAATAGAGACGCAGAAAATCTCCCAGAAGATCACGAAGAACACAAAGGAGACTTTTGCCGCTCTTCTACTGGCTACTGGGAAGAAGCTCGGTCAGCGTTTTCTCGGGTTGCCAAAACTGCGTATCGGCGCCCTCGTATTCCAGGACGGTGAACATGCCCACGGCCAAATGATACAGGATATGGCAATGAAAAGCCCAGACCCCAGGATTGTTGGCGTCGAAAATCACCTTGATCGTAGATTTCGGCGGAACTATGACGGTGTCACGTAGGGCGCCCTGGACTTTGGTCCCATCAATCTCCGTTACCTGGACATCGTGCCCATGCAGATGCATCGGATGAGTCATCCCCGTGTCATTCCGGAACACGATTTCGACGCGCTCGCCTTCTTTCACATCAAGACTGCTTCGGTTCGGATAAGCTGCGCCGTTAATCGTCCAACGATATTTCGCCATGTCGCCGCCCAGGACACAGGGCAACGACCGGTCGACCGGCTTTTCGGGCAATGGATCTTTGGCCTTCAATCGAAGCTCTTGAGTGTTGTCCAGTCCGGCCGCAGCGAACTCGGCTCGTAAGGGTATTTGCGGGATCTTCGCGTTTTCCGTGGCTAAGACCACGCCGCATTGTTGGGTGGTCCCTTCACCTTGAGCCACTATAGGAAAGGCGCCGCCTTGATCGGGGATTTTCACCAGCAGATCGATCCGTTGCGCGATTCCTAGCTGAAAATAGTTCCCGGATACAGGCTCAATATCTTTGCCATCCACGGCCGTTAACTGGCTGCTCGATGCTCCCGTATTGACGAAGAAGTTAGTGGCCGCTGAACCGGCGATGATTCGCAAAAGGACCGTATGACCGGGTTTGACCCGGAAAACATCCGGGGCCTCAACCGTTCGCCGGTTGGCAATGAGGGCATCGTATTTGACGTCCGTGTCGGGCAACTCACCATCGACGACGGTACGAGCGAATCCCCCCGATTCATCCCATGTTTGGCCATAGAGTTTTTTAGTAGCCGGCATCTTTTTCACGCTCATGCTGCCCATGCCCGGCATACCTAGCTTCAGTCGCGCGAGGATTCTTGCCGGCGGAGTAAATGAGTAGTCACTCAGGAGCACGGTGTATTGTTCGTCGGCCTTGGCGTTTTGCTCTGCGCTCTCGAGGATTAACGGCGCGGAAGCTAACAATTGTTCCTGTAACCCGTAATGGGAATGGAGCCAGTAAGTCCCGCTTTGCTTCAGGGGAAACTGATAATGAAAGGTTCCTTTCGGAGGAATCGGGTTCTGACTGACAAACGGAACCCCATCCATCAGCGCCGGTAGAATCAGACCGTGCCAATGGATACTGGTCGGTTCGTTCAGCAGATTGACCACTTCGACGTTGAATCCGTCCGCTTCCGTTAAATGGAGGCCTATCGTACCGTTTACCTGTTCGATCGCGATGACCTTTCCTTGTTTCCCAAGGACCGTAATCGGTACTTCCCGTACATAAAGCCGAACCGGTGCACCGGATTCAGCGGCCGTTGCTAGAGAGAACACAGTCAGCAGACCAATCGAGACACCGATCAGCCGGAAGAAATCTTTAACGATCATCGAATGGCCATGGTACGACATACCGGCTCAAGTAAACGAGGAGAATCAGGAGAATTTGATCGGCTAACTAACCACTCCTGGCTGGAAGTGGCGTTTACGACGAAATAATCAAAAAAACCACTGACGGGTCAGAAATAGCGGTTCATAGGGGGACGCACACCAAAGAGGCGAATAATCTCACAGAAGATCGTAAAGGACACCAAGACGATTTTTTACAGAAGTTAACGAAGATAATGAAGGTCTGACGCTGGATTTCATCATACCATTAAAATGATTCCCTTCGTCGCCTTCGTTTACCGTTCGGCTGAGCTCAGGTCGAAGCCTTTAAAAAGTCTGCTTTGCGTCCTTTGTGATCTTTCCTTACTTTGACATTTAATCCGTCTTATTTTTGCGGTTTTGCTTGAGATTTTTTGCTTCGGTTGGGCTATGCGGCTTTGTGGTCTTGCGTTTATTCTTGAGTCTTTTGTGCCTTTTCGTGGCTTTTCCTTCTTCCATTGCTCTTGGCGATCTTGTGTTGGGCGGTGAGCGGCAGGCAAAACAACCGGAGCTCTGGAATCGGATTGTGGATACAGATGTGGTCTACGTCGGTGAGACGCATTCGAGCCGCAAAGATCATGCGTACGAGCTCGAGTTGATCCGCGGGATGATACGCAGACATATCCAATTTGCGGTCGGTTGGGAAATGTTTGATCGAACTCAGCAATCTGACCTGGATCGGTTCAATGAGGGCAGGCTGTCACTTGGGGAGCTGTTTGCTCGTACCGGGTTCGATAAATCATGGGCGACGTATTCGGCACTGTACGCCAAAATCTTGGAGACAACGGTCCACGCAATGGTACCGAATATCGGATTAAATGCGTCTGCGGCGCTGGCTCACAAAGTTGCAGTTGGTGAACCACTCTCGCCGGATCAGAAGAAACAGATCCCTACCGAGTTCCGGATTCCTCCAGGTGCTTATCAGCATTTCGTGGGGCTCTTGGGAGAACATCCGGGAATGAACGAAGGTGATCTACCCCGTTTCTTTGCCGCGCAAAACGTTTGGGATCAAACCATGGCGAGGACCATCTTGGAATTTCGTAAAAGAAACCCAGGCACTAAACTTTTGGTTCTAACTGGTCGGGGTCACGTGGAAGACGGGTTCGGTGTCCCGAACTACGTCCATCAAAAATCCGCCGCCAAGCAACTAGTTCTGCTGCCGTAAGTGGAAAACGCCTCCGTAGGAGGCAAATCTTTATAGCCGGTGACCGGATTAACGGTTTAGCTCTGTAGGAGCGGCATCTCATTGAAACGCAGATTACTGTAGACACATGGGTGTAGGTGTCGCTCCTAACGGAGCTTGCCCCTGCGCGTATGGTGCCGGGGCTATAAAGATTTCGCTCCTACGGAGCTGGTCCCGTTCCCTTCGAATTTAACTATAAAGATTTTGCTTTGATGAAGGTGACCCTAGCAGGGCCGTGGGCGTAGAGCTTCCTACGGTTTGGATCGCAACTCTGTTGTAATGTAACTGACCGCGAAGTCGACGAAGGCGCGGACGCGTGTCGGCAACAGCCGTGCCCCTGCATAGACGACATGAACCGGCAGGCAGGGCGGGCTCCACTGCGGCAAGAGCCGCACGAGTCGCCCGCGACGCACGTCTTCTCGAATCAAAAACTCCGGAAGCACGGATACCCCGAGGCCGTCTCGCACCGCTTCACGGATACTCGTCACGCCTTCAGAAATTAGCAGTGGCGAAAGATGGATCGTCTGATCCGGACGGTTTCGGGCGGATAGTGTCAGTTCCTTCGTGTTCCAAAATTGATGCCCGCCAACCGTGATCCAGGGCCACGCTTCCAGGTCGGCGGGTTCCTTCACCGGGGGACGTACTTTGACCAAGGACGGTGAAGCGGCCAGCTGGAGGACCATCTGTCCGACCGGCCGGGCGATCACGCTTTCGTCCGTGATCTTTCCAGGCAGCATGGCAACGTCGCATCCTTCCTGAATCATCCGCAAAGGGCGGCTGCTAAGGCCGAGCTCCGCGGTAACATTTGGATTGATCTGCAAGAAACGGCTGACCAGCCGGGTGACGATAGACTGTCCCAAGTCAATCGTCGCAAACAAACGCAAGTGGCCGCTCAACGTCGTTTGTCCCTCGCGTAAACGCTGATCCGCCTCTTCCGCGTGAGCGAGCATGTTCCGGGCATCCAGCAACAAACGTTGTCCCGACTCCGTTAGGCTCATCCCGTGGGTATCGCGCCGCAAGAGCGCCGCGCCAGAATGTTTCTCCAACAAGCGAAGCTGACGGCTCAAGGTCGACTGAGCATCTTTCAAGCGGCGCGCGGCGGCGGAAATACTGCCGGACTCTACGATGCAAACAAAGGTCCGGAGGAGCGAGAGATCATCAAATGCCGTCATCGACTTAGTGGATAGCTGTTATGCGCGGCCGATGGCTACACAATGATGACGATGATGCCACCGTAAGGAAAATCAAATCCTTCAGCTCTAACAATATGAATGCACGTAAAAAGACTGTAGTGATCGGCGGCAGCGGTCTCATCGGCAAAAAGCTAGTTAACTGCCTTCGGCAGCGCGGGATTGCCGTGACAGCAGCGTCCCCTTCTTCGGGTGTCAATACCATCACTGGTGAGGGCTTAGCCAAAGCGCTTTCTGGTGCTCAAGTTGTCGTTGACGTTTCGAACGCACCTTCTTGGGAAGACAAGGCGGTTTTGGAGTTCTTCGAAACCTCCGCGCGTAATCTCTCGGCCGCGGAGGCGGCCGCTGGGGTCGTACACCACGTCGCCCTGTCCGTCGTTGGCACTGAGCGCCTTCTTGAGAGTGGTTATTTCCGAGCGAAAATGGCCCAGGAAGAATTGATCAAGGCTTCCAAGGTTCCCTATACGATCGTTCGGGCGACGCAATTCTTCGAATTTATCGGTGGCGTCGCCCAATTCAGCACCGTCGGCCAAACGGTTCATTTGCCGCCGGCCTTGTGGCAGCCAATGGCCGCCGATGACGTGGCGAGCGCACTCGCCGAGATCGCACTCGAACCGCCGGCTAACGGCATAATCGAGATAGCGGGACCCGAACGGGCAGGCATCGACGAATTAGTCAGACGCTTCCTGGCCGCGACCAAAGATCCACGCCAGGTAGTTACAGATGCTGATGCCCGCTATTACGGCGTGGCCGTAAACGATCGATCGCTTACTCCCGGTGCTGATCCGCGCATCGGCCCCACTTTTTTCGAGGACTGGCTCGAACATTACTTAAGTCAAAAAGATGTTAGTCATGCGGGATCGTAGGCTGATTCCAACAGCCCTGTTCGTCCGGATCAGCGAGTAAAGCGTTGGCGATGGAATACGCTGCGAACAACATTCGCTTCAATACGGTGTCTCCTGGCGTCGTCAATACGCCGATGCACGCCAATGCTGATCATGCGGAGTTGGCGAAGTTTCATCCCCTGGGCCGGATAGGTGACGTTTCTGATGTCGTCGACGCGGTGCTCTATCTCCAGAACGCCACGTTCGTAACCGGCGAAAACATCCGAGTGGATGGAGGGATCCACGCGGGCCGGTAACGGTGCCTTGGTCGCACCATCTAAATCCGCGAGGCTATCCCGGTTCAGCAACAGTTAAAAGAGGCAACAGAGATCTCTGTTGCCTCACGTTTAAATCCCTCTTTTTTCTTACTAAAGGCTCTGTTGTGTGGCGTTTAAGTCCGCCTTTCCTTTGCGCCTTTGCGTCTTTGCGTGAGATTTTTCTGCTTCGATCTACGGCGGAGCCCTCTGCGCCCCTCGCCGACGTAGCTAAAAAGCCCGATGGGGCGACTTGTCCGCTATAGTCCGGCCGAGAGTCTGCCTAGTTTCGGTTCAAAACCCGTCATGTCTTGGCGTCTTTGCGTGAGTTTCTTTGTCTTCGTGACCTTTTGGCTGAGCTCACCTCAAAGCCTTTGTGACCTTTCCGTATGGCGAGTCGAAATTCTATCTTTGGCCACCCGCGTCTCGAACAAAGGCTCTTATATCCTTTTGTATGTCTCGCATCATCGCGGCGCCGGAACCTA
>JAFAZK010000333.1 GCA_019239825.1 Verrucomicrobiota bacterium | reverse complement strand
AGGGATCAACCTCCTCCGAGAGGGCCTGGATTTACCAGAGGTCAGCTTGGTTTGTATCCTGGATGCTGACAAAGAAGGCTTTCTCCGGAGCCAGACTTCATTAATTCAGACGGCCGGTCGAGCTGCTCGCCACGTAAACGGCGAAGTCGTCCTGTTTGCCGATATCATCACCGAGAGCATCCAACGCTTGGTTGCCATTACCGAGTTTCGCCGGGCCAGACAAAGCGAGTACAACGAACAACACGGGATCACTCCTCAGAGCGTTCGCCGGGCCGTCCAAGAAAGCCTGCACATGATGCTCCGGGGTAGGCGGCTGGAAGAATCCGTCGTTCGTGAATCCGGCGGCGATTTCGATCTAACCGAGGTGCTACGCGAGCTGGAAGAAGAAATGCAATTAGCGGCTGCGAACTTGGAGTACGAACGGGCAGCGTTACTCCGCGATCAAATCCTCGAGCTGAAGAATGGAACGGGTGTGATGAAGATCGAGCCCAAGAAACGACCCATCAAATACACCCGGCCGGGACGAGGATCGGCAAAAGCGAAACGCAAGTAGGAAAGAGCAGTGAGCAGTAAGCAGTAAGCAGTGGGAGCATTCCGCGTTCCCCTACCCAGGACAATCTGCTCAACACGTAGCGTCTCTGGTCGGAATCGCTTCTGTTTGCTGCGGCTCCCTTGAACGCATCGCGGGCCCATAAATGTGCAACCTCGCATGGCCTAACACGGTTTTCGGGGCGGGCGTCTATCCGTTGGGTATTACCTAAGACGACCTACGGCGGCGACACCCGTGCGAGCTAAAAGAGCGGGATGCAACGCCCCTCCGCTCTCTCCGCGGCAACTACCCATCACCGCTTTACCACTCACTGTTCACCGGCGTCGCGGCTTCCACACCGTGAAGGCAAAGCGTCCAACCGTCATGTGAGTGTCCACTGACACTGCTCTCCAACGAACTTGATATTTTCCCGGACGCAAGGCGGGAACGGATAACCTTAACAGCGAAGGATCATCAGCGTCGACGGTGGCGAGATTACCGGTGACCGGCTTGGCATGACGATCAAGGAGTTGGATCTGGCTGAAATCGGGCTCCAGATTTTTAGTAAACCAAATCTTTATCTCCGTCGGAGGGGTATCAATCGCGCTCCCCACTCCCGGTTCGGCGTGGTCAAGAAAGGCCTGCGCCGACGCGTGCGTGGCGGCCGACACAAGGGCTATCATGGCTAACCGAGCAATCGTTTTCATAGTGGTATTTCGAGGAAAGCGCAGTAAGACGATACTCCTCCAGCACTCCCGGCCGCAACGATTTCGAGGACGAGAACGACGGGCGTTGGGCATGGCGACGCCATCTTCCTTAGGCAGACGAGAAGGAGCGATTCACATATGCATCGGCGGTGGAGTGGCGCCCAGAAAACCGACCACTAAAACGACGACGGCAGCCAAAAAGGCCTCGGCTGCCACGCTCCGAATCAGCGATTGCGCCGGCATCACGGCTGTTCCTGCAATTTGGTTCTCGATCATCGCTGCGCGAGACAGTCGAGGTTTTAAAACCAATAAGTTCAAGGCGCCAAGCCCTAGCATCAGGATAAATAAAACAATCTTGAACAGCAATAATCGGCCATAATCGGTCGTGAACAGCGCTCCCGGGCTTCCCACGATGAAGTAGGTATTGAGAAGGCCCGTTGCAACCAATATCCCGACGACCACCAGACTAAGTCCGGAAAAGCGCCGAACCACTTCCGCGATAAACATCCTATCGCCTTGGGGCGCAGCTCTATCTTGCTTAAGCAGCAAGAGTAACAGTGGCAGAAGTCCGCCCGGCCAAAAAGCGGCTGCCACCAGGTGTCCGATGTCACTGAATACCGGCCATGGTCCCGTGTTTACGACAATCGCACCGGAATGCCCGGCGACAGCCAACGAAGCGAGAATTGCGAACGATAGAACCGCAATGATCTGTTCAGGCGATCCGCTAAAAAGTAGGATCCCGACTATCAGACAGCCCACCAACCGGAAGGCCCACAAGCGTCCGAAATGGGTTTGCAGCAGAACGGTCTGGAGCGTGTTGACATCCACCTCGAACAACATGGCTGCTCCGCTCATCGAAGCAGCCACCAAATCGAACCATAGGATAGCGGAAACCACCACGGTCAACCAGGCGACCAGCGCCAGGCCTCCCCACATGCCTTTGAACCTCGGCTGAAATCGGTCCCCGCAGTTATGGCGTGATGCCACTGGCGCTAGCACAACCAATCTGAACGCAAACATTCCCGCCAACAATATCGACGCCGCGATATGGATAGCCTGTACTAACGCAAGCCAGAACATGTTTAGGTCACTGGACAGTAAATTCGAACGTTCCGGACGTTATATGGGTGTCGACGGCAACGACCTGCCAGGAAACGCGGTATTTCCCCGGAGCCAGCTTGGACAGCGATACCGTCATTGTGCTGCCATTGACCTTGGTATCCTTCTTATCCACTTCGGTGCCTTTCGAATCGAAAACCTGCAGTTTGCTAAACGCGGGCTCCAGCCCTTCGGTCATCCAGAGGGTTACCTGGGATGGAGCTTCATGGATCGTGCTGCCGACTTTAGGATCAGCGTGATCGAGAAAGGCGTGCGCATTCGCGATGCGCGCAAGGATTAATGAAACCGCTAAGACAACAATCAGGTGCTTGGTATTCATTTTGTTTCTTTGAAGAAAACGGGGTGACCGAAAATCTTAGGCCAGATGTCATCGATGTAGACTTGTAGCCCAACAACCACGCCGACGTTTGGACCCGTGGCTCGGTTTATCGGGATCTGCGCCTCGACGCCGAGCTGAAAATAGCGCGATTCCCAAAGGATTCCGGGATTGACTGTCCCGGTAGTGTATCCACCACTATGGTTCAAGGGACTGTTCATGACCAGCTCAACCAAAGGGATTAGGTTGCGCATCGGGCGCAGCCAATCGATCTCTTCGACGTGTTGTTGTAAATAGGGAATGCTGTACTCGATTGCTAATCCCCAACTTAGCGCGTTGGGACTAACTGATTCCCCGGGCACAACGTATCCGAGCGTCCCGGTAACAGCTAACGGTTTGAGCAATTTAAGGGAGTCGGGTAGATCGCCGAAACCTTTACCGATGTAAAGCTTCGGTGTGTAGGTGCTAAACGATTCGGCGCCTATGGTCGAACTGCCGGTGCCGCCGACATCGACTTCTCCACCGACTGATAAAATGAATTCATGCTCCGGGTTTTCGAATAGCTGATACTTAAAATCAAAACCTAGGTTGTCGAACCCGGCGTGGTAGGACTGCCCCTGCGGTTTCAGGACGATATAGTTGAAAATAATTCCTACCGCAAACTTCGGGAAAATTTCCTTATCAAACTCCGAGCTAAAATCGATGTTCAGAGTCTTCGGCGCACCGCCAGCGGGCGGGTTGTTGAAGAAAGAGATGTTAGGCAACGACAGTTCATCGACGGCAAAAGGATCGTCTGTTGAAATCGTTGGAGGAAAAAAACGATCTCCTTCGAATCCATGCGCATCGAGCTTTGTAGTGAGACTGTAGAGAACAAGTGTAGCCACTGAAACGGTGGCCAAGACTTTTATCGAGATTGAATACATGAAACTCCTAGCAATTTTGTTGTGAGATAGATAAGGGCGAGCGCCGACACTTTGCCGGGGGACCCTTAGCGAAACCGAAGCCCACAAATGACGGGCTCTGAAACTCAAATGAGCTGACTAGGAGCGAGGCGGCGGAACAGAAGGCTCAATGGCAATGCCGAGTAGCCGGTCTGCAAATACAGGATAAACGACTTCGGACCATTGCTGGCAGATTTGGAATTGATTCCAGGAGGCCAAATAGTCGTTCTTAAGCTCCGAACTGAGAAGCGGGGCTTTTTTTTGCTCGTGCTTTTGGCCGACCTGGATGGCTTTACAGATCGGGCACGGATGTTCGCCATCGAATGTTTGCGAAAGGCCCGCCATTAAACCGGCTTGCTGGCTGTACGACACCGCCATACCGGCCCAGGCTCCCACTTGCAAAATCGCCCAATGACCTCCCAGAAGCTGCAGGAAGGCCAGCGAACATAGCAACAATACGATACGGGAACGGAGCCAAGCCACCGGGCGGAATCTTCATCGCGTAAATTCCGAAAAGCAAGATACAATCTTGCGAATAAGGACTCCGATGGTCGTCCCATCGTAGTGGTGGATTCGCCTAGCCAATGTAGCGCTTGTCAGTAAACGGTTTTTTTGACAACATGCCGCCCGCGTTCCACTCCGCGCGCGTGTCCCAGAAAATGAACTCGTACCGACTTCAGCGACTATTTCATCCATTTTCCCAGCGCACCTTGATTGTAGCGATCGATCATGCGCTTTTTAATAATTCGGCGTTCCTCGCAGGCATTGAGCAGATGCAAGAGATCGTAGGCAAGGTTGCACAGGCAAATGCCGACGGTGTCTTATTGTCACCAGGCTCAGCACATCATCTACAGCGTCTGCCTGGCCGGGGCAAACCGGGGCTAATGCTCCGCGCAGATCCGGCCAATTTCTACAGCGATACCGTGCCGGTTGGAGACCTCCATTGCCGGGTTTTTGATCATGCTGTGGAGATGTCTCTGCGCTTGGATGCAGCCTGTATTCTTCTTAACCTGCTGCAGGTTGATGACCACCCGGAGATGCTGAATCAGTGCGTGGAGAATGTAGCCCGGGTCAAAAGCGAGTGCGAACGTTACGGTATGCCACTGGGACTCGAGCCGCTTTCATTCAAGAAGACCAACAATGGATATGTGGGTGACGAAGATCCGGATCGGGTAGTGACATTGGCCCGAATGGCTGCAGAACTAGGAGCCGACATCATCAAGACGGACTCGACCTCCCCGGTAGAT
>JAFAZK010000269.1 GCA_019239825.1 Verrucomicrobiota bacterium | reverse complement strand
CTTCCGATCTGGAGCAGCATTTGGCCTACTAGACAGGTATAGATTACCTATGATAAAGGTCGTCCCCTTAGGCATGATAGAATACATTATCATGCCTAAACTGGACGGCTCCATGGACCTGGTTTGAACTCGCAAAAATGATAAGGCGCTCGCCCGGTTTTTGGATTTGGCCGATGTGCCGCCCGAAGAAGAATGGCTCGCGAACCTTACTAGCCCCAAAACCCGGCGTGCCTATAAGATCGATGTGCGTGAGTTTATCGCTCATGCTGGTCTTAGCAACTATACCGAGCTGCGGGCGGTCAAGCGCGCGCATGTGATCGATTGGCGCAAGGATATGGAAAAGCGCGGCATTGAACCGTCCAGCATACGCCGCAAGCTTTCGGCCCTGGCCTCGCTGTTCGATTATCTGTGCGAAAGCAACGCTGTCGCCAGCAATCCGGTCGAAGGCGTCAAACGTCCTACAGCGAATGGCAATGAAGGTAGCACGCCGTCGGTGGGCGATGCCCAGGCCCGCCGCCTGCTCGATGCCCCGCCGCTCGATACCCTGAAAGGTCTGCGCGATCGCGCAATCCTCGCAACGCTCCTCTATCAGGCCATCCGGTGTGAGGAGTTGTGTTTGCTTCGGGTAAAAGACCGACAAAGCCGCCAAGGGAATTTGTATTTCCGGATTAGAGGCAAGCGTGGCAAAGTCCGCTACGTCCTTGTCCATCCCGCCGCTCAAAGTGCGATCGAAGATTATCTTCAAAAAGCGGGACATACCGGCGATCTCGAAGGTGCCCTCTTCCGCCCGGTGAAAAACAACACAACGGGCGATCTTAAGAAGCATCTCAATCCGAATTCGGTCTATCGCTGCATCGTTCGCAAATACGGCCTTGAGACAGGGCTAAGTGCGCAGGTCAAAGGGCTTTGCGTGCATTCGTTGCGGGCAACCGCCGCTACCAATGCCCTCTCCCATGAAAGCGACATAGCCAAAGTGCAAGAGTGGCTAGGTCACGCGAATATTTCGACCACACGCCTTTACGATCGGCGCAAAAGTCGGCCCGAAGATAGTCCGACCTTTCGCGTGAAGTATTGAGCGACCGAAACGTCTCTAGTCAGTTCCGGTTAGATCAGTATCCAACTAACTCCCGCACCTCCTGCACCTCTTCAAGGGTAAAATCCGGTAAAACCGCCGAGTCGGTATCTTGACAGCTTGGCCAGCGTCGGCGCAGAAACAAAAGGTGTAAGCCAGCCCCGCCTTTAAGTCGCTCTTGGTGATCTACCAGCGAGCGGATTTGTTCTCAAAAGGGTCACATGCAAAATCGTTTGCTCGCGGTTGCTTTGTTCGCTTGCGCTTTGACACTTATTCCAGCATCAGCTTATGCGAATTACGGTGATTTCTCGGGCGGTGTAGCAATTGGTTCGAGCTATGCCGGGACAAACACCGCCCCGACCAATGGGCTGATCGTACAAGGCAACGTTGCGATCGGAACGACCACAGCGCCTGATGCGCTTGATGTCTATGGCGGAATGGGCTTCACGACTTCAACGGCCACGGTGCCAACCAATGGCATTTATTCGCCGTCTGCCAATCAACTGAATTTTACTACCAGCGGAAGCACGGCGTTCGTGATCACTTCTAGCGGCTCTGTTGGCATCGGGACAACCAGCCCTAATTACGTATTAGACGTCATTGACAACGTAAATGCTAATCAGACCATAGCAATTGAGAATGCGAGCTCTGGTGGTAGCGTCTATGCGGGTTTCCAGGCGTCGAATGGAACGAGCACGCTAAGCTATGTGATGTTGGGAACCGGATTCTCCGGAGCGGGCGTGTCACAGCCGGGAACGGCGCTCATTTCAGCCTCGAACACCATGGCCATTCAGTCGACTGGTATCATTCAATTCGCAGCAGGTGGAATAAGTGAACAAATGCGTCTCACGTCGACGGGCAGTCTAGGAATCGGCACGACGACACCCGCTCAAGCACTCGAAGTCAACGGCGAAGTAAAAGTCGATACTTTTGCATCGGGCAGTGCCACGAGCGTTTGCCAGAACGGCAACGTTCTCTCAAGCTGCTCGTCAAGTATCCGCTACAAAGAGAAAGTGAAACCCGCATCTTTTGGCCTCAATGAGATAATGGAAATGCGCCCGCGCCGATCTATCTCGGCTCTAAGATTAGTCCAAGTGGCACGGCGTTCGTCGGCCGACATGGTGGGACCGTATTGGTAGCCAAATTGCTTCTCGATCATGGGTGCTCGCTCCTTAGCCGCGAGTGAGCAGGGGCCAGAAAATGGGCGCAAAACAACACGTTAGCGAAACGTCGTATTTCGCTTGACATGAGGCCCAAATTTTTGCGAGAGTTCCGTGTGTTCAGACCAAGGAATTCTCGCATGGCCCGCCACTGGCGGGCTTTGCTATTTCTGGGTCAGCTTTCTCTCCAGAATGGTTGACGGGACGCCGCATGACTCGACGCGGCGATAAGGGAGGTTGACTCAAAATCGCCGCCTAGTCGAGGATTTTGAAAAGCAGGGAAAGAACCTCTTGCCGGGTATTTTTGGATTCTTTGCGCAGCTGATGCTTTGATTGGTCAATCCTGGTCCACACGCACTCAGTCCTCGAGGATAACGCACAGCTCGTTTAGTTCTATCTAGACGTTCGCGTAATCGTTTTTGGGTTACGCCGACTGGGCCTTCGTGACCGGATCTTTGTACGCATTTTTGCGTATTGCGTAATCATTTGATCGATCTTTGGCGAGCTATTCGATTAGAAAGCCGGGAGTCATGAAATACCTGGTAGCACAGCTCGTGATTTGCGCAGTACTCGGCGCCACTGACGCGTACAGCCAAGCGCTCGCAAGGTGGATAACAGAACTTGAAGACATTAAAGACAAACTCGACATCGCAGAGGAGTACATCGAGAAAATGCAAGATCAAGGACAGACGAACGTTCGTTCCGATATCCTCAATCCGATTACGTCTTATCAAAGCCTGGTCCAAGATCTGACAAACGCGGTAAACTCCTATCGCATTCCGGAGCCTGATAGGACTAATGGCGTGACAGCGGCAGAGGTGCTGCAAGCAACAGACTACAGACTACGCCGGGACGTTGTAAGTCGCGGTACGACCCAAGCCGAGAACGACGTTTCTCTGGCAAAAAGCTATATCGACGAAGACAAAAGGGTCAGTGGCTACATAGAATCCGTGACTGGCTCAAGAGACGCTGCCTCTGCTTTTCTTCAACCGCTTTTAAAGCTATCGGAAAATCTTCCGTGGGATAGTCCAATCCAACAAACAACCATTGTTTTGTATAAGGATACCCTGGATTTGGTGTCGAAGATGAACGGCCTGGTGGATGCCCTGAAAATAAAGGGAAACCACCTCAAAGCTAAGGCATCATCTTTTCCGCAAGAGGTGTCCGGTTTCCTCAGCATTCTGCAACAGGTTTCTGACGGAGAGTGCTCCAGTATCAATTCTGCTCTGAGTGATCTTGGTGACAAAATAGACGCCAACAAGGAAGACCTAAAAAAAGTTGCAGACTTCGCCCAAGAATGGAGTCAACACGTAAAACGTCATAATCAAGGTCTTACTACCTCTCAAGAAGACCAAGAGATGCAAGCACGACGTCAAGAAATGCTCCAATTAGGTGCTTCTGGCAGCGCCAAAGCGAACCAATTACGGACGGAACTGAATAATTTGAAGGAATATCATCAAAATGCGGACCAAGACTATCGTAAACTGCAAACCCTCGAAACTGAACTGGCAGAGATGCAGTAGTGGCGTGGCCGCTTCGTCAACCAGGAGTGAAATTGGTCGGCCAAGCCCTTGTCCGGGTACCGGAGACGGGACGCGCTTCGCTGACAGCATACTGACAGTAAAACAAACATATTGGTGCGAAACCATGCGTATTCATGCGCAACCTTTCCTAGGTAAATTACTCTCTCCCAGGTAATTACACGGGTTCGAGCCCCGTTAACTCCGGTCTTATACCCCTCTCCCCTCGGATAGAACGCCCTGGAAAAACCTATTAGCCGTTCTAGGAGCCTCTTAGACGGGCTCCATAGAGGGTGAGACTAAAGTTCACCGAGGGAGTATAATACGCTCGTTATATGGCAGCAATGTTTCGAGAAGTCGCAGCGTATTCTGGAGTCGATGAGAAGTTACCCACCAAAGGGCAAGGGATAGTTATCCCTAGTCTTACCTCGAATCCTGGCGCCTCGACTCTGGTGATTTTGGACGGTGGCAATGGCCTCACCGTACAGTCTACCTTGCCCGCACGAGTTCATGTCTACGAGTTCAAGACAAAACAGGAACGCGCCGACGCAACACGGAACGCCACGAATCCCTCGGACGCGACTCGACGACTCGACGCTGGTTCCTGGCGTATCTTCAGCGTTAAGGGTAGCGCTCCGGTCGGACTCGACACGGTTAAAGTGGAAGCGAAACGCAATGCGAACAATGTCGAAGCAACGCTCAAAGTCATCGTGCTTGAGAAGAAGACGGTCAAAGTTGCCATTCGCCTCGTTCAAGTTCGCGACGGTCAGAAGCTTGTGAGCCTCGGTAACGCCGCTGATCCGGACAAGCTGTTAAAAGAGATGAACGCTATCTGGAATCCTCAGGCCAACATTTACTTCGAGCTCGGCCGCACGGATCCGGTAACGATCGACGGAATTTCACCGCAGTCGGAATGGCTTGAGATGCAGAAATTGCCCGACGGCTTTCTGAAGGAACGCGATGAACATTCTGCCTTAACATTTTTCCTGGTTCGCAGAGTGAGGGACGGAGGCACTCCCGACGATGGTTCCACCATTGCCAAAGACCGGATTTCGCTGATCGCCAATAGCCGGTCCGATAGCACCATGGCTCATGAAGCGGGACATTTCCTCGGATCGCTTAATGAGAAAGGCAACTACAGTTCCAACTACGGTCATCCTGAGAAAAGTCAGGAGCTGTTGATGCACGCCCAGCATACCGGGAACAAAATTCCGTATTCCGCCGTACCCAATTTCAATTATGGCTATCGGGGCTCGAGCTAATATTCTGGCGTCATGCATTGATCCGTAACCGCGGTTCATTCGACGGCTAGAATTTGGCAATCACATCCTGGCGACGAATGCCTTCCTGATTCGACACCCACATCCGCGTACATCTGCGGTTGGTGTTTATCTGTTTTATCTTCGCGTCCATTCGTGGTTGGTTTGTCCATCTCGAACGGCTGCCTACGAGAGGTAATCCACTATTTCGCTGCGCTTTCTTGACTGAAAAGGCAGACCCAATCGTTTCCTCGCTTTGTCCACAGAGCGGAGACGTAGACGTGAGCCGTAAACTCCTTACCGTGAGAGGCTCCTTTTTCTGTGACGTAGTAGGATATCATGCCGGTGTCGGTTGAGACGGGCAGGAATTTCTCATCCTCGATTTTATAATCAGCGAGCTTAAATCCCTCGGTGTGTTTGAGCACGTCTGCCTTGCTGGACGGACCTAGCGCATCCACAAAAACGGCTTCGTCCGCGATAAAATTCCCAAAAGTAGTGAAGTCGCCCGCCTTCAGGGCATCTAGTTCCGCACGTTCTTTGGAAAGGATTTGCTCACCGAGCGAGTTCTGTTCGGTCGTTGGGCTAGGCGATGCCGGGAACGGATCTGCTGCAACCGCCCTTGCTCCGTCCAGGAATAGAGCGCCGCCAAAACCAATCGCCACAGTGAGGATGCAAGCTGAGATCTTTTTCATGGGTTCGTCCTGAAGAAAATTCCGTTCGGTAAGTTACCCGAAATATTAGCAGGGAAACGCAGTGCCAGAAGATGTCCATCTTGACCAGCCGAATCAAAAAACTCGTCTACGGCGTTGCCACCTTTTAGGAGGAGAGCCAACATCCCAAAGCGATTCCCTCTCTTCACCCTTTTTCTGGCTGTCGATCCCGCCGTTCGCCAGGTTGTATTTCCAAAAACGTGATGGTAGATCGGACGAGCAGGAGCTCGTCCCTGCCGGGCCTTTTACCCTGGCGCATTATCGCGTATGTTCGGACGCCATGAAAAAGAGGCGTTTACTGCTCTCAGTTTCTCTGTTTTGCTTGAGTTTTACATCAGCCGCGCTGGCTGAAGAGGTCGAGATCGGCCGGGTTCCGATGCCGGTACTCAGTTCATCCGAGTGGGCAACGATCCATCAACAGCAAGGCCCCAACTCGCAAATCATCCCCGTGGATGTGAACCTCGCGGTCAACCAAGGAGTTGTGTACGGGGTTAACATCCGTCACGGAAGCGGCTACCCCGAGATCGATCAGACGATCGTAAGATGGATCGCCGAGAATTGGAGAACCGATAATTGGTTCAGAGGCGGCGATGCTTACGTGGTGTCTCTAAATGTAGACCCCGTCGCTCACCACGTCGTCTTCCGGAACAATGACAGCAGCGTCCGCCACAACTTTCCTATAATCGAGAAGCTGCGAGCTGACGTCATCTCGATCGTAAGGGGAAGCTAGAGGGCCCATCGAAAACGCAGCTGAAATAGACCACGCCCAGGCTCCGCTAAAAACGAAGTAATCAGTAATCAGTGTGTCAGTAATCAGGGCCGGTAGCCCGGCTTTAGAACTGATTACTGATTTACTGGTTACTGATTACTTTCATAGCCAGGGCGACTGATTGTCGCCCGTTAGAACAGCGCGACTACTTCTTAGCCGCTTCCTTCTCCGCCGCGGCCGTTTTCTCTTCCACCACGGGCTGATCGACCCACTCGACATAGGCCATGGGTGCGGAATCGCTGAGGCGAGGTCCGAGCTTAATAATGCGCACGTAGCCGCCCTGCCGCGACCCGCTTCTAGGCGCGATGTCGGCAAACAGCTTGCGAACCGCTTCTTTTTGTCTCAAGAAGGCAAAAGCTAGCCGCCGGGCATGCAGATCGTTGCGCTTTCCCAGTGTAACCATTCTCTCGGCAAAAGGCCGGACTGCCTTGGCTTTCGCCAGGGTAGTCCGAATCCGGCTATGCTCGATGAGGCTGCAGACCTGGTTAGCTAGCAGCAAATTCCGATGCTCGGCCTTCCGGCCGAGCTTAATCGTCTTATTCGTGTGTCGCATATTAAGCTAGAGCGTGACGAGCTTACCGTCGTCGCTTCGGTCCATGTTCGAGGTCGGTTCCACCAACCCCGATTCGAACTTCATCCCTAGGCTAAGCCCAAGCTGTTGTAACTTTTCTTTGATCTCGTTGAGAGATTTCTTTCCGAAATTTCGGTACTTCAGCATCTCGGCCTCGGTCTTCATCGCCAGTTGGCCGACTGTGGTAATATTGGCGTTGTTCAAGCAATTCGCAGCTCGAACCGAGAGCTCGATCTCGTTCACGCTCATATTAAGCAGCTTCTTCAGCCGGGTATTTTCTTGGCTGGTCTCCTCGGTGGTCTGGTCAAACTCGACCTGGCTATCATCGTAGTTGACGAACACGTCGAGGTGATGCCGCAGGATCGCAGATGCTTGTAGCAAGGCATCGTCCGGCGTGATCCGGCCATCGGTCCAAACCTCTAAGATCAGTTTGTCGTAGTCCGTTCGCTGGCCGACTCGGGTGTTTTCGACCGCGTACTTCACCCGCGTAACCGGCGAGAAAATCGAATCGATCGGGATCACCCCAATCGGTGTATCCGGGCGCTTGTTCTCGTCTCCGGTAAAGAACCCGCGTCCCACCTTGACTTCGAACTCAGCTTCGAACTTTTGTTTCTTATCCAGCGTGCAGATGATCTGGTCCGTATTGAGAACCTCAATCCCGGTCACCGTCTGAATTTCACCGGCCGTAATCGGGCCTTCTTTATTGACGGTCAGGCTGACGGTTCTGGGTTCGTGATCGACCGCCTTGAATTTCACCTTCTTGAGGTTGAGCACGATATCGGTTACGTCCTCAACGACTCCCGGGAGTGAAGCGAACTCGTGTTCTGCTCCGAAAATTCGGATGCTGGTAATGGCAGCCCCTTCTAGCGAAGAAAGCAGAACTCGGCGAAGGGAGTTACCGACGGTGTGGCCATATCCGGCCTCAAAAGGCTCGGCGATGAATTTTGCGTATGTTTCGGTTGCGTTGGCCTCATCCTTGGTGAGGCTCTTGGGCATCTCGAAACGTCCAAGACGAACTGGCATATCTTCTAATTCCTGTTAACCGGGTTACCCCTGGCGCGTGCGGCTCCCAGCGTTGCTGCAGGAAACCCAGGGACCTACGGTCATTAAGTTGCTCGCGCGGAGCGAGGAACCAACACTATGCGTCTCGCTTTGTCAAATGGCTCGACCCCTGGGCGAAACCCACAAAAACAACCGCAGATGGACGGAGATTAACGCAGATAGAGCAGCAGACCGCGAATGGACACGAATAGACAATGAATAAATTGGTCAATGGCTTCGCGCACACGAAAACTTCAGGCTCAGTAGCTCCGCAAGGCTCTATCGTTTAGCTCCGCTGAACCTTTCGCGTCCATTCGTGTCCATTCGCGGTTTCTATCTGCGTTCATCTGCGGTTGGTTTTTTTGGTGTTTTCATGTTTGGTTTCTCCCACTCCGATGCCCCTCCAAGAAGTTTTTGTCTATGACGCTCTGCGTACCCCTCGGACTCGGGGGAAGCCCACCGGCGGCTTGCATGTCCTGACTCCGGTTTCCTTAGTAACAGCTCTCCTTGCTGAACTGCGTAAGCGTTACCCTGGCGTCGAGTCCAAAGTCGACGAAGTGATTCTGGGCTGTTGCGAACAACTCAACGATCAAGGTGGGAATCTCGCGAGATCTGCGGCATTGGCAGCTGGTTTCCCCAACCATGTCCCAGGACTGATGGTCTCCCGGTTTTGCGGATCAGCGCTGGACGCGGTCAACACGGGCGCGGCCAAGGTGATGGCCAACCAAGCCGACCTGGTCGTCGTTGGCGGAGTCGAGATGCTGTCGCTTTTTACGATTTTCGGTTCCGGGGGTCCGATGATTTTAGACCCTGAATTTAAAGACCAGGTCCCACCGGTGCCTCAGGGAATCTCTGCAGATTTGATCGCCACGCTCCAAGGGTACAGCAGGCGAGATGTCGATAGTTTTGCCGCCGCCTCTCAACAACGAGCGGATACGGCGTGGAAAAACGCCTGGTTCTCCAGGTCAATTGTTCCGATCGCGACCAGCGAAGGAATGGTGACTCGCGACGAATTGGTCAGAGAAAACGTGACCGTCGACAGCTTGAGCAAGCTCACTCCGTCCTTCGCCAAACTCGGTGCCGAAGGTTACGAAGACCTCGTACGCTTGCGTTATCCCCAGGTCAGCCGGGTCAACTACGTGCACCATGCCGGCAACTCCTCTGGCATCGCCGATGGAGCTGGGATCGTTTTGCTCGGGAATCGAGAAGTTGGGCAGACCTTTCACCTGCAGCCGCGGGCGCGCATCCTATCGACGGGTAGCGCCGGCGATGAGCCCTGTATCATGCTCACTGCTCCAGCGGAAGCAACCCGCCGAGCTCTGCGCCGACTTGATCTTAAATTTTCGGATATCGATTTGTATGAGGTCAACGAGGCGTTTGCGTCGGTCGTTCTCTACTTCATGGAAAAAACAAAAGTGCCGCATGAAAAAGTGAACGTCGCCGGTGGCTCCATCGCCATGGGACATCCGGTGGGCGCTACTGGAGCAATGTTAGTGGGAACGTTGGTGGATGAATTGCAGCGGCGCCAACTCCAGCGAGGCGCTGTCACCATGTGTACCGGACTCGGCATGGGGGTCGCTACTATCTTGGAAACGTGCCCATGATCGAGCTTATTCCTTTCCCCGCCGATTCCGCCTATTTTGCGACCGAGCTGAAAAGCGCAGCGGAAGACCCAAAGATCGAGGGAATCATCATTGAATTTTCGGGCAATGGCCCGGCGTTCGATCAGGAGCTCGAGCTTTTACGCCGCGGCGATGACGTCATCGATTTGCTGCGAGACACGCTTCGCTCGTTAGAGACGCAACCGAAGCCGTCACTCGCGGTAATCCACCAATCCTTAGGCGGACTGGCTTTCGAGGTCGCTTTGGCCTGTCATAAGCGCATCGTTTCAAATCCTGACATCACCTTTCAATGGCCATGGTTCGATCTTGGCTTGCTGCCGGCGCTGGGCACCGGACTCCGGCTTTCTCATATCGTGGGCATTGAAAAAGCGGTTCAAGTTTTGTTGTTCGGAACGCGGATATCCCACGGAGAGACCGATTTCAAGCATGATCCCACTGAGATCAGCAATAACGGACGCGAAACCGCCGAACACTGGATCAAACACCATCCGAAGCCGGTTCAACCGTGGGATGAAACTGACATCACGCGTTCGCCGCTCTTCAGCCAAACTCTCGCCAACCGCGATATACTGCAGCGCGCGTACCTCCAATTACGGAAACGAACTCCATCCGATGATGGCGCCGGCAGTTTGTTACTCCAAGCGTTTCATGACGGTTTAGAACGCTCCTTCGTTGGCTCCCTCCGCATCGAAAAAGCGGCCTATCAAAAGGCGCGCGGATTGGTATCAACGCAGAATCGAATCTATGTCCAACACGAACTAAGACGGCGAGCGATCGAGCGCGCCGCCAGTGCGCCCGATTCGGTTGAATTGATCGGTGTCTTAGGCGCCGGGCTGATGGGGACCGGGATCGCGCTTAGTGCGTTGATGGCCGGACGCAAAGTGATTCTAGTCGAAATCGACACCGAGGCAGCCAAGCGATCCTCTGCTCGGATCGAAAAGATACTGAGCCGGCATCCCGCCGATTCACTGTCCCGGCTCCAGGTCACGCAACAACTGGGAGATCTGTCCCACTGCGATTTCGTCATCGAAGCCGTATTTGAACGGTTTGATGTGAAAACCGACCTTTTGAAAAAGGTGGGTTCGATTGTTTCGAAAGAAGCAATCATTGCCTCGAACACCACTACTTTTCCGATCTCTGAGCTAGCGACTGCAGTTCCGGACCCGAGGCAGTTCATCGGCACACATTTCTTTGCTCCGGTCGAGCAAATGGAGCTTTTGGAAATCATCCTCGGGCGCCAGACAACGGATGCGACATTGAACAAGGCATTGGCCTTAGCCCAAGCACTTCGCAAAACCCCGGTCGTCGTCAGAGACGGGCCCGGCTTCTATACCAGCAGGGTAGTTATGGCCTACGTCCAAGAAGCGCTGTTCTTGCTGGAAGAAGGAAATAGTCCAACTTTGATCGATCAGTGCGCCCGGAACGCTGGGATGATTATCGGACCTTTGGCCATGGCTGATCTCACGTCGCTGGAATTGCTGGCTGACATTTTCCGAAATCTATCAAAGCACGGGCGTGGAGCAGCAGCGGACTCCGAGCGAACACTGGAGATTCTTTCACGTTTCCTTTCCTCAGGCCGCAAAGGGCGGAAATCCGGCGCGGGCATCTATGATTACCCCGCGCCGGGCGAACGGCACGAATGGCAGGGACTGACAGATTGGTTCTCGCGATCGGCACAATCTGACCCCGAAATCACCAACCGACTTTTCTACATTCAAACCGTGGAAACGCTGCACACGCTAAAGGAAGGAATTATCGCCGAGCCCGAAACCGCGGATCTTGCGTCTGTCTTAGGATGGCGATATCCGGTCTTCAGAGGTGGGCCGATGCAATATTTGAAAAACACGGGAAAAGAGCGATTTGAAGCAACTCGCCAAGGTTTGGGAAAGAACTTCGGACGACGATTCGCGTTGCCATAGGATTCATGGATATCCAAGAATCCTAACTCGGGCCAAAAAGTCGCGACGATGTTGCCAATTCAGCCTCTAAACAACTGGCTAGAAATCACCAAAAATTGGGCTTTTCCCCTCGGATCTTCGCGTCAAATCACAGATTTTCGTCGAGAATCGAAGAGCGGGCAGATATATTGACGGCCAGATAATGATTCAAAGAGATTACCTGATCGTTGGAGGCGGGATCGGGGCGGCGAGTGCTTGCAACGCACTGCGTCAATATGACCCAAAGGGCACAGTCACCTTAGTCAGCAATGAGGCGTTTCTGCCCTATAATCGCCCGGAGCTCTCCAAATCCGTACTCAAGAACGGAAGCCCTTCCGTCGAAAAGCTCGCCGACCATGCCGAGGATTGGTACCGAAAGCGGACTATCGAGCTGCGGTTAGGCACCGTCGTTCGGGAATTCAATATCGAACGGAGGCTGGCGGTTATGGAAAACGGTCAGGCAATCGAATTTCGAAAAGCCTGTTTGGCTACCGGGAGCCGTCCCAGAAGACCCCAAGTTGCAGGCGCCACTTTGGGCAACGTCGTTTATCTCCGGACTTATCGCGATGTGTTGGCCGTTCGCGAAATTCTGGCTTCGGAAAAACACGTGGTTATCGTCGGCTCAGGCTACCTGGGGGCGGAAGTAACCTCTTCGCTAATCGGGTCCGGCGCGAAACTGACATTACTTAGTAGGGACAGATCTATCTGGCAAGATCTGCTCGATCCTGAGACTTCACGATGGTTGACCGATCTTTTCGCGGAAGCCGGCGTTCAACTGATGCTGAACGAGAACCTCAACGGCTTCGAAGGTAAGACCGTCGTTCGGAACATTCAGACCAAGAGTGGCGTCCGTTTTCCAGCTGGACTCGCGATCGTCGTAATCGGTACGGAACCGAATCTACAATTAGTGTTAAACACCCCACTTAGTAGTCCGGGCGGATGTCCGGTGAACGAATATCTGGAGAGCGACGAAAAGGGTATCTACGCAGTCGGCGATATCGCCCTTTATCCAGACCGTATTTTTGGAGGCGCCCGGCGCGAGACTAGTGGCGAGATGGCCAAGCTTCAAGGAGCCATCGCGGGTGCAAACATGACGGGTCGAAAACGCCAAAAATTCGACGTCATCCCAGTCTCGTCCGCAGCGGTGCTAGGGATGCATTTCGATCTGGTGGGCGATTTTACCCTGCCCCATCTCGACGGCGAGATTGAAGGCTCCCGTGAGAAAATGAATTTTATCGCCCGTCATCGCCGCGGTGAAAGTTTGGTTGCAGCCGTGTTGTGCAATCGGAAGCCGGAAGAAGTTCACAAACTCCAGGAGGAGATCCGGGTCAGCATGGCGGCCAGGCTCAAGAAATAACGCCGAGAACGAGCGGGAACGCCGGGAGCGCCGCGAACGGACGTTCCCCACTCGTTAGATGTTCGGCTCAAAGTAGGCTTAGCATCAGATC
>JAFAZK010000222.1 GCA_019239825.1 Verrucomicrobiota bacterium | reverse complement strand
TAGTTCTACTGCACTCTCGGCGTAGGCAGGGCGCGGATCCACAAACGTGGAAACTGCCGCCGCTCCGGCTAAGGCCAGGCTGCTCCGTTTAATGAACTCGCGCCGGTTTAGTCCGGAGTCAGAATCAACAACCGGCCGGACGGGGTGCGGATCATTGGTATCGATGCCGGGCCGAGAAGACGGCTCAGGGTCAGATTTGTCTTGGGGAGACGCGTTTTTGTGCATTTTATTGATGCAAATAGCAGCAAAAAAGTGCATAGTCAACGCCTGTTTCACCTGGTTATGCGCAGATTTAGTGGCAAAATGTGCGGGAATCTTCGATGAGCGAGCTCGATCCCCCACGAAAACCCGCATTACCCGCACAACGGCAAAGTGAGGTAATCAAGCTCCTTGAAATTAAGGGACAGATGTCGGTTTCCGAGATTTCCGATCATTTCAGCATTTCGGAGGATACCGTTCGGCGAGACCTGGATGCGTTAGCTCAGAAGGGAGCGCTAACCCGCACGCATGGCGGCGCTGTCACCATCTCCGCCCTGGTTCATCGGGATTCACCTTTTCTGCAAAGGCTAAACACCCAGACCGCCGAGAAGCAACGGATTGCCAAGGCGGCAGCGGCGCTTATTAGCGACGGAGAAACCCTGTTAATCAACGGCGGTTCGACCACGCGACTGTTCGCAGCCGAGCTGGGTCAGCAATATCTCACGGTGGTGACGAATAATTTGAGCGTGCCGGGGGTGCTATCGACCGACCTGATCCGGGACGTTTATGTGATGGGTGGCCAATTTCGCCCCGAGGCACAGGTAACAATCGGTCCGATCTTGGTCGCCGGGACACAGGTTTCGGTGGATAGCGCGATCATCGGGGTAGGCGGGGTTACAGCTCTGGAAGGTCTTACCACAACCGTTCTGGAAGAAGCGTCTATGATAGCCGCCATGATGGCGGCAGCGCGTAGGACCATCGTTCTGGCTGACTCATCTAAATTAGGAAAGCACTCGTTTGCCCAGATTGCCGGCCTGGATGCAATGCAGATCCTAGTGACCGACGCGGAGCCCGCGGAGGAGTTGGCTGCGGCTTTGAGAGAGGCAGGAGTGCAGCTCGTGGTGGCGTGAGGGAGCGAGTATGCCCACTCTTTGACCTTGGCCGGTGCTCGTGTAAATGCTGTGGCGATGAAAGGTGCTTTGGCTGGAAAGGTGGCGGTGGTTACCGGTGTTAGCAGGGCTAAAGGCATCGGAGCGGCGATCTCTCGGGAGCTGGCGCGGCAAGGCGCCAATCTCTTTCTGACCGGATGGCCTGAATTTGACGATGAAGAGTCTTGGAGACCTGATGAGCTAGAGCAACCTCTGGTGGTCAGCGAACTGCGGGAGTTGGGTGTCGAAGCGGAATGGATCGCTCTTGATCTGTCGCTCCGTGAAGCGTCGCAGAAGCTGTGGGACGCGGTCCAAGTTCGATTCAATGTTGCTCATATTCTGGTTAACAATGCCTGTTTTTGGGCCGCTGACTCGATCGAGACCTTGGATGGAGGGATGCTTGATAGCAATTACGCGATTAATACCCGGGCGCCTATTTTGTTAAGCCTTGAGTTTGTCCGCCGATTCGCCGGAAAGGGCGCGTGCCGAGTAATCTCAATGACCTCAGGACAAATGTTGGGATCGATGCGCGGACAACTTGGCTATGCCGCGACGAAAGCAGGGTTGGATGCCTTCACCATAACCTTCGCGGCCGAAGTGGGACATCTGGGTATTACCGTCAATGCGGTTGACCCTGGGCCTACCGATTCCGGCTCAATGACCCCGGATCTTCAACAAAAGCTGCTAAGCCGATTTGCTCTCGGGCGTCTTGGTCAACCAGAGGACGCCGCTCGTTTGATTGCGTTCCTTGCCGGACCGGATGGTGCCTGGATCACAGGCCAGATCCTTCGATCGCGCGGCGGGTTTGAGTAAAGGCGATGGGGTGAACGACGCACCGGCAAATGGGCGACGGGGCGAATAGACGCGTTTGGGCCTTGGGGAGCCGCTTTTAATTGTCGCTAAACCCATCGTATGATCGGCCAGAAACGCGTGGAGTTGCTTCGCGTTTGTTCAGCAGGCGGCTCCCGCGAACGTCTCAGCGTGCGGATTTACAGACTGACGTCCGGATTGTCGATAGCAGAACAACAGCACAGCCCAGAGGTTATGGTACACTAGCAGCCGCCTCGTAATCACACGTCTCGGTAAGGCGAACGCAGTCTTTCAAACACGTGCCTAAGACTGGCGCACGATAAAGCGGCTCCCCTGCAGGGCGCCGCGCATTGATTGGCCGTCTCGGCTCGTTTGGCCGTTCGGCTTAAGAGGCCTGCGCCGTTTCTTTCACCGACGAGGCTTGCGTCTTCTCTTTCACCGTGACGGCTTGTTTGCCTTTGCGGCTTCTGAGATAGTTGAGTTTCGCGCGACGGACATTACCCTGGCGCTCAACTTCAATTTTGGCGATTCGCGGGGAGTGCAGTGGAAACATGCGCTCGACGCCTTCGCCATAGGAAATTCTGCGCACGGTAAAAAAGGCATTTAAACCGGATCCGCGTCTGCCGATCACGATCCCGCTGAAAAGCTGAATTCTTTCTTTATCTCCTTCAACCACCCTCGTATGGACCTTGACGGTGTCGCCCACCCGGAATGGGGCAATTTCAGGCTTAAACTGCTCTTTCTCAATCTTCTGAATAATGTTCATAGCGCGGGCACTCCCGGTTTTGGTGGACCGAATAGATAGCTGCCCCTCCGGGCTTTGCAACTCAAAAGCCCATATTGGGCAAAAATGGACGCGCTTTTTTCACCGAGGCGGGCTATCTCTTCGGCTCTAGTCCATGTTTTGCCGTCGTTTCGCGATCCTTCATCGATTGAGTTTGTTTGATCACAGAACCCGATTCGTGCGCTGGCTCGAAAGCCGACTCATCCATTCGCCCACTCACTCATTCGCCCTTTCGCTGTCTGCGTTGGTGCTGCTTTTGGCCGGTTGCGCGACTCCTCCGCAAGCTGCGTCGCTGATGGAGTCTCCCGCCGTCGCCCAACAGATTGCCGCTGAACCAGTTGGGGATTTTTATATTGGTCGCCGAGTCTTTGCGCCGCCCTTCGCGATCTGGGGGTATGTACGTTCCCCAAGACAGAGCTGGAAGACGGCTAAACTCGTTATCTTAAATGAAAAATTTCAATTTGCGCCGGATCGCGCCCGCAACCAGCTCGGGTCTGACAACGGAAGCGAATACCGGCTTTACGGGAACTTTTCAGGAGATCAAATTTATGATGCCTCCAGTGGCAGGTTCTGCGCTGAATTTGTCCTAAAACGGGCTGAATTGGTTTCCGCGAATCCAGATCCGATCTGGTCTCCCTATTTCATTCGCGACCGCCAAATGTTCATTGGCTGGCAAAGAGGCGGCTCGCAACCGACGTCCGCGAACCCTTAACCGCGAATGGACGCGAATAAACTAGAGGACAACCGCAGATGAGTCTGATGGAAACACGCCACGCGAAACTCGGCTAGCGCGTTTTGGTGGGTTAACCAGGCAGGAGTTCCATTCTCCAAAGAAAATTATCCGGGCAAATCTGCGTCCGCCTGCGGTTGAATTCTTCGTGTCAATTCGGGTTCATTCGTGGTTCAATCCACTTCTCGGGATGAAACTCGCTCGTTCTTTCTGGCTCAGCCAATCACCAATCACTAATCGCCTCTCACTTCTCACCTTTCACTTTCTTCTTGTGGTGTCCGGGATAGCGCGGGGCCAGGTAGGGTCACCGCCGCCGTCCGTTCCCGTAGCCGACGCCCGGCATCCCTATGAATACATTCTCCTTTGCGGCGGGCCGTCATTGCATCTCTGGGAACAGTTTCGCGAGCAGCCCCATGACAATTACTGGGGATGTTTCGTGCGCGCCGCCCGCACTCGGCTCCAGGAGTTGAAGCCGGTTGTCAAAGACAACCCGTCGGCGACGGTCACGATGTTGATTTATCTGGACGGTTATCGCTCTCGTTCCGCCCAAGAAAAACGGGACCTGATCCCGCTAATTTATTCGGTCCGAGATGCCTACCAGCTCAACTTGGTCCCGATCGAAAACGGCGATGACGTGATTCGATATCTGAACAATGGAAAACCAAGACGGCAGATAAAAATTGCCGACTTCGAGTATTTTGGTCACTCGAACCAGGATGCGTTCATGTTCGACTATTCGAACCAAGTGGGTAACAGCTCCAAATCTTTGCTCCATGAGAACCAGCTGGCGGAGCTGCATCGAGGATTATTTGCTCCTGGCGCCTATGTAAAGAGCTGGGGCTGTTATACGGGAGAAGGTATGAGCCAAAGATTCCGGGCTGCTACCGGCGTGCCGATGATCGGAGCTGTCGGGAAGGTGGACTATTCGAACCGCGAGGATGCGCTGAATGGTATTGTGCCGGTGCTGAGCTCGGCCGGTGGGCGTTGGACGAGGTAGGGACGAGCGTCTGACTCGCGGGTGGGGCTAGGCTCCCGAAGGACACCAAAAGCCGCATTTCTCTGCCTAACCGTGCCGCAGGCTAGGTAAATGTCAGAGGCTTCGAAATATCGCTTAGTCCGTTGGGTAGCCTCGTCCCACCAGTGAAGAGTGACCCACCCTTTTCACCTCTCACATAGGATTTTGGCCTCTGGTCATAAACTGGTCGAGGGTCGAGCTAGAATCGGGAATACTGCGCTCAGTTCAATCTAGGAACTTCAACAGAGCGAAGGTGTAGTTGCCGCCAGGTCCACAGGGACCTGGCGGTACTTTTTCAGGTGCTTCACTCGGATGCTGGGGACGGTCAGCACGCCGGGCCTATTCTAGTCCCATGACCGTCACGAGTAATCAGTAATCAGTTATCAGTAACCAGTGAATCAGTAGTCAGTGATTTTACTGATTCCTTTTCTTCGAAAACTGATTACTGAGTCACTGATTACGGATTACTTTGGGTATGCGGACATTGTGCGCACTTTCACTGGTGCTTGCGTTGGTGCCTCGGTTATCCGGCCAAACTCAACAGGCGGCTAAATCCACGGATGCCAAGGTAGAAACCATTATTTTCATTCGTCACGCGGAAAAGCCGGTGGCCGGTCTGGGCCAAATAAGCTGTCGGGGATTGAATCGGGCGCTGGCGCTTCCGGCGGTTCTAACATCGAAGTTTGGTAAACCGGACCAAATCTACGCCCCCGATCCGACGGGGAAAGTTCACGACCCGGCGGGCGCTTTTGATTATCTGCGTCCGTTGGCCACAATCGAACCGACCGCGATTCAGCTAGGGATGCCGGTCAGTTGCGACTATCATTATGATCAGATCAAGGACCTTGAAACCGAGTTGTTAGGTCCCCAACGGCTCGGGCAGGTCATTTTTGTTGTTTGGGAGCACCGTTTCCTCAATCAGATGGTCAAGGATCTCGTCCAGCTGAAGGGCGGCAACCCGAAGCAAGTACCCGATTGGCCAGGGAGTGAGTATGACCGTATTGATATCTTGCGAATCCCGGCCGAGAACGGCCCGATTACCTTTGCTCAAGACCACGAGAACCTCAACCATCTGAGCGATAATTGCCCGGGACCAAACCCGTAAGAACAACCGCGAATGGACACGAATAAAAACCAAACGGCAGACCGACGCAGATAATTCCGTTTGGGGGGAATGCGTGGCCAGCCCCCCTTGTGAATGTGATTTTGCCTACATCTTTGCCGAGAGACGAAGCAAATTGCGTTTTGATACTAGAGATAGCTAACACAGATCCGTCAAAAACGGCCTTATCTGCGTTTTGCTTTTTATTCGTGTCCATTCACTGTTCCGATTCGTGTGCATTCGTGGTTGGTTTTTCCGTTTGCCTGGATCCGTCCGATTTTGGATTAGATCGACCCTGGTTGAGCAGCGTCTCGTCGCTTAATCTCGGGTTATGACTAGCTCAACCTCTCATGATGATGTATCTACGCATGTGCCCAAATCAGTCCTGTTGGTTATTGATGTTCAAGATTCGTTCAAGGGCGATGCGACTACCTGGGCAACCCGCAATAATCCTGCCTTCGAATCGAATGTAGCCGAATTGATCGAAGCTTACCGGAACGCCGACCTGCCGATCGTTTTCGTGCTCCACCAGAATTCTAGACCAGAGAGCCATTTCAATCCGGGATCGCCTCTTTATCAGTTCATGGATTTCGTGGCTCCGAGGCCGGATGAACTGGTTCTTCAGAAAACGACCATCAGCGTGTTTGCGAGTACAGACTTAGCTCGCCGGCTTACCCAGTGGCAGATTAATCGTCTTACCGTGACTGGCATCCAGACTGAGCAATGCTGCGAGACCACAACTCGCGACGCCTATGACCGGGGCTATCAGGTCGATTTTGTGACCGACGCCACTTTGAGCTTTGCCATTCCTCACTGGGCCGGTGGACCGGAACTCTCAACCGAGGAAGTAGTACGACGGACCGAATATGCGTTGGCTGGCCGATTCGCCAACATCGTCTCCACTCAGGGAGTTTTGGACTCGCTGAGCAAGCAACCGTCAAAGGAGCTCGCGATGACAAGATGAAGCCGGCGAAGCGACGGGTTATTTTTGTTCTCGCGCCGGGTGTTCATTTATTGGATTTGGCAGGCCCGGTGCAAACATTCGATTCGGCCAACGGCTGCGGCTGCAACTACGGGCTACACTTCATCGGTGCATCGCCTCTAATCCCGAGCGCGGCGGGGCTTTCCTTAACCGGGTTCGGACCTGTGATTCCGGCAAATGAATTGGACCGGAACGATCTGGTCATCGTTCCGGGCGTGCGCTGGAAAGGGCGTACCCGAAGCGATGTATTGACAAAGACCCAGCGCGCTTATCTACAAATTGCTCATCAAACGGGCGCTAGCGTCGCTTCAGTCTGCTCCGGCGCATTCGGTTTGGGAGAGGCCGGACTATTGAATGGCCGCCGCTGCACCACGCATTGGTCTTGCGTAAAAGAACTGCAACGTCGTTATCCAAACGCGGAAGTGTTGGATAACGTCCTTTTCGTCCAGGATAGCGGTGTGACCACCAGCGCCGGGATTGCTTCCGGGATTGATCTGGCTCTTTCGTTCTTAGAACAAGACCATGGGGCGCAAATGACCGCGCGGGTTGCGCGAGATCTGGTGGTCTATTTCCGCCGTTCGGGAGCGCATCATCAGTTGAACGTTTTCCTCGATTATCGAGCGCACCTGCATTCCGGTGTGCACCGGGTACAGGATTGGTTAAATGAACATCCGGCTGAGGCTGCCCCGTTGGCCCGGCTGGCTTCTCTTGCGGCTATGAGTGAGTCGACGCTCACAAGAGCATTCAGAGCCAATACCGGCCTGACTCCTCTGCAGTACCAACAGAAAGTGCGTCTGGAAATGGCGGCCAGCCTGATGCGCGATCATCGTTTAACTCTTGAGGTCGTCGCCGAACGCTGCGGTTTTGCCGATGTCCGTCATTTTCGGCGATTGTGGACCACTACTTTCGGCCAATCGCCATCCCATTTCCGGAAAACGACCGCGAATGGACACGAATTTAAACCGCGAATGGGCACGAATGAAGGCGAATAAAGGGTTAAAGAACTTAACCGTAGATAGCGCAGGTAAATTCCTTGGGGTGGGCTGCTTTCGGTTCGTGGCCGCCGCTATCTGCCCAAGTCTGCGTCCATCTGCGGTTGTTCTACCCTATTCGTCTCCATTCGCGGTTTTGTTTGTGTCGTTAGCGGTCTAAGTTATTGATTGCAAAACGCGGGGCTATTCATACCCTAGTGATACAGTCGGGTAACGGTGGTTTTCTTTCTCCGGTGGGATTGACTGTGCTCCCGTCTTGTCCAACCCTCAGATTCAAATTCGGCAAAGCACCAACTGTTTATGGCAAATTCCACGTTTGGTCTTTCTACCAATCCATTGCGCTGGACTGTCGATCCTACGTTTTACCCCACGGCCCGGCTGGCCATGGAAGCTCCCGCCGAGCGCTATGCCTATGTTGCAGGACTGGCGCCCGACCAGAAGTCGCGACCGGATGCGCTTTACGTCGTCGACGTTGATCCTGCTTCTCCGGCGTACGGACAAATCCTGAGTCAGACCGATCTACCCGACATTGGGGATGAACTTCATCATTTTGGTTGGAACGCGTGCAGCGCAGCGCTTTGTCCATATGCGCCGCATCCCCATGTCGAAAGGCGATATTTGATCGTTCCCGGAATTCGTTCGTCTCGAATCCACGTCATCGATACGAAACCCGATCCGACCAAACTTCGGATCGTTAAAACGATTGAACCCGAGGACCTGTTCAAGCGGGCTGGTTATTCCCGGCCTCATACGGTCCATTGCGGCCCGGACGGCATTTACTTGAGCGCACTGGGAGCTCCTGATGGGACCGGTCCTGGTGGAATCTTCATCCTCGACCACTACGATTTTAACGTGCTGGGCCGTTGGGAAGTGGATCGCGGTCCGCAAGAATTAGCCTACGATTTCTCCTGGCACCTCGGACAGGACGTACTCGTCTCTAGCGAATGGGGGACTCCTCGGATGATTGAGGGAGGTTTACAGCCCGAGATTTTGTTGGGCGCCAAGTACGGGCACCAGCTCCATTTCTGGGATCTGCGTAAACGGAAACATTCCAAAGCACTCGATTTGGGGAGCGAACATCAGATGGTTCTAGAGTTACGCCCATCGCACGACCCGACTAAGACATTTGGTTTTGTGGGAGTAGTGGTTTCGTTGAAAGACTTGTCTGCCTCAATTTGGTTGTGGAGAGAACGATCAGGGAATTGGGAAATCAAAAAAGTAATCGAGATCCCGGCGCAGCCGGCTGATGCCGCCAAGCTTCCACCTTTGCTCGAGGGATTTGGCGCAGTTCCACCGTTGGTGACCGATCTGAATTTATCGCTAGATGATCGCTGGCTCTACGTCTCTTGCTGGGGCACAGGTGAGCTTCATCGTTATGATGTCTCAGTACCGGACCAGCCAAAGTTAACCGCGGTTCTGCCAATTGGTGGAATTGTCAAACGGACTCCTCATCCTAAGCAACCGGGCGAGCCGCTCAACGGTGGTCCCCAAATGGTTGAGGTAAGCCGGGACGGGAAACGTGTATATCTCACTAACTCGCTCTACCAATCCTGGGATGAACAGTTTTACCCGGACGGGGTACGTACCTGGATGGTGAAAGCGGATGCTGGCTCTGACGGGTCGTTGAATTTTGATCCAAAGTTCTTGGTTCAAACCGGGGAACATCGTCTTCATCAAGTCCGATTAGAGGGCGGCGATACATCTTCGGATTCGTTCTGTTTTCCGTCTTAGGAGAGGCGCCAGTCTGTGAACGCTTGGCCTTGGATTGCATTGGTGGCATTAGGGGCTTGGCACGGATTGAATCCGGGTATGGGCTGGCTGTTCGCGGTTAGTCTGGGGCTGCAAAACCGTTCGCGAGCGGCCATTTTTCAGGCGATGTGCGCTATTGCGATCGGGCACGCTCTTTCGGTATTCGCGATCCTATCCTTGGCGTTTCTGTTAGGACGATACATCCCGGCAACTTGGTTTGGCTTGGTTGCCGCTTTATCGCTAGCTGGCATGGGAAGTTGGCGTTTGCTTCGGGGGCGTCATCCGCGTTGGGTCGGCATGCGGGTGAATTTTAGAGATTTAACCTGGTGGTCCTGCCTTATGGCTAGCGCCCATGGCGCTGGACTTATGCTGTTGCCGGTCTTTGTAATTGGAGGTGGAAGTTGGTGCGGAGTTTCATCCCCGTCGTCGCTCAAATCCGCGACATCATTCCCGGAATTCTACGATTCGATTCCCGGCGTTTGCGTACATTCGCTCTCGCAATTTGTGGTGGCCGGGATCGTTGCCTGGGTGGTGTATGACATCGCTGGTCTTACTATCTTGCGTAAGTCCTGGTTCAACGCAGACCTGGTTTGGTCTTGTAGTCTGATTTTGGGGGGATTGCTGATGTTGGTCCAGACTTCGCCCCATCTCCCTCTCTAGCTGCGTCGGTCGAGGGTTCGGGTTTGATAGTCTCGCGGGACCTAGCGTGAGCGCCTATGAGACGGGTGGCCTTAGTTTGGTCTGGTAGAGCGGGCTCGCTCCTTCTCGTATTCGTCGTCGTCCTTGAAAGATTTTGTTGGCAGGCGGCTCCCGCGAATGACCCCTGACGTCGCAAACACCTGCACTGCTCTTTGTTTGGTCTGAACGATCGAACACCGCTTGGGCAATTCACGCGTAGAGACGTTCCCGGGAGCCGCCTGCCAATATGTTTTGTCGGCGTAAGACAACATAGCCCAGTGTCGAGGACGCCGTCGACATCCAGCGGTCGAAAGCGGCTCCCCTCCAGGGCGCTGGGTGCTTATGCGCTCGGCGGACCAACAAAACCTTTGAGTGCGAGGACGATTCGTTAAGCCAGGAACAACAACGCCAGGCCGAAAACCACGAGACCTACAAAGAAGGACATTACCGTGAATCCCATCACCCGGCGGAGACTGATGCCGGCTATGGCCAGAACCGGTAATGCCCAAAACGGCTGAATCATGTTCGCGACCTGTTCACCCATGGCGACCCCCATTGCGGTGGCGGCTTGAGACGCGTGCAGTTGGGTTGCTGCCGGAACGGTGAATGGTCCTTGCACAGCCCAGTGACCGCCGCCGCTAGGGATAAAGAGGCTGATTATCAGCGAAGCGACATAATTCCAAAAGGGCAAGGTGTGCGCGTTGGAAAAGGAAACGAAAGCTTTAGCGATCACGTCAGCCAGCCCGGTCGCGGTCATGATTCCCATGATGCCGCCATACAACGGATATTGCAGGATTAACGGTCCGGTGACCCGAGCCGCCTGATTGACTGCGCGGACGTAATTGATCGGAGTCCAATGGAGTAACAGGCCAGCCAGAAAAAAAAGAAAGATGACCGAGTTCAGGTCGAGAGAGATCCCGGTTTTCGACCAGCTCAAGATCAGAGCGATCGCTCCGGCGGCCACCAGGATCAACGTCAGGATCCAGGCGTGTTCCAAATGATCGGCGATCGTCTGCGGATGCTCCTGTTTGGCAACCCTATCCTCGGATCGTAAGCGTTCCGGATCTGCCGCAACCGTTTCGTCAGCGGTTGGTATAATCGCGCAATAGAGAACGGGGATCAGGATTAAGACCGCGATGACTGGAACGAGATTGAACGGAGCGAACAACATGTCACCCAGCGGCAGCACTTGTCCGGTGAGTTTCTGCACTAGGTTTAGAGACGATCCGGGCGTGGCTTGGGAAAGAGCGATTGAGCTAGAGAATCCGCTGGCCCAGATGATCCATCCTGAATAGGCGCCGGCAACTAACCAGCCGAAATCGATCCGGATTCGTTTAGCGATTTCTCGGGCGAGAAGCCCGGATACCACCAAGCCGCATCCCCAATTAATAAAGGAGGTGACCATCACTACTAAGATGGTCAGAACGATCGCTGCCCGCGGCGTCTTTGGCCTGGATGCCAGCCAATCGAGGACGAAGCGAACGGGTCGTGAATTCGATAAGGCGTATCCGGTGACGAGGATCAGGACCATCTGGAACGCAAAAGACAGAATCTGGAACAGACCGGCATACCAACCATTCAGGATTTGCGGGAGAGATCCTTTCGGCGCCAATAGAGCCGCGAGCAGGGCCGTAATGATAGTTAGACTAACCGCAAAGATATAAGGATCGGGAGTGATTCTTTCGAATAAATAGACGAAGAAGCCAGTAATCCGGTTCAGCGCGGTGCGACGGCTTGGGCTCTCGGTTTGTACGGGGGGAGTTGGAGTAGCCATGGGGGAGAGTAGAGGAGCCCGGAGCCAGAATCCAGGAGCCAGGAGGGGAAGCGGCGAAACGGCGAAGGGGCGAGTAAACGGCGAAGCAACTGGAGGGAGCCGCTTTACCGCACGCGGGCTGGGAAGAATTTGCGGAGGGTCTAGAGACGAGCGCCAAAGCGGCCCTCCAGAGATTTTCTTTGAACCTCGCCCGAAACTGCGGCAGGTTTCGCTTCAACCCCCATCTGTTATGGAAGTTGCCGGTACGGTTAGCTGGATCCTGGCGCAGAAGAGTACGACGGTTTGGACGATTGGTCCTGACGCGAAGGTGTATGACGCTATCAAGATGATGGCGGATAAAAACGTGGGTGCTCTCCCCGTGGTGCAGAACGACAAGCTCACTGGGATTATCTCTGAGCGTGATTACACGCGAAAAGTAATCCTGCAAGGACGGTCGTCGAAGGAAACCCGGGTCAGTGAGATCATGTCGATGAACTTGATAGTCACTCACCCGAATGAAAGCCTGACTGGATGTATGCGCGTGATGACCGAAAAGCGGATCCGGCATCTCCCGGTCTTGGAAGAGGGTAAGCTAGTCGGTATGCTATCGATTGGCGACGCTCTTAAATGGGTGATTTCGGCTCAGACTGCCACCATCGAGCATCTCGAACAGTACATCGCTGGCGGTTACGCCTCGTAAGCATCGCTTAGGATTCAGTGTGTTTGAGTTCGCGTAAGAGCGACTACGCGAAGGTGGCCGGTTATGTCCTCAGTCACTGCCGTTGGTAGCCGAGTCCGGAAAGACTGGTGCCAAAAGAGACCGCCCACTGGGCTCATGTGGCGCAGCCGATGCTCGACACGGGGCAAAAGATCGTCTCGCGATCCGTTGCAAACGGACGATAAGTGGCTCCGGAATAGAGCGGCTCTCCGGTTCGGCGCCATGACAAGTCGGCTCAGGCCGTCTAGGTGTAAGGTGTTATGAATTGCTTTCACCTCACTAACAGATTGCTCACTTCCGGTAAAACTCGCTCTTTATGGGAACGGATGCGCTATGTCTTGTTTTTTGTGGCGTTTCTCTCGATCGGGTCTGCAGGTGCACAACAAGAACCATCGGCGTCACCCATACCGAATGCTGAGAGCGAAAAAGGATCCATACTGTTAACGGTCTTTCTTCGTCACGACCAATCGAAACCATTGGATGAGATCAACAGCGAATTGCGGAAGCAGGGATATTACAAGGCGTTCCCGCCCCCCGGGATCGAAGTGGTTTCTTGGTATGTGATGATGGGGATCGGTCAAGTCATCACGTTACGAGTTCCTGCCGAACGCTTGCGCGAGGTGAATGTCGCCCTCGAAAAAACCGCTTGGGGTGGATATCGGACCGAGTTTTATCCAACCTACGATTACAAGGCCATTGGTGAGGCGGAACATGCCAATAGCCAATAGCCAATAGCCAATAGCCAATAGCCAATAGCCAATAGCCAATAGCCAATAGCCAATAGCCAATAGCCAATAGCCAATAGCCAAGCCTCGATGGATTGTGTCGATTATGTAAAAGCAAGCCCGCCACCAGCCTCCGGACCGCCAAGCGTTTTTTTTGGCTATTGGTTATCGGCTATTGGCTATTTCGACCGCGTGATACGGTCGATTTGACATCCTGACCTATCGCTGGTCTGTTTCGAGCGTCGTTATCGATCCAGGCGGAAGCCCCATCGATCGTAAGCGTTAACGTAAACCAACGCGCTAAGTAACCCTTGACTTGATTTTTAGGAATCGAGCGGGCGGTGAAAGCGCATGGTTTTTGCTTTCCCTCCGTTCGGAAGAGAAAGCGATGGACAAAACAAATACTGGGGAAGCTGACGATCGGTTCCGCTTGGTGGCTCTTATCGTCGCCGTTACCTTTTTCATGGAGAACCTGGACGGTACGGCGATCGCCACCGCTTTGCCGCAGATCGCTCATTCATTTGCGGTTCGGCCCACGGCTGTCAGCATCGGGATGACAGCGTACCTCGTCACGCTAGCGGTCTTTATCCCGATCAGCGGCTGGATCGCGGATCGCCTTGGCGCCCGAACTATCTTCAGTGCCGCAATCGCCATTTTCACTTTGGCTTCAGTCGGCTGCGGATTCGCGAACAATCTAGGCGGATTCATTTCAGCGCGGATCGTCCAAGGAATTGGCGGCGCCATGATGGTGCCGGTTGGGCGATTAGTAGTTTTGCGGAGTACGCCAAAAAGCTCTTTGGTACATGCAATTGCGACCATTGTTTGGCCGGGCTTGATTGCGACCGTGATCGGTCCGCCGGTGGGCGGCTTTATTGCCAGCTTCACGTCGTGGCGATGGATTTTCCTGATTAACATCCCGATCGGCATAGTCGCGATCTGTCTCGTTTATCGCTTCGTCAGAAATTTCCGCTCGGACGAGCGGCGCCCACTTGATTTTCCCGGCTTTCTATTGAGTGCCACCGCGTTGAGCTGCTTGATGTACGGCGTCGATTTGCTGGGGCAAGAAAACTCCAATTGGGTCACGGCGGGTTGGGTCTTGGCCCTTAGCGTTATGTTTGGGATGGCAACTCTCTACTGGGAACGGAAAACCCGGTTCCCGCTGATCAATCTTTCGCTGCTGAGAATCCGCACCTTTTCGACCTGTCTTATTGCCGGAAACGTGAGTTGCATCTCGATTAGCGCGGCTCCGTTGCTGCTTCCGTTGATGTTCCAGACTGGTTTCGGACTAAGCCCGTTTACTTCCGGGTTGTTGGTGCTGGTATATGCGATGGGTAACTTGCTGATGAAAACCAGCACCACTTGGGTATTGAAGAAGTTCGGGTTTCGATCCGTGTTGGTGGTGAATACGCCGTTGATCGCCCTTTTTGCCATAGGATTAGGCATACTGTCAGTCGGTACGCCGCTCGTCGTCACATTGGTAGTTTTGTTGGGGGCCGGCCTAGTCCGTTCGATGCAGTTTACGAGCCTAAACACCCTTGCGTTCTCAGAGGTGCCGCCGGCGGAAATGAGCGCAGCCAGTATGATGCAGAGTACCATGCAGCAGCTCGGCTTCGGTATGGGTATCGCTTTCGGAGCGGTCGCATTACATCTGGTGGCGTTCTTCAGAGGCAATCATGGCCTGTACGCAGGACCGGATTTTCGAATCGCTTTTGCTCTCAGTGCTATTTTTGGACTTGTTGCTCTGCCGGCCTACTGGCGTCTGTTGCCTACCGACGGTCTGGAAGTAAGTCGTGGACCGCGACGAAAGGTCAGCGAATCCGCAACTTCGTCGATCTTGGAACAGAGTAATTCGGTGGGAGAGGAGAGAGCCAGATGAGTTCCACATCGTACTCGTGCTCGTGCTCGGGCTCGTCCTCGTGCTCGAAAGGCGTATTGGTGTGGCGACGGATGGGACTTATGGGGCTGATGCGACTTATGGGATCCGATAATTCTATCCCAGCTCTGGGCGCATGGGGGATTCGTGGGCTCCGGTCACCCTTTGATTCGAGCACGAGAACGAGCCCGAGCACGATTTAATGACACCACATGGACCCAATGATTCCTAACCCCACAATCGTCACCGCGATTCAAAGCCGCCGGACCATCAAGGAATTCCGGTCTGATCCGGTTCCGGAAGAGACGCTTTGGCGAATTCTGGATGCGGCGCGATGGGCTCCTAATCATCGTCTGACTGAGCCTTGGCGCATTGCCATGATTGGAATGCAGAGCCGGGAAACATTGGCCGATGCGTTAGCCAATCTGACGGAATCTAGCCAAGATCCGTCGGTGATGGCTAAAGCGAAGGAGGGCGCTCGAAAGAAAGTGATGTCATCGCCTGTGTTATTGGCGGTTACCTGCCGGCTCGCAGGGAATCGTGCTCAGCAGGTAGAAGATTTGGCTGCGGTCTGCGCTGCCGTGCAGAACCTGCAATTGGCCGCTTGGAGTGAAGGAATTGGAACCCATTGGAATACCGGGAAAGTCACTCGGCTACCAGAGACCAGCGCTTTGCTGGAGTTATCGGAGCGAGGCGAACAACTAGTTGGGTTCCTGTATCTCGGGTATCCGGCGCAAGTCCCGGAGGCGCCAAAACGACAGCCAATCCAAGACTTCGTGAGGAACCTTCCCTAGACCGCGAATGCACACGAATCCAAAACCGCGAAAGGACGCGAAAAAGAGACAAGCAACCGCAGATGAACGCAGATGATTCTCTTCGGAGAACGAAGTCCCTAGTTGATCAACACACCATAAAGGCTAGGCGACTCCCGTGTGGCGCGTTGCACCAAATTTATCTACGTACATCTGCGTTAATCTGCGGTTGAATTCTTCGCCTTCGTTCGCGTCCATTCGCGGTTTTGATTCGCGTCCATTCGCGGTTGTTTTTTAATGTGATGGGCGACCGACGGCGTTTCCGCGGCAGCCTTGCAAGAAATCTAAATCGGCGCCGAGGTTGGCTTGCATCACATGATCGTGATAGAGGCGCCCGTAACCGCCTGAGGGAGCTTTTGCTGGTTGCCAGGATTTACGACGTTTCTCCAGCTCCGCGTCATCGACCGCCAAGTGTAGTTTACGGTTCTCCACGTCCAGCTCGATCGTATCGCCGTCTTGTACCAGGGCTAAGGGTCCTCCTACAGCCGCCTCGGGGCAGCAGTGCAGAACCACGGTGCCATAGGCAGTGCCACTCATCCGAGCGTCGGAGATGCGGATCATGTCGGTAATGCCTGCCTTTAAAAGCTTCGGAGGCAAGCCCATATTGCCCACTTCCGCCATGCCCGGATAACCACGCGGCCCGCAATTCTTCAGAACCAAGACAGAGTTTTCATCTACATCGAGCGCGGGATCGTTAATGCGCTCATGATAATGCTCGATATTCTCAAAAACGACGGCTTTGCCAGTGTGCCGGAGCAGATGTGGGCTAGCAGCGGAAGGCTTCAGGACTGCACCGTCCGGGGCCAAATTTCCTCGCAACACCGCTATGCCGCCCGAGCTCACCAACGGTTTCGAGAGCGGCCGAATCACCTCGTCGCTATAACTTTTCGCGTGTTGGACATTTTCCCAGACGGTGGTCCCGCTCACCGTCAGTAAATCTCGATGCAGAAGCCCCTCTTCGGCCAATCGTTTCATGACCACCGGCAGACCGCCGGCGTAGTAGAATTCCTCCATTAAGAACCGGCCGGACGGCTGAAGATCGACGATAGTGGGTACGTCGCGGCCAAGTCGGTCCCAATCGTCCAGAGTCATATCGATCCCGACTCTTCCGGCGATGGCTAAGAGGTGGATGACCGCATTGGTAGAGCCACCGATCGCTCCATTGACTCGAATCGCGTTTTCGAAGGCTTCTCGGGTAAGAATCTTCGAGAGCCTCATATCTTCTCTGACCATGTCGACGATTCGGCGTCCTGCAATCTGGGCGAGCACGTCACGACGAGAGTCGACTGCAGGAATGGCGGCGTTAGTTGGTAAAGCAACCCCAAGGGCTTCCACCATCGACGCCATCGTTGATGCGGTGCCCATCGTCATGCAATGGCCAGCACTCCGGGCCATGCAGGTCTCGGCCTCAGCCAAGTCCCTCGTTGACATTTTGCCGGCTGCGATCGCCTCGGTAAGCTGCCAAACGGCGGTACCTGATCCGACGATTTGGCCGCGGAAGTGTCCGTTCAACATTGGACCGCCGGAGAGCACGATAGCGGGCACATCACAACTGGCTGCGCCCATCAGCAGGGCTGGGGTTGTCTTGTCACAACCGGTCATCAGAACAACGCCATCAATAGGGTTACCACGAATTGACTCTTCGACGTCCATGCTCGCGAGGTTGCGAAACAACATAGCGGTTGGTCGAAGATTGGTTTCTCCCAAGGACATCACGGGGAATTCGAACGGTACCCCGCCGGCCTGCCACACACCGTCCTTCACCTTCTGGGCGAGTTCCCTGAAATGCGCATTACAGGGAGTGAGCTCGGAAAAAGTGTTACAAATCCCAATGATTGGCCGGCCGTCGAACGCGTCTTCGGTGAGGCCGCGTATCCAGCTACGGTGAATAACCGCATCGCGGCTAAAACCGCTGAACCAATTCTGGGAACGCAGCGACTGAGAAGGGGTGTGTGTCATGTGCACTGGAAAATTAGCGTGTTGGACGCGAATTGCGAATCGACGAAACGGCGAATGGGCGCGTACCCGAAGCCGCAGATCGGTAGGGCGAAAAACTCGGCCGCGCTGAGCGAGCGGATTGTTCGAGAGGCTGACCACGCCGGTTTTGAGTCGTGCATGCGTGGCGTGGCCTCAACTAAGATGTGTGCGAAGACAACGCCGGGTTCGCAGGCACCTTTCAGCGGTTCGAGCCAGGGGTCGCGGCTCAAAACCGGCGCGAGCTAGCCAATCATGGAGCAATACGGGGCGGCGCTGAGTTTTTCGCCGTACCGGCTTCGGGGCCTCGATCAGCGCATGCGCCCTTTCGCCTGTGCGCCGACTCGCCGTTTCGTTTCTACTATTTGCTCAGCACCTCAAACGCCTTCTTGACGTTGTCTGGGCGCAGAATCAGAAGCCCGCGCTTCGCCCTGGGTGAGCCACTCAAATACGCGTACTCGATGTTGACCTTCTTCGACGAGAGCTTCTTGCAGATCTCAGACAATGACCCCGGATGGTTGTCGTGCTCAATCATGAGCACCTCGTTTTCGACGACTAAAGTGCCGTGTTCTTCAAAGATGGTGAGCGCTCTCCGGGTATCGCTCACGACCATCCGCACGACCGAATGATCGACCGTGTCGGAAATGGTCAGAGCGAAAATATTAATTTTTGCCGCAGACAAGGCGTCACAAACCGCAGCCAACGTTCCTGGACGATTTTCGAGAAACAACGCGAGCTGGGGAACGATTTCCATAGGCTAATTTCTAAATGGCAAATGACCAATGACAAATTGTGACCCGATTGCAGTCTTCATTTTAGCGAACGGGGACAATTTCGGACCACGTCAGTCTGTTTCGGTTGGCGACGGTCGGAAATCCACCGGCGCAGTGCGGCGATTTGTCATTTGGGATTTGTCATCTGTCATTTATCGCTTCCGGCGCCGGTTACATTTTCGACTACCGGGGTTGGGGGCGGCGCAACAGGTTGAGGTGACGGTACGTGAATTGGCCGAACCTTCCAGAACTTCTGTTGAAACGCTGCCCAGTCAGCGAGCATCTCTTTCGCCACCTCGCTCTCGGTCTGCTCGAGATGCTTATAGATGAGCTCCTTTACCAGGACCGCATCTGTCTCCTCGCTTAGCGGCTCCATCAACACCAATTCAGGGTTAAGGTTCCGCTTCAAGGCCGAGTCCTGATCCAGAACATAGGCAACACCTCCGGTCATGCCGGCCCCGAAATTCTTGCCGGTTGGTCCGAGGATCACGACCGTGCCGCGGGTCATGTACTCGCAGCCGTGATCTCCAACGCCTTCGATCACCGCTGAGACGCCGGAATTCCGAACCGCAAACCGTTCTCCGGCGCGGCCAGCTGCGAAAAACTCTCCGCCGGTCGCCCCGTATAGACAGGTATTACCAATGATCGAGTTCTCCCGAGCCACATATTTTCGTTCTGCGAACGGCTTAATAATGATCTCGCCCCCGCCCATGCCTTTTCCTACGTAATCATTTGCTTCGCCGGTCAGGACCAGCTTAACGCCGCGAGTCAGAAAAGCTCCGAAGCTTTGGCCGGCGCTGCCGGACAGCTTGAGTTCGATAGTTCCGTCGGGCAGACCTTGCTCACCCCAGAGATAAGCGATTTCGCCGGAGACCTTACCGCCAACGGTGCGGTTAGTATTCTTAATCCGGTAGCTCAGCGAAACTGGGACCTGATCGTTAACAGCTTCACGGGCATCCTGGAGGATAACGTCGTCTAATCGCCGGCCCCAGGGCGGATCATTTCGGTCCCACGTGTTGTGCCGAACGATGGTGTCATCGTCTTTAGCCACGTTTGCCAGCAGACGGGTCAGGTTCAGTTTGTTGGCCTTGGGATGATCCTTAACCTCGCGTTGCCGCAACAATTCCACTCGGCCGACTAGTTCGTTGAAGGTCGCCAAACCGAGCTGCGCCATGATCTCACGCACGTCCTGCGCGACGGCGTTGAAAAAGTTAACCACGTACTCCGGCTTACCTTTGAACTTTGCTCGCAGCCGTTCATCTTGGGTGGCGACACCGACCGGGCAGGTATTCAGATGACATTGACGGACATAAACGCACCCGGAAGCAATCAACGCCGTAGTGCCAAAGTTGAATTCCTCGGCTCCCAATAGTGCGGCAAAAACGATGTCTTCGCCTGTCCGCAGACCTCCATCGGCTCGAAGAACGATTCGATTACGCAAGCCGTTTAACATCAAAACCTGATGGGCTTCGGAAACACCGAGCTCCCAAGCGCTGCCTGCATGTTTGATGGAGCTCAACGGGGAAGCACCGGTTCCGCCTTCGTGTCCACTTATCAGGATAATATCTGCGTGCGCCTTGGCTACTCCGGCGGCGACAGTGCCAACGCCGGCCTCCGCCACCAATTTAACGCAGACCTTTGCCCGCGGATTGACCTGTTTGAGGTCGTAAATCAGTTGAGCTAGATCCTCAATCGAGTAGATGTCATGGTGCGGCGGTGGTGAAATCAAAGCGACACCCGGCGTGCTCTTTCGCAGCCTAGCAATTAACTGGCTGACTTTGTGTCCCGGTAGCTGACCGCCTTCACCTGGCTTAGCGCCTTGCGCCATCTTGATCTCAATTTCTTTGGCAGCGGCGAGGTAGGTAGCGGTCACGCCGAACCGTCCGGCCGCAACCTGTTTGATTGCGCTATTTGGCCAGTCTCCGTTCGGTCGCCGATGTACTCGCTCCGGGTCCTCACCGCCTTCACCGGAATTGGACTTACCGCCGATACGGTTCATGGCGATGGCCAGACATTCGTGTGCTTCCGGGCTCAACGCTCCCAGAGACATGCCGGCCGTGGTGAACCGCCGACGGATTTCCTCGATCGGTTCGACTTCATCGAGGGGAATTGGCTGGCGCCCGCTTGGCCCCAGTTCCAACAAGTCGCGAAGTGCATTTGGGCGCGCTGTTCTGATGGCGTCCGCGTAGGCTTTGTAATCCTCCGGCTTATTCGATTTTACGAAGGCGTGAAAACTCTTGATGACCGGAGGCGTGATGGCGTGCGCTTCGCCCTGACGCCGGAAACGATAGAACCCCGGGTCATCTAGCGACACACTGGCAGACCCCTCTTCGGGTAGCGCCTTGGCATAGGCTTTTTGGTGCCGGGTGAGAGTCTCAATCGCGATTTCCGGCAAACCGATGCCATCCACCTTTGACGGCGTCCCGGCGAAACATTTATCAATCAGGTCAGAGCTGAGACCGATCGCCTCGAAGATCTGGGCGCCCCGATAACTTCCGATAACCGAGATCCCCATCTTCGACATGATCTTCAGGAGCCCTTTTTCGATAGCGAACCGATATTTTCTGGCCGCTTTCTCAAAGGTGGCGTCTTCGCCGAGCTCTCCTCGGAATAGTAACTCACGGATGGTTTCAAACGCGAGGTAGGGGCAGGCGGCGCTGGCTCCGTAACTAATCAAACAAGCAATCTGATGAACGTCCCGGGCTTCTCCGGTCTCGGCGATCAGGCTGCACTTCATTCTTTTGCCAACCCGGATCAAGTGATGATGTACCGCACCGACTGCGAGGAGCATCGGAACCGCCACTTTATCGTGTTCGACACACTGATCGGAGAGGATCACCAGCCGGCATCCCGCGTCGACCGCGTGCTCGGCTTCGATGGAAATTCGGTTCACTGCCGCCTCGAGGCCGGCGGGTCCTTCGCTCTCGGACCAACAAACCTGAAGGGTGACCGCTTTGTGTTCGGGATCGGAGAGGTGCTTTAAAGCCTCGAGCTCATGCGGGAACAAAAGCGGCGACTCGGAAAATACGAGCTTGGCGTGCTCCGCTGTCTCGCCAAACAGGTTGCGCCGCCAGCCCATTGGGGTAGCCAGCGACATTACCAACCGCTCCCTGATAGGATCGATCGGAGGGTTGGTAACCTGGGCAAACAATTGGCTGAAATACGTGTAGAGCAACCGTGGCTGTAACGATAGTACCGCGAGAGGGGTATCATCGCCCATCGACCCCACTGCTTCCTGACCGTCCTTAACCATCGGCTTAAAGACCATGTCCAGCTCTTCGCTGCTATAACCGAAAGCGACTTGGCGCTGGCTTAATCCTAAGAGATCCAGGTCATTTGCCGGTTCTGGGATAGTGCGTCCCACAACCTCCTGCAATCGGAGGAGGTTGGTCTTGACCCAGTCTATGTAGGGCTTGCGTTTGGCCAATCGTTCTTTGATTTCGGTATCACGCAGCAGCACTCCAGCCTGAGTATCGACGGCGACCATGGTCCCCGGAGCCAATCTGCCTTTTTCGATGACCTCGGCTTCGTCGAGCTCTACGCAACCAACTTCAGAAGCCAGAACGAAGATGCCGTCCTCGGTTAGCTTATAGCGAGCCGGCCGAAGTCCGTTGCGGTCCAAGCAAGCTGCTGCCACCAGGCCGTCACTGAAGACGAGCCCGGCTGGGCCGTCCCAGGGTTCGTTAAAGCAGGCTTGATATTCGTAAAAGGCTTTGACCTCGGGCGACATGAGCTCATCTGCTCGCCATGCGGGCGGAACGAGCATCGTCATCGCATGGAGGAGGTCCCGGCCCGACATGGTCAATACTTCAAGCGCATTATCCAGACTGGCGGAATCAGAGCCGCCAGGTTGGATAATCGGTTTTAACAGGTCGATATCCTGTTGCCAGAAATCGGCCATCAGCTCGGATTCGCGGGCGCGCATCCAGTTGCGGTTCCCCCGGATCGTATTGATCTCGCCATTGTGGGCGAGAAACCGGAACGGCTGGCTCAACGACCAGGTCGGGAAAGTATTGGTGCTGTACCGTTCGTGAAACAGGCAGATGGCGGTTTCGTACTCAGGATCGCTGAGATCACGGTAGAATTTCTCCAATGAAACCGCGGTAAGCAGACCTTTATAGACCAGAACGCGATGAGAGAAAGAATTGATGTAGAAATGGCGGATGTTGTCTAACTGAGCCCGTTTCTCAATCTCGTTTCGCGCCAGAAAAAGCTGTCTCTCGTATTCGTCGTCGTCCATGTCGGCCGGTCGCCCGACCAAAACCTGCTCGATGCGTGGCATCGTCAGCTGCGCTTTTTCGCCAAGTACGCTGATATGCAGGGGTACTTCCCGCCAACCGAATTGGAAGAGCTTGCGTGAGGTAAGGACGTCTTCTATTACCGACTTAGCCCTGGCCTGAGCGTAAGCGTTGTCGTGAGGCAAAAACACCGAACCAATCGCCAAATCGGAATCGTTATAGAGCGTGTGTCCCAGGCGGGCGACCTCGCGTCGAAAGATCTTGTAAGGAATCTGAGTTAGAATTCCGGATCCGTCGCCGGTCTTAGCATCCGCGTCGACGGCCCCTCTATGCACCATGTGGCAGACCGCTGTCAGCCCAAGACGAAGCACTCGATTCGAGCGCTCCCCTTTAACCGAAGCGACAAAACCGACACCACAGGAATCATGCTCTTCGCTCGGATCATAGAGCGAGGTTGGAGCATTCTGCACCGCTTGTGTTATCCCATCCTTCATTTTGCGCAAAACCGGTGAACCTAAGGGTTAAATTGCTTGTTTCAAGACCAAACTGAGCGCTAATGCGGCAATTTCTAGTCGCGGACGCAGGAAAACTAGATTATTTCTTACGAGAGCGACATGGACGGCGCAGCGAGTATGGAGAGGGAGAGACCACGTCGGTGCGCGCACTTAACCCGTCCGCCAACCTTCGCATGAGAATTCTGGATGAGCAAGAAAAGGCAATAGTTCGACAGTTAATAAGAGATCCGAGAGAGTCAGACAACGGAGTGGGTGAAGTGACCGGGGTAAATGTCCGGACCGTCAGCCGCAAACGAGACCGTCTGGAACAGGAAGGGATTTTGTCTTATTACACAAACGTCGATCTTTCAGGTGACGGGGCTAAGCAGTACAACGCGCGACACCTCTACATTATCAAATTCAGGGTGGGAATCACCTATAACCAGTTGATTCAGGATATTCGGGAGGGTTCCAATCAACAATCGGTGTTCACCGAAACCATCTTCGAAAGCCACATCGCGGAGATCGATGGGAAAGTTGCTCTGTTGTTGTTTGTCGATGGAAACAGCGACTTGGACATTGTGCAGAGAACCCACGAAGAGCTGATTCCAGGATTGTTAAAGAATCACGGAACTGACTCGATCGAGTCTATTTCGACGATCCGTCTATTGTCACCGGTTCGGGTGATGCGGAACTACATCCCGATCGTGAATATGGCTAAGGGCTATATCCGACCAGATTGGCCAGGCGACGCGATCTACGTGGGGAAGTGAGTTCTAGGTTCCAAGTTTGACGTTTTAAGTTTTAGGTTCAGGCCAGGGGAGTTACGGAGCGGTAGACCGGGCCACAACTTAAAACGTAGAACCTAAAACCTCGAACCTATAACTCCGTTCTTGGATAGCTGCCGAGGACTTTGACGAACGTGCAGTGTTCGCCCAATTCTTTAATCGCTTCGGCGACGACGGGGTCTTCTATGTGGCCTTCGAAGTCGACGAAGAAGAAATACTCCCAGTTCTTTCGTTTTGAGGGCCGGCTTTCGATCTTGCTCATGCTTAGTTTCAAGCGGCTGAATGGCTCCAGGGCCGAGTAAAGAGCTCCCACTCGGTCTTGAATCGAGAACATGAGCGATGTCTTGTCATTGCCGGTTACGGGGCACCCAGCAGGGGAGATAACCAGGAATCGAGTGGTGTTGTTTGGGCTGTCTTGAACCGACGTTTCCAGCACTTGCAGGCCATAAACCTCCGCCGCCATGGAACTAGCCAGGGCAGCCGCGGTGGGTTCGCTAGCTGCGATTTGGGCGGCTCGGGTTGTGCTGGAGACTTCGATTAGTTCCAGATCTCGTGCGTTTTCCTGCAGCCATTGCCGGCATTGGCCGAAGACCTGCGGATGTGAATAGATTTTCTTGATTTGATCCCTAGGCCATTTGGATAACAGATCATTCCGAATCCGGAGAAGAATCTGCGCACAAATTTTGAGCTCCGAATCCATGAATACGTCGAGCGTATGGTTCACCGCGCCTTCCAACGAGTTTTCGATCGGCACGACTCCGTAGTCGGCGGTCCCCCGAGTGACTCGGGCGAAAACATCGCTAATGCTGGATTCGGGTGTGTACTTGACGGACAGACCGAATTTGGAGCGCGCCGCCTGATGAGTCCAGGTGGCTTCCGGACCGAGAAAAGCGATTGTCAGGTCTTTCTCTAGAGCCAAGGACGCAGACATGATTTCACGGTAAATGGCTCTGATGGCCTCTGCGGGGAGACGGCCCTTGCTTTTCTGGATTAGTCCTTGGAGGAGAGACTCTTCTCGTTCGGGCGCATAGATCGGTAGACCGGCATTCTTCTTAATCGTGCCAATCTCATGGACCAGATCCGCGCGTTCGTTGAGCAGTCGCAAAAGCTCCGTGTCGATGCGGTCGATCTGGACACGAATTTGGTCGAGCGAAAGTTTAGCTTCCATCTTTATTCCTGGTTAACCCCTTCGTCGGTAGGGGTATCAGACCCAGTCGCTGGCTCCGTTTCATGCTCCAGCGCCGGACTTTCTAAGGCCACCTTTTCCGGCAGTGGCTCCACGGAATGTTCTTTGACTGATTCCTGCTGTTCCTGAGCTGATTCCTTAAAGAGTCCTCCGTCCTCTGATTCATTGGTTGGGCGCGTACCGCTCTCGCCGGAGTGGAGCGGAGATGGATTTCCGTTTGGCAGCGGCACGAAACGGAGTTCAGACGCATTCGGTAGCTCGTCCAGAGTCTTTATCCCGAAATGTTCCATAAAGTGTTGGGTCGTCTCGTATAGTAGGGGGCGTCCGGGAATTTCGGCTCGCCCGGCAATCTTGAGCATGCCGACGTCGAGAAGCCGTTGTATCACCCCGTCGACTGCCACCCCTCGGATTGCCTCGATATCGGCTTTAGTCACCGGCTGGCGGTAGGCCACGATTGCCAGGGTTTCGAGGGCGGGCGGACTGAGCCGAGTGGGCCGCAGATCCGGAAACAATTGCCGGACCCAGGTTTGATGTTCTGCTTTGGTGGTTAGTTGCCAGCCGTTGACCTGTTCAACCAGCTGAAAGGCCCGTTCTAGCTGCTGATATTCGGTGCTTAGCTCAATCAGAACGTTTTGGATCACCGCCTCTGTCATCCCCTTGAAGATCTCTTGTTCTTCCTCTGTAGCGTACTCCAATCCCAGACGGACCACCTGCAAAATCTCTTTTGTGGTGAGAGGTCTTTGGGAGCTAAATAACAACGCTTCGACAACGGCTTTCAGAGTAAGCATGATCCCGATTGGGTTCTACGTTTTAGGTTCCAGGTTTTAAGTTTGACGTTAGAGGTTAGTCGGCTGGACGCACAACTTAAAACCGAAACGCCTCCGACGCCACCTGCAGGGCGAGGATCTAGGCGCGCAGGACCTAGGTTGAATCTTTGAGCTCCGACCTATGGCCGCGGCGCGGCATCCAACCTGAAACTTAAAACCTAGAACTTAGAACGTTGAACCTACAGCCCAACCCGTTCTATCTCGATGTCCGCAAAGGTCGTTTGCTGTCTTACCCGCAGTTGCTTTAGCCGGATTAATTCGAGCAGGGCGAGGAAAGTCACCACTATCTCTGTGCGGCTGGCGGCCGTGGCGAAAAGACTGGAAAACGCGAGTTTAGCGCCCGAACTGATCGTTTGCAGGATGTAATCGATTTTTTCGGAGACGCTAAAATTCTCTTCGAAAATCTCGCGCAGGTCCTCACGACGGTTTTCCAGCTTCTTGAGCACCTTCTGAAATGCGGTGATCAGGTCAAAAATCCCGACTTCGTCTTTCAGGAGGGTTTCCGCATCTTCCAAGGCCGGTTTTCCCGCGACGCGCGGAATAATCCCTTCTTGGAGAACTTCCCGCCGGTGCAAGTGGAGCGCGACATCTTTGAATTTTTTATATTCGATCAATTGTCGAATAAGATCCCATCTGGGATCTTCTTCGTCGGCTTCTTCGTCCGCCGCTTGTTGATCGGCAGGCAATAGGCTCCGGCTCTTGATGTAGATGAGGTTAGCGGCCATTACCACGAATTCACCAGCGATATCGAGGTCCAGCATCCGGAACGTATTTAGGTATTCCAGATATTGATTTGTGATGCGCTCGATCGATACCGAGTAAATATCGACCTCCTCCCTCTTAATGAGGTAAAGGAGAAGGTCTAGCGGTCCCTCGAACACCTCAATTTTGACTTTGTAGTCTGCATCCATCGCTTCGGTAATCAGTAATCGGTGAGTCAGTATTCAGTCGCGCTATGGCGAACAATAGGAACCTTTCGTCAGGTATTGGGCTGCACCGTCGCTCCGAAACAGCCGATCACAACTGATTACTGACTCACTGATTACTGACTACTTTTTCCCGGGGGCTCGATTCGTCGGTCATCAGCAGCGCATTCGCCACGGCATAATGCTCCGTGTGACTGAGACTCACAAGGATGGAGCTGATCCTAAGTCGATCGGCTAAAGCGGCGGCTCCTCCATGCAGAATCACAAACGGTTCCCCGCTCGGTTTACGGCTGATCTCGATATCACGCCAGCTGACCTGCTCGGAAAAGCCGGTCCCGAAGGCTTTTGACACTGCCTCCTTAGCAGCAAATCTCACCGCGAAATGCGGTGCAGGATTCTTCATCGAACGACAGTAGTCGATTTCGCTAACCTGAAACACGCGATCCACAAAGCGCTGGCCGTGGCGCCGGATCGAATCGGAGATCCGCTCGTTTTCTACTACATCGATGCCGATGCCGAACACCATGCCTGAATATCTCACACTCTCTTGATTGGGTATTGTCAATACTGGGTTTAGAACACGCGCAGCGCTCCGCTCGCATCAGGCCCGGAGAGTGTGAGCTATCCAGGCATGACCAATAGCCTAAAGCCAATAGCCAATTAAAAGTGACCGTGCCACCACGTCATCGCTTCTGATTGGCTATCGGCTATTGGCTATTGGTCATGCGACTTTAGGAGCCCAACCATGTCTCTGACTGCGTTTTCCAGGCCGACGAAAAGGGCGCGTGAAATAATGGAGTGACCGATGTTGAACTCGTTCCAACCCTTAATACCGAGCAAGGGGCGCACATTGTCGTAGTTGATTCCGTGACCGGCATTCACGATCAGCCCTTTCTCTGCCGCCAATTTTTGGGCGGCTCGCAGACGCTCGAGTTCGTCTTCGCGAAAGTCGGAAACGGCATTCGCATAAGCGCCGGTATGGAGTTCAACGGCTTCTGCCCCAAGGTCGGCTGCTGCTGCGATCTGTTCGCCCATCGGCTCTATGAACATGCTGACGCGAATCCCAGCGGCCTGCAAACGCTCGACAGTTTTGCGTAACATTTTTGCGTTCTTGACTACGTCAAGACCGCCTTCCGTCGTGATTTCCTGGCGATTTTCCGGCACTAAGCATACCTCATCTGGTATGACCTGAAGCGCGGTTTCAAGAATCTCTGAGGTGTTACCCAGTTCCAGATTCAGCTTAGTGATAATGCTGTTTCTGAGGCGGAAGACATCCTGATCTTGGATATGCCGTCGATCCGCCCGCAAGTGGATTGTGATTCCTTCGGCCCCGGCGCGTTCACAGGCAGAAGCGGCCTCCAGTGTGTTCGGCTCGCAATTGGGCGAGTCAAGCAGACCCAAGTAACGAGCCTGTCTCAGGGTAGCGACGTGATCAATATTAACACCAAGTTTTGGCATACTTGCTGAGCGTGAGAAGTGAGAAGTGAGAGGTGATTGGTGAGAAGTGAGAAGTGAGAAGTTCGTGATCAGGGCGTTTGACGTTCCTAGTGTTTCCTGCATTCACGGCCTTGTTCACTCGGGGACGAAGAACAGACCGTTCGGAAACGTGCCGAGCGCTTGCAGACTCTGTTTTCGGGCGTTCCCGGCGGCTCAATGTCGGAAATTCCGAATACCGGTGAAAACCATAGCCAGGTTACGCTCATTGGCTGCTTCGATCACTGACTCATCGCGAACGGAGCCTCCGGGTTGGATTGCGGCGGTAGCGCCGGCATCTGCAGCGGCGATTAGGCCGTCAGGAAATGGAAAGAAAGCGTCGCTGGCAATGGCGCTTCCTTGCAAGCTGAGGCCGGCTTCGTTTGCTTTCCAAATCGCGATGCGAGAGGAATCAACTCGGGCCATCTGCCCTGCTCCAATCCCGAGCGTCCGATCTTTGCGGGCATAGACGATAGCGTTCGATTTGATATGTTTTACCACTTTCCAGCCGAAGAGCATCGCCGCCATTTCATCAGCCGTGGGAGGCCGTTTTGTGACCACATGGTCTTCGGGCTGCGGCAAAGCAGCAAAATCCTTTTCTTGCACCAAAACCCCGCCAATGACCGAACGCACGTCCGGTTCCTGACGAGTTGAGTTAAACCACTCCAGCGATTTCATCAGTCGCAGGTTCTTCTTTTTCTGTAAGAGCGCTCTGGCCTCCGGCTCGAACTCTGGAGCAATGATGACTTCGCTAAAAATCTCAGCTATAGCTTTGGCTAACGGTTCTGTCATCGGCCGGTTGCAGATGATGATCCCGCCAAAAGGGGCTTGTTTGTCGGTCGCAAAAGCTTTGTCCCATGCCTCGCGTAAATCCGGGTCGCTCCCGACGCCACAAGGATTCGTATGCTTCAGGATAGCGACCGTGGGCTCGGAAAACTCGCGGATGAGATTGGCCGCGGCGTTGATGTCTAGGATGTTGTTAAAGGAAAGCTCTTTCCCGTGGAGTTTTTGAAAGAAATCGCTGAATCGACCATAAAGCGAAGCGCTCTGATGAGGGTTTTCCCCATAACGTAGACGCATCTCCAATGGGAGCGAGACCGCGTAAGAACCGGACGTAGCCTGTTCGTGATTAAGATAGGTCGCGATGGAGCTATCGTAACGAGCGGTGAGTAAAAAGACCTTGATCGCCAACTGCTCTCTCAATGCCAGAGTGGTTTCGCCTTCGTGTGCCTCCAGCTCTTGTAGAACGGTTTCATAATCCTGTGGATCACTAATGGTGGTTACGAAACGATAATTCTTCGCCGCGCTCCGCAGCATCGAGGGACCACCGATATCGATCTGTTCGATGGCGTCCTCAAGCTTGATGTCCGGTTTTCTGATCGTTTGCTCAAAAGGATAAAGATTCACCGCGACCAGGTCGATCGGCTGGATGTTGTTCTTGGCCAGTTGCTCTTGATGGACCGGATCGGTTCGAACATAAAGCAGACCTCCGTGAACCTTGGGGTGCAATGTCTTGACTCGACCGCCGAGGATCTCCGGGAACCCCGTGAATTTTTCGATCTCCAGCACGGGAATCGATTCGCTTTTGAGTAGGGCCGCTGTGCCGCCGGTGGAAATGATTTCAACTCCCATTTGTTGCAGGCGACGGGCGAACTCTGCGATCCCTGTTTTGTCCGAAACTGATAGGAGGGCGCGCTTAATCTTCATGAATCGTGCTTAAGCTAGCTCGAATTCGAACATCGACAATGCCGGGAAAGGAGAGAATGCCTGGAAGGGAGTCGCTTTGATACGTGCTTACGCCTGTTCGCGATTTTGCTATGCGATGTACACGACTGAGAAATGTGTTTTGCAGCGGCTTCCGCGAATAGTTTAGGGCTCCGCAATTTTCTACCGACCTCGGAAACGAGGGGTCGCGGAGGCGTCGGGTGAAACATCGCGCTGGGCAATTCGCGGGAGCGGCCTGCTTTTATATTTTCAGGCATACCTCGCGATATGAAGAATATCGATAGTTGTAGGGCACGCGGCAAAGCGGCTCCCCTCCAGATGCTGCGCCCGCGATTCTCGGTTCTCGGCGTTCCCGGCGAATCCGGCGTTCTTGTGGTTCCCAACGTTCTAAAAATTTGCGCTGGAATTTGGGCGGCGAAATATGGCAAAATTGTTTCTGATCCCTAGAACATGAGTCATATCAATAAAATCGAGGGCATTGGCCCATCGCATACTAAGAAGTTCGCTGAAGTCGGAGTTACCACGATCGAGCATTTATTGAAGGCCGGAGCGACTCCGAAAGGTAGGAAGGAACTGGCAACCAAGACTGGTTTTCACGAGCATCATTTACTAAAGTGGGTAAATCAGGCTGACCTGTTGCGGATCAAAGGAGTGGGGCGGCAATACGCCGAACTGCTACAATCATCCGGAGTCGATTCAGTTAAGGAATTGGCGCAGCGTAAGCCGGATCATCTGCACGAGAAACTTAAGGAGTCGAACGACGCGAAACGGCAAGTTCACATAGTTCCCAATCTAACCAGCATCACTAATTGGATCGGCGAAGCAAAGAAGTTGCCGCGCGTGGTCTCTTATTAGACGATTTTTACCACAGAGACACAGAGAACACTAAGAGAAGCCTTTTAAGGTTAGGTCCGATCTCTGTGGCCTATGTGTCTCTGGCGTGAACTCAATTTGTTTTTTAGCGAATGCCCGCTCCAGCCAGAACGCGGGGGCGGTACTGGACGGTTTCGGTCGCTGAACGGAACCTAACGAATCGGGTTTCGGTCTGGTCCTTCACGAGCTCGCCGCTTGTAGGGGTGAAGTCCACATAAAAACTTCCAGTCGGCGCTGCCGTAGTAGTCGAGCCATCCGGGTCCGAAACGTAGGACTCTCGATTCAGATCATCGAATACGAGCGAGATCGGGCCAGTTATTGTCTGGGTCCCGGTGTTAGTCAGTGAAATTTTAAGGGCGATAGTGTCCTCTTCTCTATCGGCAGGGTCTTCCTCCCGGTCGATCTTTACCGACTCGGTAACATTCTGAGGTGCTTTGACCGCTAACAAGCCAAAGACGCCAATCGAATTTGTCGTCCCCACAAATACCTTTCCGTTGCAAATCGTCGGCACGATAAACTTGTTAGCAGCTCCAAATGCGTCCCGGCCGTTTGGCGCCTGCTTGGTGTTGTACAATTCTTGAGTTAGATCTAAGGCGTTGTAAGCGTGGAGTATCGCGTCACCGGAGTGAGCATTCTCGTATGCCCAAACGATTCCAGACCCGCTACCGGAGGACGATATGCTGGGAGTAGTTCCGCGGTAATCAAAACTGTTGGTGGTCGCGGAGGTTGCATTTGTGCTTAACAGGCCGTCGTGAAAGGTAAATTGTTTGAGAGTCGAGTTAACCGGCCCGTAGAAAAGATGCCCGTCGAAATAAGCTGGGCTGCCAAAAACCGCACCGCCTAAAGCATTCTGGATCTCTTGATAAACGTTACTGTTATCGGGAGTCTTTTGGTTGATTTTTCCCATGTGATTCCGGTTAACCACATAGATGTTGCCGCCTTTTCCGGCGCCGACAACCAGATGAACAATCTCGCCCGAAGCGGTCGTCATCTCAGGCAGAACTAACGTGCCGCCGGAACCGAGATCGGTGTCATTTTCAGCTTCCTCGGGTTGGTTATAGGGCGTGAAATAATCTACCACCTTCAGCGATTGAGGAGAGATCCTGAGAAAAGTATCTCCGTAATCACCATTCTTAGGGAAGCCGTCGGTTGACAGTTCGCCGAAAGGACCGTTCTCGGTAAGGCCATACAGGAACCCGTTATTGTCTACAGACAATCCAGCGCCACTACCAGAGAATGAATTGCCAGAACCGTCGGGAAGAAACGAGCTGGTCGGACGACCGTTCGGATCGACATTGAGCACGTTTACTCGTGTCAAAGAATGAACATGATAGCCAATTATCCAGCCGGTGTACGGGGCCATGTCGCAATGGGAGGTCCAGGCTGTGTAGACGATATTGGCATTGAGCAGAAGAGCGGCTGTCTCTTTGTAATTGGCCGGTTTGAAAATCACGTGTCCGCCTCCATCGTTGCCCGGCCCTTTTCCAGGGAAGGATGCCTCGATTTCCACCGGACTACCGGCGATTTCCGAGCCGTCGGCCAGAGACAATGCGTGCAAGCGTTGGTGATAAACGACAGTTTTCTTTGTTGCGGCGCTTTTGCTCATCGCTACGAGATAAATCGTCCCCAGACCGTCGGATGGGCGAATGATCACGGGCGTGGCACTGATGCCAATCTCCGGAGTTATTTGCTCGCAGCCCCGCTGGTCTGAGGGAACTTCGTTGCCGGCCAGCACGCTGACATGCCAATAAAGAGTGCCGGCGTCAGCATCGAAGGCGTAAACCGAATCGTGTTCGGTAGCGACGATCACCACATTTCTGCGTCCTACTCCGCGGATGGGGACACTTGAGACGTAGAGAGGCTGAGCATCGACTTTTCCGTCGACGGACAGATTAAAGAGCAACCCAAAACTGTCTTGGCTGACATTGGTGGGAGTTAAGATGGTTTCGTGATCGTTAAGTCCAGTCCGGGCACTGTTATTATGAAATGTTAGAACGTCGGTCGCGAGAACTGGAGAAGCGGCGAGTAGGACGGCGGCCAAGGCAAGCCACTTGAATTTCATAACGTTCTTCCGGTCAGATTGTTCGATGGGCAAGCTAGCCGGTCTTAGCGTAGTTCGGCCTTTAAATCGACTCCAAAAAGGAAATAGCATCCTAAGATCCATGAGGTGAGACTCGGGATCTTCTGGAAGTCTTGGCCGCATGGAACCTTACCCAACTTATGGAGGCTATGAGACCTATGGGAGAGAGTGGCTCATGCAGGGACGGCCAATACGAATGCTTACTTGATCACTTTCACCTTAAGATAGTCCCAGAGTGGTTCCGGAAGCTTGATACTACCATCGGCCTGTTGGTAAGTTTCGATTAGGGCCACGAACAAACGCGGCAACGCCGTTCCGGATCCGTTCAGCGTGTGACATAATCGGTTCTTCCCTTCGCCGTCCTTAAACTTAAGGTTCATCCGCCGAGCCTGGAAGTCTTCGCAATTCGAACAGCTCGATACTTCAAG
>JAFAZK010000124.1 GCA_019239825.1 Verrucomicrobiota bacterium | reverse complement strand
AAATCCGATCGGATTAACTTTTTGTCCCATAGATTACTCCTGTTCCTTCTCTTGTTTTTCAGATGCTTGCCGTTTAGGTGCCTTAGCCTCTTCCGGCGCAGTTTCCCCTGCTTCGGCAGACACACCGGAGTCCTGCTTGGCTTTTGCAGCGGGCTTTCTGGATCTACGAGGCGCTTTCGCCGGCTCTGATTTCACCTGAGCATCTGTCGCTCCACTGGAAGCCTCTTCCTTTGGTTGAGCTTTCCGCGCCCGGCCTCCAAGGGCTGTCGGCGCGAGCTCGTCGGCAAGCACGATTCGGATATGGCTCGTTCGCTTCCGGAGCGGACTGGCGCTTCCGCGGGCCCGAGCCCGGAAACGCTTAAAGGTCGGTCCTTCACCAACTACCGCCTCTTTTACCAACAGGGTGTCTACTTTCAGATCGGCGTTGTTTTCCGCATTCGCGATGGCGCTTTTCAAAGTCTTGCGCACCATAACGGCCGCCTTCTTCGGGCTAAAGGTCAAGAGATCGAGCGCATCCGAGGCAGAGCGGCCTTGGATTTCCCGCGTCACTTCCCGCGCCTTAAAGGCGGAGATTCGAGCGTAGCGGTAGGTGGATGTTACTTGCATTTCGTCTCTCCTAACTACTTGGCTACCTTCGCGGTGTGCGCGCCATGCTTCTTGAACTGACGCGTCGGCGAGAATTCGCCAAGTTTGTGCCCTACCATGTTCTCGGTAACGAACACGGAATTAAAAATCTTACCGTTATGAACCAGGAATGTATGGCCAACGAAGTCCGGGGTAATCATCGACCGGCGAGACCAGGTCTTGATCGGCTTCTTCGGCCCCTGGCTCATCTTGTCGATTTTCTCGAGGAGCTTCGGCTCGACAAACGGGCCTTTCTTTAATGATCTACCCATGGCTATTTCTTGTGCTTGTGGGGTTTGCGGCGCTCAACAATAAAAGCGTCGCTGGATTTATGCTTACGGCGAGTCTTGAACCCTTTGGCGAGCTGACCCCAAGGACTGACCGGATGATGCCGGCCACCGCCACCTTTGCTCTTGCCTTGACCACCTCCCATGGGGTGATCGATCGGGTTCATCACCATACCGCGAACGTGAGGCCGCCGTCCGAGCCAGCGGGTTCGTCCGGCCTTGCCGCTCGAAACATTCATGTGATCCGTATTCCCTACCTGGCCGATAGTTGCGTAAGCGTTCTCGTGGATCTTGCGAATTTCACCTGAGGGCAGCCTCACCAATGCATAACCGGCTTCGCGGTTATTGAGGACTACCTGTTGCCCCGCGCTCCGCGCAATTTGTCCACCTCGGCCCGGGATAATCTCCAGGTTGTGAACCACTGTTCCTAACGGAATCGCCTTTAACGGAAGCGCATTGCCAATTTCAGGAGCCACGTCGTCACCGGCGATTACCTTGGCGCCCACTTCGAGTCCGTTGGGAGCCAGAATATAACTTTTTTCTCCGCTCTTATAGTTGAGAAGGGCTATCCGAGCCGACCGGTTCGGATCGTATTCGATTGCCTCTACAGTTGCTTCAACTCCACGGAGACGCCGCTTGAAATCAATGACCCGATACTTTCGCTTGTGCCCGCCGCCGATATGCCGGGAAGTAAGCCGTCCTCGGTTGTTGCGTCCGCCGGTTTTCTTTAGCGGCTCAACTAGCGACCGCTCCGGACGATCTTTGGTAATCTCGTCGTAAGCAGGCGTCTGCTTGAACCGCTGAGTCGGCGTGAGGGGTCTAAAATTCTTAAGTGCCATTGTCAGTTACTCCCTAAGCAAGCTCGATTTTCTCGCCTTCCGCGAGCGTCACCACGGCTTTCTTCCAGTGAGTCTTTCGGCCAAAATCTGCACGGCGTTCCCGCTTCTTCTTGCCGGCGTATTGGGCGGTATTGACCCGCACAACTTTCTTTCCAAACAGTTTTTCAATGGCCTGTTTGATCTCAATCTTATTGGCGTCCGTTGCGACCCGAAAAACGTACTGATTGTTCCGTTCCCCAAGCAGACTGGCTTTTTCGGTGAGTCGAATATTCGCGACGATCTGGGTCGGTTCCTTCATGATACTCTCTCCGAAAGCTTGATTAGAGCGTCTTTGGTGACGATAATTTTGCGAAAAGCGAGCAACTGCTCAGTATTAACTTCGCCCACCGTGTTCAGCAGAACCGGACGCACGTTTCTAGCCGCGCGATAGGTTTCCGGGCTATATTGGTTAGCAATAACCAACACCCGCTGCTCCTCGGTCAACGATTGCAGCAGCTTAACAAAATTCTTGGTCTTAGGTTCCGTCACCGCGATCTCGTCGGTAACCAGAACATCGCCACCCAAGATCCGGGCGCTCAGCGCCTTAAGGAACGCGAGCTTCTTTACTCGCTTACTTACCTTCTTTGAATAGTCGCGAGGTTTTGGTCCGAAGACGACACCACCGCCGGTCCAAACTGGCGAAGAAGTGTAGCCAGCTCGGGCCCGTCCGGTCCCTTTTTGGCGCCAGGGTTTTTTTCCGGAAGCCGTTACTTCGGCCTTCGTTTTCGTGTTGGCAGTCCCGCTGCGACGATTCGCCCGTAAGGCCACAACCGCATCGTGCACTGCTTGGGTACCACGGCCGTTCTCAATGATCGAAATATTGGCCTTTTTGGCGTCTGCTACTGTAAGGACTGTTGCGCTCATGGCTGCTTGGCCTCACTCGATTTCTTTTTGGCCGGCCGAACGACCACATAACTTCCGTTCGCCCCTGGCACTGCTCCTGAAACTAAAATCACGTTGTCCTCAGCTCTCACTTGAACCACGCGGAGGTTTTGGACGGTTACCTTGTCGTCACCGAGGTGCCCCGGCATCCCCATGTTCTTCCATACCCGTCCCGGAGTGGATCGGTTTCCGATGGCGCCGTTACGCCGATGCATCTTTGAGCCGTGCGCAGCGGGCTGACCAGCAAAATTATGCTTTTTGACTACACCCTGAAACCCTTTGCCCTTGGATCTCCCGATGATGTCGACAAACTCGCCCGGTTGAAATTGGTTCACGCTTAAGTCGACATCCCCGGTGACCTGTGCTCCGTCCGATAAACGGAATTCGCGGAGCAATTTCTTCGGCTCCACCGCAGCTTTTTTAAAGTGACCTAGCTCAGCCTTATTTAGCCGGGATTCTTTCTGCGTTTCGAAGCCGACTTGGATAGCGCTATAGCCTTCCTTTTCTGGCGTCTTTACTTGTACGAGTGCATTACCCTCGGCTTCGATGACGGTAACCGGTGTAGCCTTACCGCTCGAGTCGTACACTCGGGTCATGCCAATTTTGCGTCCTAAAAGTCCTATCTTCATTGGAGGGGAAAGCTGCCTCAGATTTTAATGGTAATGTCCACGCCGGCCGGAAGGTTCAGCTTCCGGAGCTCGTCCACGGTTTTCGCCGTCGGCTCAATGATGTCGAGAAGCCGTTTGTGCGTCCGCATCTCAAATTGGTCCATCGACTTTTTGTCGACGTGAGGTGAGCGGTTCACCGTGAACTTCTCGATTTTAGTTGGTAGTGGAATCGGACCGGCAACTTTTGCTCCGGTCCGTTTTGCCGTCTCCACAATCTCGACGGCCGATTGATCGAGCATGCGATAATCGTAGCCTTTAAGTCGGATGCGGATGCGCTGGCCGTTTGCCATGGTTAAGCTCCTTTCTGGTCCAAGACCGCCGCTACAATTTGCGACGGGACCTGTTCAAAATGCGACGGTTCCATCGTGTAGGAAGCACGTCCTTTGGATAGAGAACGAATTGCAGTCGCGTAGCCGAACATTTCGGCCAGGGGAACCTCTGCGTGAACAACCGTAGCCAGGTTCTTGGCTTCCATATTCATGATCCGGCCCCGGCGACGATTAAGATCGCCCATGATGTCACCCTGATATTCATCAGGAGTGACGCACTCGACCTTCATGATTGGCTCCAAGAGAATGGAATTGCCTTTCTTGAAGGCGTCCTTCATCGCAAAAATTGCCGCCAGCTTAAACGCCAATTCGTTCGAGTCGACGTCGTGATAAGACCCATCAATAATATCCACATGAAGATCGATCACTGGGTATCCCCCCAGCACACCGTTTAGGACCGCTTCTTCGATACCTTTCTTAACCGCAGGGATGTATTCTCGCGGGATCGTACCACCGACAACCTTGTTCTCGATCTCGATCCCTTTACCTCGCTCGCGTGGCTCCACGTTCACAATAACGTGACCGTATTGACCGCGACCTCCCGACTGTTTGATGAGCTTACCTTCACCGGTCGCGTTCTTGATAATTGTCTCGCGATAGGCGATCTGCGGCTTACCCGCATTCGCATCTACCTTGAACTCGCGCAGCATTCGGTCCCGGATAATTTCGAGGTGCAATTCGCCCATACCGGCAATGATGGTCTGGCCGGTATCTTCGTTGGTATAAACTCGGAAGGTCGGATCTTCTTCGGCCAAACGCTGGAGCGCGGTGGCCATTTTTTCTTGATCGAGCTTGGTCTTCGGCTCGATCGCCATCGAGATAACCGGATCAGGGAATGAAGGAGGCTCTAACAAGATCGGATTATCTTCGTCGCAGAGAGTATCCCCTGTGGTGATATTCTTGATACCGACGATTGCGGCGATATCGCCCGAATAACAGGTCTCAATATCTTCGCGTTTGTCCGCCTGAATCTGGATCAACCGGCTAATTCGCTCACGCTTATTGGTTCGCGGGTTGTAAACGGTGTCACCCTTGGAAAGTTTGCCTGAATAGACTCGGAAAAAGACCAATTTACCGACGAACGGATCGCTCCAGAGCTTAAACGCTAACGAACAAAACTTGCCGTTATCATCAGTTACCGCGTCCTTTTCCACCTCGGTATCCGGATCGATACCTTTGGCCGGAGGGATATCGATCGGGCTCGGCAAATAGTCGATGACCGCGTCAACCAGGTATTGAACACCTTTATTCTTAAAGGCTGAACCACCCGCTACCGGCACAAATTTATTGTCGATAGTGAGACGACGAATACCAGCTTTCAGATCTTTCGCCGTAACCGGTTTCTCCTCCAAGAAAAGCGTTCCGACTTCATCATCGAGGTTAGCTACTTGCTCAACCAAGTCCGCATATGCTTTGTCGACCAGTTCCTTATATTCAGCGGGAACCTCAGCGACTTCATACGTCGAACCCAAGACGTCGTTGTCAGAGTAGAGAATGGCTTTCTTGTTAACGACATCGAGTTGGCCGTGAAGCTGATCTTCTTTGCCCAACGGAATCAAGACTGGCCACGCATTCGCACCCAACTTGACGCGCATCTCCTTGACTACGTTGTCAAAATTGGCGCCAACGCGATCCATCTTGTTAACAAACGAGATCCGCGGCACATGATATTTGTTGGCTTGGCGCCAAACGGTTTCGGTCTGCGGCTGTACGCCCGCCACGCTATCGAAAACCAAGATCGCACCGTCGAGAACCCTAAGAGAACGTTCGACCTCTGCAGTGAAGTCAACGTGGCCGGGAGTATCGATAATGTTGACCCGCAGCTTCTGACCTTCGTACAGCTTGAACACGCCCGCCTCCGGACGTTGGTTCCAAAAACAGGTGGTTGCTGCCGAGGTAATTGTAATCCCCCGCTCGCGTTCCTGCTCCATCCAGTCGGTAACAGTAGTCCCCTCATGGACCTCCCCGATCTTATGGATCATGCCGGTGTAAAACAGGATTCTCTCAGTTAGAGTCGTCTTCCCGGCGTCAATATGAGCACTAATCCCGATATTCCGGGTCCGCTCGAGCGGATACGCTCGGTTCGGCGAATTCGGATTCGTCATAGCTTCGGCCCTTTCTAAAGCTTGAGTTGACATAAGACCTACCAACGGAAATGTGCGAACGCACGATTGGCCTGGGCCATTTTATGCGTGTCGTCTCTCTTTTTTATTGCATTACCCTGCCCTGCGGCGGCGTCTTTGAGCTCCGCCGCTAAATTGTCAACCATTGTCCCACGCCGATTCTTCGCGAAATTGACGATCCAACGCATGGCCAGCGACACCTGGCGCTCTGAGGAAACTTCGATTGGCACCTGATAAGTCGCACCGCCCACCCGGCGTGATTTCACCTCTAGACGCGGCTTTGAGTTATCCACCGCCTTCAGCAGGGTGTCTAAAGGGTCAACCGCATCCGATCCTTCGCGGCTCTTTTCGATTGCCTGATAAACGATCCTCTCGGCCAACGACTTCTTGCCGGCACGCATCACGGTATCGATCAACCGGGCAACGACCGGACTACCATATCGGCTATCGACCTTGAATTCCTTATGAATGACTCTCCGACGACGGGACATAAATCAGACCTTTACTTTTTCCTGCCTTTAGCGGACGCGTCAGCCGCGCCTTCCTTGGGCCGTTTAGCCCCATACTTGGAGCGACTCCGTCTTCTACCGTCGACTCCCAAACTATCTAAGGTACCCCGGACGATATGATAACGGACGCCGGGCAAATCTTTGACTCGTCCACCTCTTACCAAAACAATCGAATGCTCCTGCAAGTTATGGCCCTCGCCCGGAATATAAGCGATCACTTCGTAGCCATTCGTCAGTCGGACCTTGGCGACTTTCCGGAGCGCAGAGTTTGGTTTCTTCGGTGTTCGCGTCATTACTTGAACGCAAACGCCGCGTCGCTGCGGGCAGTCAGCCAGTGCTGGTGACTTCGACTTGACCGCCATCTTTCGACGACCTTTTCGGACAAGCTGGTTAATTGTTGGCATTCGTTAAAAAATTCGGTTTCTCCCCTGCTTTCGGGACTAAAAAAGCCGCCCTGGTACGAACCACCAGACGCGGGGGAGCGTGGACTATATAATTTTTCCAACCCCACGCAAGAGTTTTTTAGGCGACTTGCCTTATGAAACGCCTCGTACGGAAAACGAATTTAGCCGAAAGTTACTCACCTGTCAGGCGCTTTCGTCCGAGACGCCTCGGGTGCAGCGGCTTCGTGAGTGCAAAGTCACTGATTCGACTGAGCTCCGAATTCAGCGATCTTGGTCGAGGGAGCAAGGCCTTCTGCCAGTTGCGGTAGGCAACCAATGCATCTCGTCGAACTGCTTCCTGTATTGGCCAGCTGGATCTGCTAGTTTAGGCGCGAAAGGTAGAGTTTCCGGCGCGCTCATTGCTAGGTCTCGGCATTCCTGGTTAGGCGGTGCGCTTTATGCTCTTAGTCCAACCGAATGAAAATCCATGTCGAGAGACAAATCACAGTCGCTCTTGCGAATCAGCCCGGCCAGCTCGCAGCGATCTGCAAGCTGCTGAGCACTCAAGCGGTCAATATTGAGGCTCTGTCGCTGATTGACAGTCTCGAACAAGGGGTCGTGCGACTCCTAACCAGTGACCCTGAAGCCTGCAAAAAGGTCCTTCAATCCAGCGGTTTTTATGTAATCGAGGGTGAAGTTCTGGTGTTGGATCTATTTGATCGTGTGGGCAAGCTGTCCGAAATCACCGCCGTCTTGGCTGAAGCTAAAGTGAACGTCGATTACGTCTACGGCAGCGTAGAACATCCCGGTGCTCCCATACGACTGGTGTTGAAAGCGAGTGATGCCACTCGGGCGCATACCTTATTGAGTGCGGTGGCGGATGTATGAGCAGCGTCGAGAACGCCGGGAGCGCACGGAAACGCAAAGCTCGGTGCTCAATTCGATTCCTTGGCCAGAAGCACCGGTTGCCGGCCCACAAGCGAAGCTTAACAAGCGCAATCCGTTCCCGCGCGCTTCCGGCGTTCCCAGCGATTACGGCGTTAAAAAGATCGAGGCCAGTTGGACGTCAGCCCAACCAGCCTCGTTTTGTGGCGTAAGCCGAATTCTGTCTAGACGATCTCTCCTGGAAGAAACCGCCCGGATGACCATTTGTCTCACCTTATATATAAGGCGTCCCGTCTTCCGGGATGCGACTATTACCCGAGAGCCCTCGGCAAAGCCGAGTAGGAAGGCGTCTGACTCTCTGTTCTGTCTTGCACTGCAAGGGGTTTTTCAAGCGTTGCTCCTTACGGAAGCAACCGGTGGGCTCTTACCCCGCCTTTTCACCCTTATCCCGCCTGCGCGGGACGGTATATTTTCTGTGACACTATCCGTCAACCGGAGCTTTCGCTGTCGGTTGCCCGCGCTTTCGCACGGCATGCTGCCTTCATGTGTTCGGACTTTCCTCTGATCCCGCAGTCGCGGGACCAGCGGTCATCGACCACGCCGCAATAATAGTAGAATAGGATCCGTAAAGCAACGGCTAGCCAGGCGAGTGGGCGAATAGGCGCCAAATTTGGTGGGGCGAGGCTCCCGAACGGACTTGTGTCTCAACCGGAGGGACTCGTGGTTTTTCTACCAACGATGTTGCTAGCCCTTAAGATGCGCCGAGCCGTGGACAAGCGCTGGGTCACGGCTCGGCGCGCTTTCAGGCCTAGCGACATCGTTTACCCAGGAAAATCGGCGGCTTCGATTCAACCATAGGGCCTTTCAGGAGCCTCGCCCCACCAAATTTCTCGCCCGTTCCGGCTTCCTACGCTGCGCCAGCAACTTGACCAAAAACCTGGTCCAGTTTTCTGGCCAGAACGAAGTCGGCCGATGTCAGGCCACCAGCAGAATGAGTCGACAGCGCCAGACGCACGTTCTTCCACCGAATATCGATATCTGGGTGATGGTTGGCTTTTTCCGCTTCATCGGCCACTTTGTTTACAAAGGCGATAGCCAGCGGAAAATTGGCTAATTCGAAGGTCCGAGAAATCGTGTTTTCTTCGAGCTTCCACTCGGAGACCTCTTGTAACAGTGTTTGAACGGCTTCCGGCTCAAGTAAGGCTGGCATAATCTCTTCTTTAGCTCCGGCTTTTTAGCTATCCTCTGACTTACTGACTTGAACGATGCGGCGCTTCGTGTATCTAGACATCCCACCTCTCCCCAGGTAAACAATACCGTAATATGCGAACTTCAGGCAGACTTTACGAAAATATCGTTGAGACCGTCGGCGGTACACCACTGGTTAAGCTCAATCGTATCACTGCCGGAATTCAAGCTACCATCGCAATCAAATGCGAGTACTTCAACGCGCTGGGAAGCGTGAAAGACCGTATCGGAAAGTCGATGATCGAAGCCGCCGAGCGCGAAGGTATTATTAATAAGGACACCACGATTGTCGAGCCGACGAGCGGAAACACCGGAATCGCGCTCGCCTTTGTGTGCGCAGCTAAGGGCTACAATCTTATTTTAACCATGCCGGAAACCATGAGCATGGAACGCCGGACACTGCTGGCAATGCTCGGCGCCAAATTAATCCTGACCCCAGGCTCCGGTGGGATGAAGGGAGCCATCGCTAAGGCGGAGGAAATCCTCAAGAGCACCCCGAATGCCTGGATGCCCCAGCAGTTTAACAATCCGGCTAATCCGGAGGTTCATCGGCTGACCACGGCCGAAGAAATCTGGAACGATACCAATGGCGAAATCGATATTCTGGTTTCAGCGGTCGGCACCGGCGGTACGATCACCGGAGTGTCCGAAGTGATCAAAAAGCGCAAACCGTCCTTTAAAGCGATCGCTGTGGAACCCAAAGATTCGCAAGTCATCACTCAGACCATCAACGGGGAACCACTGAAGCCTGGACCGCACAAAATCCAAGGTACCGGCGCCGGCTTTGTGCCCACGAATTTGCACATGGATATCGTCGATGAAGTGATTACGGTATCCAACGAGGACTCGATTGCGATGGCGCGCAGGCTGGCTAAAGAAGAGGGCATTTTGGCCGGGATCAGCTCGGGCGCGAATGTCTGGGCGTCTTTGCAGGTCGCGCAACGCCCGGAGAATCAGGGTAAACTCATCGTCACCGTGGCGTGTTCCACCGGTGAGCGATACCTTAGCACCGCTCTGGCCGATGAAGCGCGCGGCGAAATCGGTGGCTAGGAAACGTTTTAGAATTTTGCATGTCTAGTGATCAGCAGATATCGGTGCCGAGCTTAACAGCCGTTCAGGTTGAGCTCTTTTGGTCGCGGCACGGAAAAAAAGTTTTGTTGGGAAGCGCCTTGGTCCTTTTGATTTTGGTTGGGGTTGGCGCCTACTTCGGTTACCAAGCCGTGCGTAACTCCAGGGCGGCAAAGGCATTTGTGGGGGCTCATGATATCAAAGGTTGGGAAAAGGTGATGAGCCGCTACCCTGGGACGATCGCAGCCGGGAACGCTGGTCTGCAGATCGCCGGCGCTCAGGCTGGCAGTGGTCAGTACGGCGAATCCAACAAATCGTATCAGTCCTTCATTAAGGACTACTCCGGACACCCCCTTTTCGTTAATGCGCTTTTCGGTTTGGCCTCAAACGCAGAAGCCGAGGGTAAAACCGACGATGCCCTCAAGTACTATTCAGATGTTTCCAGCGGCTACAACTCGAGTTATCTCGCGCCGATGGCTTTGTATTATCACGGGAAACTCACCGAGACGAGCGGCAAGCAAAAGGAAGCCCTCCAAGATTTCGAAGAGGTGATCAGACGTTATCCCCAAAGTGCTATGGCGGCGTGGGCACGAAGGGATGCGGATCGGCTAACTGCTAAACTCGGGCTTAATGTGCAGGCTAAACCAAGCCCGAGCACTGAGGCATCCGCTACGCCTCAAGCCTCGCCAAGCGTGTCCGCCAGCGCACAAGAATCCTCCAAGGCGCAGGGTTCTCCGAGCGCACAGGGTTCGGTTACGCCGGTGCCGACAACCAATGCAACGCCGCAGGCGACGGCAACTCCGAGATCAACTCTCGAACCGTAAATCTGTCCGGTCGTGGTTCTTGCTAAACGCGAAAATTCTCCGTAGGAGCAAAAAGTTTATA
>JAFAZK010000255.1 GCA_019239825.1 Verrucomicrobiota bacterium | reverse complement strand
GAAAAGTTCTGAGCGTAGTTCCAAAGCGCTGTAACGGTGTTTCCGTCGAAGTAGTTCATGACGAACGACGGACCTCCGCTTTCGGGTGATCCAGTGAATTGCACGAATTTGTCCATCAGGCCATGGTCAAACGCTTGTTGTTCTGCCATGTACTCGTGATCTTGATCTGCGGTCGCTGCTTGAGCGGCACTCAGACGATTCGGTAATAAAGCGTTTGGGTTATTGGTCAGAAGCGCCTGGGTCAGACCGTTCACCGTTGGCGTACCTGGCTTGGCGTTAAAAGTACGTTCCTTTGGGAGATTCAGGGCATTTGGATAAGTCGCGAAGTAGTGATCGAAGGAGACGTTCTCCTGGAAAATGACTACGACATTGCTAATCGGATAGGCCGTTTGAACATCCGCAGTAATTGGAGCCGCGTCAGCCAAGCCCATGCTTATGAAGGGCAGGGTAGTCGTCAGGGCGATAAAGCAGCGAGTATTGAAGGCTTTCATTTGGATCTCTTATATCTATCGATTTCTAGTCCTTACTTAGAGAAACGAGGCTGCGCCGGGGCCGCCCCGCCGGACTCCTTTCCAGAATGGGGTTGCGCGTGTTTCGCGTATTGGAACCCGTTAAGCAATGGTGAGAAGGTGACGTTTCCGTTACAAAGGCGGCCGGCCGTCAGCAGTCTCTACAGGCCTTAGGGGTTGAGATACAAGGTCGCTAGTTTCGCCAAATCAGCGCGGCCAATGATTAGCGAACGTACCAATTGAGTTGGCCACCGCTTGCCCCGGAAGAGCGGATTGGTGGACGAGACCAAGGGTTGAAGCCCTCGGCTATAAATGGCATAGCCGCTCCACGGTCAGTCCGACACATACCCAGCGGCTTCGTCCACTATGCTATCCTAAGGCACGGCTTTCACCGCTAATTTCCGCCAGTTCTTAATCTATAAATGCGACGCGATGAGTTTGGCGATCAGACCGGTCCATCCGGTCTGATGGGATGCACCAACACCGCGACCGCTATCGCCGTGAAAATACTCAAAGAATTGCACGTAATCGCGGAAATGCGGGTCGGTCTGCAGTTTGGTATTCTCACCAAAAACCGGCCGCCGGCCGTTAGGATCTCTGAGAAATAGGCGGCAGAGCCGATCGACCAGTTCTGCTGTCACCTCTTTAATGGTGCAGAATTTTCCGGATCCGGTCGGGCATTCGATTTTGAATTCATCACCATAATAATGGTGGAAACGTTCTAATGCCCCGACTAACAGAAAGTTCATAGGCATCCAGATTGGCCCGCGCCAGTTAGAATTCCCCCCAAACAGACCGGAATTCGATTCGCCGGGTTCGTAATGAACAGAAGTTGTATGGCCGTCCCACACGAAATTATAGGGATGATCTTTGTGATAACGGGAGAGCGCCCGGACACCATAATCGGATAGGAACTCGGTCTCATCCAACATCCGTTTGAGCAACAGCTTCATTCTATGCCCTCGTAACAATGAGAGTAGTCGCCGATCTCCGCTGCCAGTCACGTGCCAACGAGAAACGAGCGAAGCCAGATCCGGCCGATGTTTGAACAACCATTCCAGCCGGCTTTTGAAATGAGGCACCTTTTCGAGCAGCTCCGGCTCGAGTGTTTCCACGGCGAAAAGTGGGATCAATCCAACAATGGAACGAACCCGCATCGGGATCATCCGGCCATCAGGTACGTACAAAACGTCATAGAAAAATCCGTCTTGGTCATCCCAGAGACCCATGCCGTCCGCACATCCGGCCATAGCTTCGGCAATTTGTAAGAAATGCTCGAAAAACTTGGAGGCGATATCTTCATAGGCGTGATTGTGTTGGGCGAGCTCCAACGAAACCCGCATCAGGTTCAAGCTGTACATCGCCATCCAGCTTGTGCCGTCGGATTGATTAATATACCCACCGGTGGGTAATGGAGCGCTCCGGTCGAAAACTCCAATATTATCTAAGCCGAGAAAACCGCCTTGAAAGATGTTACGGCCGGCGACGTCTTTCCGGTTTACCCACCAGGTGAAATTGAGAAGCAACTTGTGAAAAACCCGTTCGAGAAACGAGATATCTCCCGGATCGTCTGGTTTCTCGGCCCGCCGGTATTTACGATCGATTTCAAAAACTCGCCAAGCCGCCCAGGCGTGCACCGGTGGGTTCACGTCGCCGAAAGCCCATTCGTACGCGGGTAGTTGGCCGTTCGGATGCATGTACCATTCACGGGTAATCAATAAAAGTTGTCTCTTGGCAAATTCAGGGTCGACCACCGCAAATGGCAATGTGTGGAAAGCGAGGTCCCAGGCTGCAAACCAGGGATATTCCCACTTGTCCGGCATAGAGAGTATCTCGGTTGCATTGAGATGTTTCCAATCATGGTTTCGCCCGAATTTTCGGCCCGCCGGCGGCGCCGGATTTCCTGGATCGCCGTTCAGCCAAGTCCTGACATCGAATCGGTAACGCTGTTTACTCCAGATCATTCCTGCAAAAGCTTGGCGTTGCACCAGACGAAGATCTTGGTCCGTCACCTCACTTGCCACGTTGGCGTAAAATTCATCTGCCTCCGCACGCCTCGCGTTGAAGATCTGGTCAAAATCGCCAAAGCCGACCTCCTGCTTATCACGAGCGAGGCGTAAGCGAACCACCTGCTGCCCACATCCATCGATGACCAACTGATAATGCGCGGCAGATTTGGTTCCGGTTCGAGAAGGATTTACCGCGTTCGCGTTCTTGCCGACCAACCACTCGCCAATTCCATCTTTTCGATAAGGGCCCGAATTATTAACCGAGTACAAACGTTCGAAATTAGTCTCGTTCTCGCAAAAGACTAACGTTGGAGTTCCTTCAGCATGCAGAACGTAGGTTCCTAACTGACCATGCTTGGCCGAGATCACATGGCCCTCCTTCACCTCGAGAGTGGGTTTATTTCCTGTTGCTCCCCAAGACCAGGTGTTACGAAACCAAAGATGAGGGAGAAGATGAATGATCGCGGCTTCCGGTCCCCGGTTAGCCGCCGTAATCTGAATTAGAATATCATCCGGGCCGGCCTTGGCGTATTCCACAAAAACATCGAAATAACGATCATCATCGAAAACCCCGGTATCCATGAGCTCGTATTCAGGATCCAATTTTCCTCGGCGGCGATTTTCTCCCACTAAAGAGGAATAGGGGAATTCCCGTTGAGGATATTTATAGAGCATCTTCAGATAGGAATGCGTGGGAGTCGCATCCAAGTAGTAATAGAGCTCCTTAACATCCTCGCCGTGATTTCCTTCTTCGCCGGTTAGACCGAATAAGCGTTCCTTCAAAATGGGATCTTTCCCATTCCAAACGGCCACTGCGAAACAGAGGATTTGGCTCTCGTCACTGATCCCGGCGATACCATCTTCGCCCCAGCGGTAGGCGCGGCTGCGAGCATGATCGTGAGGAAAATAGCCCCAGGCCGTTCCACCGGGGCTGTAATCTTCGCGGACACTTCCCCACTGACGTTCGCTAAGATACGGTCCCCAGTGTCGCCACTTGACGGCGCCGCTATTCATTTCGAGGATGCGTTGTTTTTCGGACATAGAGGTTCTTCTCCCGCAGAGATTGTACGATCGTGGCGACAGCGATGCACCGCTGATCTACTAAAGTTGTAGATCAGCGTCAAACGTCGATCTCGTGATAGGCAAGATGGTTGGGCCGGTTCGCTCGCGCTACTGCCCGATAGGAGTGTATTGGGACGTTAATGCGTTTGGCGTTCGGCGTTTGGCGTTCGGCGTTTGGCGCTTCGTGCCCGTCTCGTGCTCGAATCCGGCCACGCGGAGTGATGGAGTGATGGAGTGATGGAGTGATGGAGTATTGGAGTAGTGGAGTATTGGAGTAGTGGAGCGACGGTGTTCGGGTACACAAGCTACTTTGTCTGCATCGTGGCATTGCAAAGTGCGAGCCCGATTCAGTCTGGGGAAATCTGTTCTCTTGCCGAAGATACACCAGCCGATGGGCTCATTCTGAGGCACGGCTGGTCTCTTTAAGGATTTGGACGGCCGCCGCCACTAATTCGCTATTCGACGCGGCAACTGAACCATCGGGCAGAACCTCAACATCTTCGAAGCCGATGCGGGTGGAGAACCCAGACTCGAGCGCTCGTCTCAGCAACGCCCAAGCCGATGCGTCGTCGCCATGTAAGAGGACAGGTCGAGGAAAAGGTGCGCTTCGCAGCACGCCCATAATTTCATCCGTTACGGCGTGCGCGCGATCGACATCATGTTCACCAACCTCGACCAAAATACGGAGCGAGAGCCGATCAAGCCCCAGCCTCACCAATCGCTCGGCATCCGCCTTGTCCGCAATACCGGCTTCAATGCCGATACCTCGTCGATGCAGTGTCTCCATTACAGCAGGCGCATTCTTTTCACGTAGATTAACTGAAGCGTAATCCGGCGGAACGCTCCAACGGCTGACATAGGCTAGCGTGCGGTCATCGTCCTTTTCGATCCAGGCGCCGGTGCTGATACCTATCAGGGTCCCTGGTAGCGCTGCCCGCAGAGCTTTAAGAGTTGCATCAACATCATCCGGAGCCAGACTCTCAAGACCGCTCGCGTTACGAACGTGAAGATGGAGTTCGCTGGCGCCTACGCTCAATACCTTACGCCCGTCTGCCACCAGCGCCTGGATAGTCGTGGGAACCGCGGGGTTATCGGGCGAGCGCTTTCCTCCATTTAAACAAGCCTGAATGATCATGAGAAATTTAGGTACGTACTAGTGTACACTGGGTTGGCCGCCTCGACTGAACACGACGAGAACACAGCCGGTCAGGATTAACACCGCGCCGACCAAGCCTATGGTATTTAGGTGTAGTTGACGCAAGAAAATCAGAGTGAACAGGATAATGAAAAGAGGGTAACTGATTTCGAGCAGTGAGGCCATGGTTGCATCCTTTTCATTAATGGCCAGCGCATTGAACAGGTAGGCGCCGCTGCCAAAAATCAGATAGAAGATAACCATCCATACTATCGGCCAGCTTTCGCAAAGCTTCGCCCAATTCTGGCGAGGATAAAGCAGCCATAATATCCCGGACACCAGAATACCGTTTGTGAGGCTTAAGAACGAGAAAGCTGCTGCAAAATCCACTCTTCTAAAGAGCGATTCCATCAAGACATATTGTGCGCCCCAACAAGCGGCCGAGATCAAAGCATACATCCACCAGGTCATCCTACCGTCCTAGCTATTTATCGCTTCGACAGCAATCCGGGAGTGGTTACGGGTTGGGCCGGGACGCAATTTTCTCGGTGGCAAATGGAGTGGACTTAGTGGACTGGGGTGGACTGAGTGGATTCAGTGGACGTGGCTGTGAGCGGTTTCAGTAGACTGTTTTTTCGGGGCATATCGTTCTGCGGCCCTGGCCTTGGCTTTGGCGGCTTCTTGCTCCCGGTTTCTCGGCGGCGCATTCGTCTCGAGTGATCGCAGCAACCGGGTCGAGATTTCTGCGATTTCTCCAATGGCAGCCAAGAACGCAGCCTCATTTGCTTTTGATGGCTTGGTGAAACCGCTGATCTTTCTGACAAATTGCAGTGAGGCAGCGCGAACCTCGTCTTCAGTCACAGGCGGTTCAAAGTTAAAAAGGGGTCTAATATTCCTGCACATAATTTCTCGCTGATTTCTGATCCTTCTCTCTGTGTACTCTGCGTCTCTGTGGTGGAATTTGAAACCTCATTCCGAGATCGCCCAAAAAATGAGTAGAATGAATAGGAGTTGCATCGGTCCGCGCACTCCTAACGGAGTCACCGGTCTAGCGCCCAGGGTAGCTCCGGTTTTAGCCGCATAGATATTTGCCGGGAAAACGGCTACCAGAAACAGGATTAAACACACACCTGCGAGGGTGCGCGTCGATGGAACGATCAGTCCGATCGCTCCGAGAATCTCGAGAATTCCGGTCACCAATACGGCGGCTCCGGGGCTTGGCACCCACGGAGGAACCATCCTTTCCAAATCCCTTCGTAACGGTCCAAAATGGGAGACAGCGGTAAAACAAAACATGGCGGCTAACGCGTAAACCATCGATTCATGCCAGGTCTGGAACAGAGAAACACCAAGAAATCCGAGGAGCCGGAAGACGATCAAACTTCCGAAAAGGACGGAAAGCACAAACATAGGTTTGGGGAGTTCCTTCAGACTAACTGTGCGGAAGGACAAGGTCAAAGAAAGGAGAAGTTCAGGGAGGGAGCGCCGGAGCCCGACGCTTGGAACGGAGCGTGACACCATACAGGTGACCCAATCTCGGCGCCTGCCAAGCGGGGACGTCATTCTTAAACTCCTTGTACTTCTTGAACTCCTTATTTCACTTCACAGATCGGACATTTTCAGGAACCGTTTTCCGGATTCCGGATGCTGCAAGGTTTCGTTAATCGCCGTTTTGAAGTTGTCCAAGGTATGGACACCGCCGACTCGAACTTCAAAATCCGGTTGGCTGCAGGTCTCTGCGATCTCGCTGAGGACCGCTCTATCATTGGCTTCGGGCGGATGGAAAAAGTAACGATAGATATACGGCTTGATCTGCGCCCCCTTCATCAGGAGATCGAAGTTGTGCAATTGAAACTTCTCCGAGCTGAACCCGCCATAAATCAGGAATTGACCGCCATTGGACAGCGATCTGATTAACTCCGAAGCAATGGGTCCGCCCACACAATCGATCACTGCATTGACTCCGTTCCGGTGAGTAATCTCGGCAATTTTCTCAGCCAGACCTCGAGGAAGTTTGCTTAGTTCAACGACCTCGGCTGCACCCCATTCTTTCAGATTCAACTGCTCGTGCGCGGTTCGTACGATGGAGATGACGTTGATCTTCTTCAGCTTCGCAAAATTCAAAACCATCGTTGAGACCGCTGAGTTGCCTGCGGTCAAAGCGAGCCAATCTCCGGGCCGAACGGCTGCCTCTCTGAGCAGGTCCCATGCGGTTATTGGATTCACAAATTGAGCGGCAACCTCAACTGGGCAGTGGGAGGACAATGGAATCAACCATTCCGCTGGTACAGTCGCGTATTCAGCCCACGCATTGTAATAGCTGAACGCAACTAGGGCCCCCACCTCGAACCCGGCACGTTGTCCTACCTTGACGATAACACCGGCGCCGTGGTTTCCCGCAATCTGACCGGGTAACACCGGCTTTTTCGGTTCCGGGTACAAATTCTCAATGAATAGGAAGTCTCCGGGATTCACAGAAGCCGCCACCATTCTTACTAGGACGTCATCGTCCCCAATCTCAGGAAGAGGCACTTCGCGAAGTTGGAGAACGTCCGCGGGAGAACCGATCTTATCGAAAACGATCGCTTTCATGGCGTTTTGTCCTCGTAAATAGCCGATCGTGAATCGCCGTTGATGTGCCGCGGTAATTCGGCCTCGTCGATGATGGCGACTGCACAATCTTCGTATGAGATGCGGCTCTGCCCGTTGGCGTCGACTACCGGTTGATTGCCACCGATCCGAAAACGGCCAGTGCGTTCTCCGGGATAGATTTGCTCAGCTGGACTCAGGTTCATAAGCGAGTTGCGTCTCGATGAAACAGATACTGGCAAAGAATAAGGCATTTTTGAAGGTGGCAGTTTTGACTAAAACTATGCTAAAAGTGCCACATGCATGTTGTGCTTTATCTTTCGTCCGGCTTTTATGCAGCGATCGCAGCCACTATCATCGAGACTCTGCAGGCGGTGAACAGTGTCAGCAGGACTAAAATTTTTTCTT
>JAFAZK010000270.1 GCA_019239825.1 Verrucomicrobiota bacterium | reverse complement strand
CGGTTGCTGTCCCGTTGGCCCATGCTGGTATCGGTATCCTACCAATCGGTACATTTGATACCGATTACATCTTGGTACGCGACCGGCAGCTACCCCAAGCCATCAAGGCGCTTCGCACGACCGGATTTCATATTGTGGACTGAGTTTGCGTTTGGCGTTTGGCGTTCGGCGTTCGGCGGCACGATGCCCCACCAGTCCCACTCGCCGTTGATCCAATCGATTCAACCACCGTTTCTCCCCGCTCCACGCCAATCATGGGCGACGCCGAACACCGAGCGCCAAACGGCAAACGCCATACGTGAACCGTTTGCAAAACGGCCGAATAAATGCATGCTTGCCGTTCTTCAAATGGAACTGCAGCGTCTGCCGGGCTTTCGCGACTTTTATCCAGAGGATCGCGCTTGGCTTAATTATATAATTGAGTGCTGGCGTACGACCGCCGCGAATTTTGGCTTCGCGGAGTACGACGGCCCTATTTTGGAGTCGACCGAACTCTACAAAAAAAAGAGCGGCGAGGAGTTAAAATCGCAGTTATTTCGTTTCGAGGATCAAGGCGGCCGCGACATCTGTCTGCGGCCTGAAATGACTCCAACCCTGGCGCGTCTGGTTGCAGCCCGGGAACGCGATTTTAAGAAGCCGATAAAGTGGTTTAGCATTTCCCCCTTTTTCCGGTTCGAGAAGCCGCAGAAAGGACGGCTCCGTGAGTTTTATCAGATCAACTGCGATCTGATCGGAGATAATTCGCCGGCCGCCGATGCCGAGTTGATCTCCCTCGCGATTCATTTGTTGCGGGGCTTCGGCTTAACCGAACGTGATTTTTCTGTCCGCCTCAGCAATCGCAATTTGTGGTCAGAATTTCTCAAGCGCAATGATGTACCGCTCGAACGAACGACGGAATTTCTCGGCATTATCGATAAGCTTGGTCGCGAAGAGGAAAACCGATTGGCCGAGAAGCTAGCCGCGCTCAAGCTGACTGTTGAGCAAATCCATTCTTTCCTAGCCACACCCACCAATCAGCTGCCTGGGTTCGAAGAACTGTTTCGCGAGTTTCGCTGGCGTGGAATCGAAGATTTCTGTGAGCTCGATCTCACAATTGTACGAGGTTTGGATTATTACTCGGGCCTCGTATTCGAATTGTTTGATCGCGGCCAGGAAAACCGCGCCATCGCCGGAGGTGGCCGCTATGACAAATTGATCGAGGTTATTAGCGACGGATCCGTCGATTTGCCTGCCGCTGGTTTCGCGATCGGCGATGTAGTGTTGCGCAACTTTGTGGAGGAATTGCCTCACACTCGGGCCCTGGCGGCGGAACGGATGGCGAAACGTTCACTGCGAGGATACATCGTCATCGCGAGTGAGACTCGCAGGCCGGACGCGATCAAACTGGCGACGCGGTTAAGAGAAGCCGGGATATCTGTCGATTTTCCCCTTGAGGCAGCAAAGGTAGCTAAACAGTTTCAGACCGCTGAAGCACTGGGCGCCCAATACGCCTTAGTCGTTGGACAGGAGTGGCCGCAGATTCGACTCAAGAACCTGCGCACCCGAGGAGAATCCGTGGTTTTGGAGACGGAGCTTGAGACTAACTTAAAACTGGAAAACTGACCATGTATCGGACGCACCATTGCAACCAACTGCGAGCCGCCGATGTAGGGCAAACGGTCGAATTGTCTGGCTGGGTGTCATCCCGCCGAGACCACGGAGGAGTGATCTTCATCGATCTGCGAGACCGGGAGGGTATTACCCAGATCGTCTTTCGACCTGAGAATTCTCCCGAGGTTGCCGAGGAAGCACATTCGCTCCACGACGAAGACGTTATCAGGGTCAAAGGCAAAGTCGCGCATCGCCTGGAAGGAACAGCCAACCCGAAATTGCCTACCGGAGAAATAGAGATCGTGGTTTCGGAACTGACTATTTTGAACCAATGCGCGCCACTGCCGTTCCAGCTGGATGCCAACCTGAGCAATGAAGATCTCCGGTTAACCTACCGCTATCTCGATCTGAGGCGACCGGCCATGGTCCGCCAACTAAAGGCCAGACACATTCTCAACCGGACAACGCGAAACTATTTGGATCGAGAAGGTTTCTTGGAAATCGAGACGCCGATTCTCTCGAAAAGCACACCAGAAGGCGCCAGAGAATTCTTGGTGCCAAGCCGGGTCATGCCGGGCCTGTTCTATGCCTTGGCGCAATCACCTCAGCAATACAAGCAGCTGTTGATGGTGGCGGGTGCGGAAAGGTATTTCCAGATCGCTAAATGCTTTCGCGATGAAGACCCGCGTGCTGACCGAATCACGGAGCTTACCCAGATCGATATCGAGGCTTCATTCATTACCCAAGAGGACATCTTCCGCTTGGTAGAAGGCCTGCTAAAAGAGATTTTCGCTGCGACCCGAGAGGTAACCATTCCCACGCCGTTCCCAAGGTTAACTTATCAGGAAGCGATGGACCGCTTCGGCAGCGACAAACCTGACCTTCGATTTGGGACAGAGCTGGTTGATCTCAGTGAGACTTTCCGAAACAGTCAATTCAAGGTATTCAGGGCGGCCCTGGACCAAAAAGGCGTAGTGAAGGCGATTAATGCAAAGGGGTTCGCCAACATCACAACTGGCCAGATAGAAGAAGTAACCAATCTGGCTAAGCAAGCTGGCGCAAAGGGATTGGCCTTTATCAAGGTCGAAAATGGAGACTGGAAGTCGCCCATCGTGAAGTTTTTCTCTGAGTCCGAACGACAGTCGCTTACCGAGAAAATGGGGATCGAAGAGGGCGATCTTGTCCTTTTTGGCGCGGATAGTTGGGAAACCGTCTGTACCGTGCTGGGGCGACTTCGACTGAAGGTAGCTGAATTCACCAAGCTGATAACCGATCCGGATGAGTTAAAATTTCTCTGGGTAACTGAGTTCCCATTGATGTCGTTTGATCCGGCCGAGAATAAATGGAATGCCATGCATCATCCGTTCACTCGTCCCAAAACAGAAGATATCCCTTTTCTCGAGCAGGGTGAATTCGGCAAAGTCAGGGCCGTTGCTTACGACGTCGTGCTAAATGGTGTCGAGATCGGCGGAGGTAGCCTACGTATTCATGAATCGGACCTTCAGCAAAAGGTCTTTTCCGCTCTGGGTATCAGTGAGACACAGCAAAAGCGGCTGTTTCAGCATCTGATGAGCGCCTTTTCTTTCGGCGCACCGCCCCACGGCGGGATCGCTCTCGGAATCGATCGCCTTTTGATGATAATCACAGCCACCTCGAACATTCGAGACGTGATCGCATTCCCCAAGAACAACCGCGGTCAGGATTTGATGATGGACGCTCCCACTGAGGTCACCGAAAGGCAACTACGCGACCTGAGCTTGGCGGTCCGGAAAGCGTGAGAACAGGCGGCTCCCGAATTACTAAACGCGTCCGATTTACTCAAGCGGTTCTAGTCGAGTCTTACTCTGCTAACCAAAAGACCGAAATAGTGTAGCCCGAGGACGCAGATTCCACACCGGCAGCCCTGCTCACCACGGCCTCTCAAGCGAGGCAGCGCACCACAGGTGTCGCGGTCTCGCCCGCTTGCCAAACATCGGCGGCGCTAGGCCATTCGTCACAAAGCGCGACATCTGAAAAAGAAAAAGCCTAGTCCAGCGAACGCCGGACTAGGCTAAATTCTTCCCAGTTTTCAAATAACCCTATTGGGACTTGGGATTTCCTTGAGCGGGAGCTTGGTTAGGAGCCTGATTGTTGTCCTTCTTAATCCCTAACAACTCCACTTCGAAAACCAAGGTTGATCCCGGCGCAATATCGTCTCCCTCGCCCTCATCTCCGTAGGCCAATTCAGGAGGCAGATAAAGTTGCCACTTCGAGCCAACGGGCATTAGTTTCAAGGCTTCCGACCAACCCTTGATCACTTCATTTACTGGAAATGACACTGGACCGCCATTCTTCGCAGAACTATCAAACTCTTTGCCGTCGATGAGTGTACCTCGATAGTTTACCTCAACAACGTCGGTATCCTTCGGTTTGTCGCCGCTACCGCTCTTGACCACCTTATACTGCAATCCGTCGGCTAAAGTGGTGACTCCAGGCTCCTTGGAATTCGAATCCAGGAACTTCTTTCCTTCGGCCTTATTCTTTTCAGCCGTGACCTTGTTGTCCTGTTGCTTCTGTACCATTTGCTCCTCACGCTGCTGAGCGAGCTTTTGTTGGAAAGCCTGCATCACTTGTTGCAGTTCAGCATCAGTCAGCGCCTTAGGCTTATTTCCAAGCACATCCGTAATCCCCTGAGTCAAAGCGCTTTGGTTTAGCTCTGCCGGAATCCGCTGGAGGGTTTTACCAATATCGACGCCGATCGTGTAGCTAAGTTTGTCCTTTTCGTCCTTGAACGCGCTACTCGGCGAGGCCTGACCGTCGGCTGGAGACGGGCTGGGCTTGGCGTCTTCTGCGTAGACTCCAGACGCCAACGCCAGAACGGCTATAAGTAAAGGGGTCCGTTTCATAAACATCGGAGGAGACTCTACGCAAAGGCTTCAGCCCGCAAGGGGAAAACAAAGATAACGCCGGGACCGCCCGGGACGCGGGAACAATCGTGTAATCCGTACCCACGTGGCTCCTTACGCCGAGCATTTCAACGCTGCCAAAAACGAGCAGGAAGGCCACGAGCAAATCGCGCTCCACCGTTCCCGGCGCTCCGGGGCGCTTCCGGCGCTATTAATCGCTCTGATCAGAATCGTCGTCCTGATCGTTGTGATCGTTGTTCTCCTTCTCGGAGGGTTTTTTCGGAACGTCTTTAAATAGTTCTCGGAGCAGATCACCAATCATCGGGGCAGCTTTACTACCTCCATGGGCCGGCTCACCTACCGCTCCCTCGTACACGGCAGCAAACGCATATTGCGGATTATCGGCTGGCGCGAATCCAGCAAACCAGGCGGCGGTTCGTTCTCGTTTTTTCGGCCCCCATTGAGCAGTCCCAGTTTTTCCGGCCACCTTGACGTTGTCCAAGCTTGCGGCGCCACCCGTTCCGTTTCCGCTATTCACCGCTCCGAGCATCCCTTCTTTCAACTCTTCTCGAGTGACCTTGCCGAGATTTAAGAGGTCCTTGGCTCGGGGACTATACGTATACACAACCTCGCCGCTCAAGGTTTGGACCTGTCTAACAATTCTGGATTGAAACAGGGTTCCACCGTTGGCCACTGTGGCCATTGCTTGGGCCATCTGCAACGGCGTCACCAAAATGTCTCCCTGACCGATAGAAAAGTTTGCTAGATCGCCAGGCAAGAAGTGCCGCTTATATGTAACCTGCATGTATTGGTCGGTCGGGATTCGCCCTTCGGCTTCGCCATTGAGCAAGATCCCGGTGCGTTGTCCGAGCCCCATGCGCTGAGCCCACTGGACCATCGTGGATGCTCCTAACTTCAGCCCCAATTGATAAAACCAAGTATCGCAAGATTGCGTTAAAGCTTCCCGAAAATCGAGGTCTCCTGCGTCGCCCTTCTTCCAGTTATGAAAGGTCAGGTTCCCTATGTCCAACGCTCCCGGGCAACCAAACTCGTCGTCCGGTGAAAGTTTGTGGCTCTCAAATGCCGCAATCCCAACAAACACTTTAAAGGTAGAACCCGCTGGATAAGCGGACCGGAACGCTCTGGGCAGAAGTGGAATGTTCGGGTCCGAATTTAGTTTATCAAACTTCTCCTGCGAAATGATCGGAACAAAATCATTTGGATTGATGGTGGGCCAAGATGCCAATGCCAACACCTCACCGGTGTGCGGATCGATCACCACGATTGCTCCTCGCTTGCAGCGCTTTTGAAGAATTTTCTCGGCCAATCGCTGCATATCGATATCCAGAGTGGTGACTACGTTGTAACCGGGCTCTGGCGTCACCGCGATGTTTTGCCCGGTCACACGACCGCCCTTGTCGAAGATCAAATGTAGCTGCCCCATTTTTCCCCGGAGTTGATCGTCGAACGTTAGCTCAAGGCCGTCCCGGCCTTCGCTGTCTGGCCAAAGAAGATCGGCATTTTGGAGTGCCTTGGTATTGCTACCGCTGGTTCTACCAGTGTAACCAACAACGTGTCCGGCCAACTGGCCCTGCGGATAAAAACGAACATAGGTTGCACGCAGCGTAAGCCCATCGGGCAACCTCCTTTTTAGACTCTGTACTTCGGCCTCTGGTAGATCGGCAGCGATATCGAACGGAATAACGCCCCGATTCCGATAATGCTGAATCGCCCCTTCCGTGGTCCAATTGATCGGACGTGAGGTCAATGTTTTCGCGGAGGCAACCTGTTGATTCACGTACTGGATGACCTGGTCGTCCGTGAAGTTCAGCGGCGTCGGGAAAACAATACTGAGATTGTAGCTCACCCGATTCTGCGCCAAAGGTTGTCCATTGCGATCAGTGATCTGCCCCCGTGGCGCCGGTATCGACAACGCGTACTCAGCCACTTGTTTTTGGGTCTCCCAACTCGGCTTAATATCCGGCGATTCCCCGGGAGTTGGCCGGAGTTCCTGTGCTCGCGCTGAAGAAACCAAAACGATGCCGGTGAACAGGATCCACTGGCTGGGCAGCAACCTCATCGATCGATTAAGACCACTAGACCGACACTTACGCAATAGGTTTTCTCGTGTCCTGTCCCATAAACAGCCTGGGCCTTCGCACCGCGGGCGCCGGATCTGTTGGCTGTTTCAAGGCGCGATTTATGAGATAGGAATTAGCGGTTCAAAAAGCGCCAAATCGTTTCAGCCAGCTTGTTGCTGACCCCGTCGACGGCTGCGATGTCTTCAATTGAAGCTTTCCGGAGACGTTCCACCGATCCAAACTTCGCTAAGAGAGCTTGTTTCCGGCTATCACTCACACCAGGACATTCATCCAGAACGCTTTCGGCAATTCTCTTCTTCATTAGCAACTGGTGATAGCCGTTAGCAAACCGGTGAGCCTCGTCCCGTATCCGCTGCAAAAGCTGCAGCGCGCCTGAATCCTCGGGCAGTCGCAGTGGCAGAGGGCGGCTCGGCCGATAAATCTCCTCGAACTCTTTGGCTAAACCAATAATCGGCCGCTCGCTCAGACCGAGCCGCTGCAGTTCGCGGCAAGCCGCATTCAATTGGCCTTTCCCTCCATCAACGATGATTAAATCCGGGAGACGCACCAATCTTTCGGGGCTGCTCCTGGGCTTCTCCGGCATCTTTACTTCAAGCTCATCCGGAGCACTTGTCTCGAGCCTGTCGAGAGGGCCTGTATCGACGCTCCCGAGAGGAGCTGCCTCGAGCTCTTCGACTGCCTCTGTCTCGATATTGTCGGTAGAACCTGTCTCGAGCTCGGCGAGAGATTGTGCCCGTCTTACCACGTCCTCTACCGGCTCTTGATTGAATTCCGATAGATCCGAGGCGATCGCCTTGGTCTCCAACAAAATCCGGGAATAACGCCGGCGAACAACCTCGGCCATACTGGCAAAATCGTCTTGCCCTTCCACGGTTCGAATGCGGTATCGCCGGTAGTTCGATTTGTCCGGCACGCCGTCCTTGAAACAGACCATCGAAGCCACCACGTGCGTCGTGGAAATATTCGAGATATCGAAACATTCCATGATCCGCGGCGGTCCTGGAAGCAGTAAAGCATCCGCTAAAGCCTGCAAATCTGCCGCCGGGTCGACCGTGCTGGGAAGCGAACCCCGCGTAAATCGCCGCGTCGGTTTCGTGGTGCGCCGCAGATCCTCCAGCATATTCCGAATCTGAGCCGCCCGCTCAAAATCGAGTTTTTCCGCCGCCGACTTCATCTCCGCTTCGAGTTGCTCCAACAGTTCGCGGCTTTCGCCGTCTAAAAATTCGCATGCCTCCAATACCCGTTGATGATACTCCTCAAGGGAAACCTTCCGGATGCACGGCGCAGAACAGTTTTTGATGATGTGGTCTAAACAGCGCCGATAATCCTGCTCGCCAGGCTCAGGAGCTCGGCAGGACCGGATGCCGAAGCGTTTTCGCATCCAGCTTAAGGTTGAGCGCAATGCTCCCGCGTGAGCAAAGGGGCCAAAGTAACGACAGCCGTCGTCCTTCTTTAGTCGCGTTAGTTGAAACCGCGGGATCGGATCAGACAGGTTCACTTTTACGAGCAGGAACCGTTTGTCGTCTCGGAAACTGACGTTGTACTTCGGGCGATAGTCCTTGATGAGTTTGCCCTCGAGCAACAACGCCTCCGGTTCGTTGCGGACCAGATGGATTTCAAAATCCCACACGCTATCTAGCAAAGCCCGGGTCTTTAAGTCCGCATTCGCTCGCCGGGAAGGCATGAAATGCTGCCCCAATCGTTTCCGGAGATCCCGCGCCTTCCCTACGTAGATGATCCGATTGAGGCGGTCCTTCATCAGGTAAACGCCAGGCTTATGGGGAACATCCCTAAGCTTCTCAACCAAATCAGATTTTTTCTGTAAGACCGAAGGTTGCATGCGCAGTAAGCAGGCCGTCGAGTACCATATCGTCTTTCAAGCGATTCGTCGAACAGCGAGCGGGAGGGTGTGTGGTGGAGCGGGCACGCGCCGTTCGGAGAACACGCGCGTCCTGCTATCAGGTCAAAGGTGAAGACTGAAAGGAACGGGGTCCCTTCGGCACACGGCACTTCGCCTGACAACCGCCCCCTCCCCTGCGCCCCTAGCGCCTTCCCTTGCGCTGAATCCGATCGTGCGGTTAAATAAAGCCCGATCGGCATGAACTCGTTTGTTTTTTTGGCCCAGCCTATTCTCGCCCAGATCGCCCAAACTACCCCAACTGGAAACCAGACTCAGGAGACGCTCTTGAGATTATTGCAGGCAGGCGGTTGGGTCATGATTCCGCTAATCGGTGCATCGATTATCACGCTCACCTTGATTCTTGCTTGCCTGTTCACCCTTCGGCGTGGGGCAGTCGTAACGCGCCGGTACATGGAAACCGCGGAGGCCTTGTTACGTAAACGAGATTACGTCGCGTTAATCACGGTCTCAAACCGTCATTCCAGTGCGATCGCCCGAATCACCGCCCGGACTCTCGACTTCGCAACCAAGCACCCCTCGGCGCCGCCGTCCGCGATTCGAGAAGTAGCCGAGACAGAGGGCACTCGCTTCGGCAGTAGCCTGCAGCAACGAATTGTTTATTTAGCCGACTTGGCAACCCTAGCTCCCATGCTCGGATTGCTCGGCACCGTGGTCGGTATCATCAACTCGTTCGGTTTGCTGGCGGGAAATTCAACGCAGCCGCGTCAAGTCCTTCTCGCTGGAGGAGTATCTCAAGCCCTGGTCGCAACCGCAGCTGGTCTCATCGTCGGTATATCCGCGATGGCTTTCTACTCATTGTTTCGAGGAAAAGTTTCTTCGATGATTTCTGATCTGGAAGCCGCCACTACCCATATCGTCAACATTCTCGCCACGCAGCGTTCCCGCCGGATCGAACCTTCGGGAGTTCTGGAAAACGATGATGTCTAAAGAAAAATGAATTTCCGCCCCCAGGAAGAGCCTCGGGTCCTCGGCTTCATGATCGCGCCGATGGTCGATATTCTATTGGTGATCCTCTGTTTCTTCATCGTCACGTGGAATTTCGCCCTCGCCGAGAACGAACTCGACGTGCGCGTGCCCAGCGCAGCCAAAGCAAACGAGACCCAACCGTACGTGGGTCAAGTGGTGATTAACGTCAAGGCCGACGGTACGGTAATTGTGAATCGCCAACCTAAATCGTCGGCTGAGCTGCTGGATCAGCTAAAAAAACTGTCACAATTGTATCCGGATCAGGCAGTGATTGTGCGAGGCGATGAGGCGGTAGACTACAAGCATATCGTCGAGGTACTGGATATCTGCCGCCAAGCGGATATCTGGAACGTGGCGTTCGCCACGGGCAAACCCGAACAATGAACCAAGGGCGGAATTCACCACAAAGACACTAAGGCTATAAAACACATAACTGCAGATGAACACAGCTTGATGCAGATCAACGTCGCCTCGGCTGGGTTTCATGCTGATGTGTCTTTGTGGTGCAACTTGTCTGTGCAGGCCGCGGGAAGGAGATAAAATGTACGTCCCAATTTCTGGCCGGTTAGTCGCCGGTATAATCTGCACAGGTCTACTCGGACAGACTACCATCGGAATCGCTCAGGAAGTCCGCAGAGCGTTACCGGCAACTCCCACCCCCAGTGAGACCGCGGCGCCAAGGGCAATGCCGGTAAATCCAGGCGAAACCACCGCCCCACGAGCCGTGCCGATAAAGCCATTCCAGACGCCGGCGCCAGGACAATCAATTTTAGATGAACGGATCGATAGCCGGGGCTCCGGATCTCAGAACAACGCGACGTCGAACAATACCACTTCTCGCGGCAGTTCTGCCGAGCCAGACAACCGGACCCGCGATCAAATCGCAAATGATGAAATTCGCCTAGCGCCCGAGGGTGGCACCGAAAACGCCTCAGACCCTGCTAAGGCCCAGCTTGCGATCGCAGACGGGTTATACGCTAGAAAACTTTATGATCTAGCGGCGCCGGAATACGAAAAATTTCTAGGCCGATATCAAGAGGATTCCGGACGCGCTGCCGCTATGTATCGCTTAGCGGATTGCTATTCCAAGATGGGACAGGAATCGCCGGCCCTGACCACTTATAAGATGTTGCTCAGCGAGGTCCAATCCGGAGAATTCGTTGGCAGTGCCGCCTTCCGTTTGGCGTCCCGCGCTTTCGATCAGAGAGATTACGGCAGTGCCGCGAACTTGTACGAAAAAGCGGTCGACAATAGCAAATCTTCCGAGGTCAGGATCACTGCTCTGTACTACCAAGCGAAGAGCCTGGAGCTAATGAACCGAAAGAGCGAGGCTCGCCCAATTTACGACGAGGTGGCTAAGACGGGAGACAATAACCCGTTTCGGGATGCCGCCCGCCTGTCCGTCGCTTATTTCGCATTGGAAAATGGGCAGAAAGATTCGGCCTACGATCTCTTTCGTAGCCTTGGAACTGACGCGGCCAAGCCGGCCGTTCGAGTAGAAGCACTGGTTCGTGCCGGTATTCTGGGAGAGGATCTAAAGAAACGAGACGAATCAGAGCAATTGTTCAAAACGGCGATTAGCACGAGCGCTGAAGGAAAATGGAAGCAAATCGCTCAGCTCGAACTCATGAAACTTGAGTACGACGGCGACAAGTTCGCTCAAGTACTTGATACGTACGCCAAGAATTTAAATGCGTTAGGTGAAGAGACTAAACCAAGCGTTTTGTTAATCGTAGCAAACTCGTACCGCCAACTGGGCAAGCAATCTAGAGCGCTCGACTTTTATAATCAGCTAATCCGCCAATATCCAAGTACTCAAGAGGCAGCGGATGGACGCTACCAACGACTGGTTGCACTGGATCAATCGAAGGATCCAAGCCTGTCCCGAGAAGTGGACGCCTATTTGGCACTGAGCCCGCCGAAGGAGCGAGCTGACAAAGCCACCCTGTTGAAAGCTCAGGCTCTTCTCCAACAGAATCAGTTCGCTCTAGCTGCGAAACTTTACCAGGAACTAACTAACTCATCTCTACCGGATAGCTATAAACCGGATTGTTTTTACGCCGCCGGCTATGCCTTTAGTCAGGTTCACAATACCTCGGCGGCCATCGAGGCATTCTCCGGGCTACTGGTGGACTATCCGCAGTACAAACTGGCGGTAAAAGCGCTTTTGAAGCGGGCCTTACTCTATCAGGATCAAAAAAATTATTCGGCAGCGCTCACTGATTTTACCAAGGTCATCGCGCAATATCCGAGCTCGCCAGAATGCGAGGCTGCCCTACTAGAAAAAGGACTTACTTTGGGTCAACTGGGCGAGTATCAGCAAATGACGGATACCTTTCATGACTTACTGCAAAAGTATCCTAATAGCTCCGGCGCTGCCCAAGCCAATTTCTGGATAGGTTGGCAAGCCTTTAAGGACAAGCGTTATGAAGAGGCCATCGAATCCCTATCCGCGGCTCGGCAAAAGAATCCCAACGAATATAACGATCGAGTCACTCCTCGCCTGATTTTCTGTTACCAAACGCTAAACCGTCTGGATGATGCTGCAACCGAGGTTTCTAACTACATACAGCCCGATCCGAAGCGCGTCAGCACCGTGGGGGATGCCTGCTCTTGGCTTGGTCAGCGTTACTTCGAGGCGAAACAATACGACAAGTCAGAAAAATTCCTGTCGTTGCTAACCAAGAATACGCCGGCTGACAAAGTCGACAAAGCGGTTTGGATGACACTCGGCCGAGACCAAACCGAGCTGCAACATTACCCTGAGGCTACGGCATCGATAAGCACTTACCTTCAGTCCGCCACTGATCCTGCGGATCGCGCCAAAGCTTTTGTTACGTTGTCCGCCGCTCAATTGGGCGCAAAACAATACGATGACGCCACCAAATCCGCCGAACAAGCGATGACGCTCCAGCCGGAAGGTCGCATCAATGCGGAAGCCCGGTTAGCCATCGGAGATGTTGAGTCCGGCCGCGGCAACTACGATAACGCCGCCAAATCTTACCTTAGCGTGGCAGTTCTTTACGAAGACCCAGAAGTGACTCCGCTGGCATTAGAGAAAGCGTATGTCGCCTTCCATCAGTCCGGCAACGAGGCCGAAGCTAACAAGACGTTGACCGAACTGAGAACCCGCTTCCCGAACTACCAGCTAAAGACCGCCAACGCCGGGTGATTTGCGAGCGCCAATGGGCGAAACGGGGAATGGGCGAACTGAGGCGCCAAGCGCCGTCTGGAGGGGAGCCGCTTTTGAACGCAACTATAGATCAGGCGATATTCGTTCCACCGCGAGGAACACCAAAATGGGTGTTAAACAGGCGGCTCCCGCGAATTACCGCACGCGATCTTTTGTCCATCGTTTGGTTTGGAAATTATTCAAACGCTTGACGGGCCGACAGACCTAACACACGTCGAGACGTTCTCGGGAGCCGCCTGTTTCAAAAGGTTTGCGGTCAGGCAAGGCGCCGAGACAAATATCGTAGGGTCTTTTGAGTGCGACCCAAAGCGGCTGCCCTCCAGGCGCGCCTCGTTTCGCCCATTCGCTGACACGCCATAGACATCCCCATCACCCCGCACTAGTGTCTCGTGACAGCGATATTCCATGACATTTGCAGATGTTTTAAAATCCGGTTCGGCGCCCACCACTAAGACCTTGTTCGAGTTTAGCAAGTTGCTTGAACCGATCGATGATCGGGCGCTTACCAACCTGGCTGCGGGCGCAAAAAAGATAACCCATCGATTCTTCGGCCGGACGATGCGGTTGTTCGCCCCGCTCTATTTTTCGAACGAATGCATCAATAGCTGTTCTTACTGCGGTTTTTCTCGAGACAACCCGATCTTGCGAGTCACCCTGACTCTTGACCAGGTTGAACACGAGGCGCGTTTTCTCGCCGGTTTGGGATTTCGTAGCCTGCTCCTAGTCTCGGGTGAACATCCCAAGTTCATTTCGAATCAGTACCTTGTAGACGTCGTCAGACGGGTTAGCAGAATCGTTCCTTCCGTGTCGCTGGAGGTAGCGCCGTTAGAAACCGATGAATACCGGTTGACGATCGGGGCAGGAGCAGAAGGCCTCGTCGTATATCAAGAGACCTATGATCGCGCGCTCTACGAGACCTTGCATACGGCCGGGCCAAAGAAAGACTTCTTCTGGCGTCTGGAAACACCGGAACGCGCCTACGCGGCTGGATTTCGTCGTCTGGGCCTCGGCGCTCTTTTTGGGCTAGCTCCCTGGCGACAGGAAGCGATCGCTCTTGCCAGCCATATCGAATTTCTGCTCCGCCGATGTTGGCGTTCGCAGGTTACCGTTGCGTTCCCTCGGTTACGACCTGCCGCCGGCGGCTTTCAGCCTCATTACGCATTGAGTGACCGTGACCTGATCCAACTCGTGTGCGCTTTCCGGGTAACATTTCCTCAAGTTGGCATCGTGCTTAGCACGCGAGAACCGATTTGGCTACGCGATACCCTGGTGCATTTGGGCGTAACGACCATGAGCGCCGGCAGCCGAACTTCTCCGGGCGGCTATACCGGCCAAGGAACCGAGTCGCTGCATTTAACCGTGCGCGGCCGCATCCAAAATGTGAGTGACGCTAACGGTGGGGCCGAACCGCAATTCGAGATCGAGGACCACCGGTCGCCGCAAGAAGTCGCCGAAGCACTGACTAAGATTGGGATTGATCCTGTTTGGAAAGATTGGGATGCCGCGATCTTAAACGTATGACGGCCAGAATAAATGGCGAAGCGCGGGTTGTGCCGGACGGATCAACTATCGCGGATCTCTTGGAAAGCTTCGGTCTACCAGTGAAAACGGTGTTGGTGGAGCGCAACGGCCAACCAGTGGCTCGCGACACTTTTGGTCGCCAACCCATCCAAGAAGAAGATCGGATCGAGATCATCAAAATGGTGGCAGGCGGGTAGGGCGAAAAACTCGGCGCGCCGAGTTTTTCGCCCTACCAACGTTGTCTCTCGATCAACGATAATCTGGGCGTGTCATTGCTGGCGCACTTCGCTTATTATCGCGCTAAGAACGGTTCTTAACGGTTGCCAACAAAGATGCCGCGAATTTCGCCTGAAACTATTGAGCAAGTCGCTGCTGCCCTAAACATCGTCGACGTTATAGGGAGCTATTTCCCTCTCAAAAGAGCCGGTGTCGAGTTTCGTGCGCTCTGCCCATTTCACCAGGAGAAAACGCCCTCTTTTTATGTAAACCCGGATAAACAGACTTTTTATTGCTTTGGTTGTGGCCGGGGAGGCAGTGTCTTCCAGTTCGTTCAGGAATACGAGCACGTCGACTTCCCGGAAGCAGTCCGGCGGTTAGCTCATCGCGCCGCGATTCCAATTATCGAAGCCGAGCCGAGTCCGGAAGAACAAGAAAAACAAAACCAGAGAAAACGCCTTCTTCGCCTCCATTTCGAGGCCGCGGACTGGTTTCATCGCAATCTGCTTCGCACCAAGGCTGGTGAGATCGCCCGCGACTATATGCGCGGGCGCCAACTCAATATCGAGATCGCCCGTCAGTGGCGGATCGGATATGCGCCAAGTTCTTGGACCGCGTTTCGAACCTGGGCGGTAGAAGCCGGCTTTAGTAAAGAAGAATTGGTAGTCAGCGGCTTAGTAAAGCTCCGCGATGAAGGTAATCCTCGGTCTGACGTGTATGATCGATTCCGAGATCGTTTGATGTTTCCCATCACGAATGAGCTCGGTGAAGTGGTCGCCTTTAGCGGTCGGGTGCTGCAGCCAAAAGCGCCCGGTGGAAAGTATATCAACTCTCCAGAATCGCCGTTGTTCTCCAAGGGCAATCTGTTGTTTGGGTTAGAGAAATCGAAGCGAGGCATCGCTCAAAGTCGACAAGCCGTGGTTTTAGAAGGTCAGGTGGATCTGATTATCGCGTTCGCGGCTGGGATCGACAACGTGGTAGCTCCTCTCGGGACAGCCCTGACTGAACGACACGCCTCACTCCTCAAGCGATTTGCTACCGAGGTGATCCTTTTCTTTGACGCTGACGCCGCCGGTGAACGCGCAGGGGAACGCGCCATCGAGGTGTTATATGCGGCCGGTTTACAAGTGCGTCTCGGCAGGTTACCCGCCGGCGAAGATCCTGACTCGTTAATTCGGAAAGAAGGCGCAGAGCAATTTCGCCTCCGGATCGGTCAGGCAAAAGATTTCCTCGAGCATGAGTTGGAGCGAAGCGCAACCAGGGACCAGAGCGTGGCTCAACGCGTCGAATCGGCCCATCGCATCGCACGATTCATCGGTCTAATATCAGAACCGGTGTTGCGAGATACCATCATCAGTCGAGTCATGACGCGGCTCTCGCTATCGCGGGAGGCCGTGGAACAAGCCATTGCCAGCCACCGGAAAGGAAGCGGCCGAAGCAGCCTGCTGGAACCGATAGAAACCGGCATCGCGCAGCCCGAACACAAAATATCAGCACTTTGCAACATCTTCATGACCGATGTGGCTACGCTCCGTTGGGTACGCGGACAGCCTTGGAAAGAGATCCTCGACAGTGTGCCCGGAACAGAAATTCTGGCAAAAATATTAGATTCTGATCTGCAATCTGATAACCCCGCCTCGGTATCCGCGTTTTTAGGTGCTCTGGAAGCCGGCGATGCTGCCGTATTATCGAGCGCGCTCGCTCTCAAGCCAATCGAGCTAGCTCGGCGCAGCTATTGGTGTGGCTTGGTTCAACAAGAGATCCGTCTCCGCAAGAGTCGCATCGAAGGCGCGTTACGACTAAATTCTGATAAACCTGAAGCCTACGCGCAAGCCTTGGGCGAACTAAACCGAGTGCTGGAGCTTGAATCTCGTTTCGCATCCGATTTTGAAACCGTCGAACCTAAGACCCAATAGCCACCCCGGCCGCGCACGGATTTTCGCCGCTAGGCAACGTGCTGCGCAGCGCGGCTATGCACGCGAAACGACCCACCGGCGAAAGAAATCCTTGACCTGCGAAGGCTGTTCACAGATATTTCGCGGCTTTTGGGTCGAGTGTCGTCAACCTGTGTCTTACCATCGCGCAACTACCCCGCTCCGGCCCGGTTTATTCTTCTGACGAGCGCAGGTGCATATGCCGAGAGTCACAACTTCTAATCCGGATAAAGGTCAACCTGTTGCTCTAAAAAGGGCCAAGGAGGGTTCAGCGGAGCAGAAATCTAAAGGCGAGGTGCCGGCTAATCCGAGCAAAAACGGTGCCTCAAAATCCAACCGAAAAACAGCAAAGGCGCCCTTGCTTACAACCGCAAACCCCTCGCAGGAGCCTCCAGTCAGCAACGGAGATCACTCACCCCCAGCGCGCATCAGCCATACTGAGACGAGTTTTGATTTACAGGAACGCCTGCGTGAGCTGGTCAAACTGGCAAAAGAGCAGGGCTATCTCACTTACGATGATATCAATGAAGCGCTGCCAGAGGGCATGGCCGATCCGGACGAGATGGACCAGATCTTCGCTCAGCTTCGGTCCATGGAAGTCGATATCATCGAAGCCTCCGAGGTTGATAGCTACAAGGGTGGTAAAAAGGACCTCGACGATGAAGAAGAGGAGAAGGACCAAAAGCTAGATATTCTCGACGATCCGGTCCGGATGTATCTCAAACAGATGGGTCAGGTTCCGCTACTGACTCGCGAACAGGAAGTTGAGATCTCCAAGCGAATCGAAAATGCCGAGCTGATGGTTCAGAAGTTCATCAATCGATTCGGCTTTATTTCGACGGCGCACATCCAGCTCGCGCAGAAATTGATCGATGGCCGGGAACGCTTCGATCGCGTCATTTTAGACAAGAAAATTGAGAGCCGAGAACGGTACATGAAGGGCTTGGCCCGGCTTTGTGCGGTGGTTGAAAAAGCCAGCAAAGACACAGGGGAACTCTACCGTAATTGGTTGGCCGCGCGCGGAACTCCGAAAGAAAGCAGCGCCAAAGTCGAGTTCCAGAAATCGCACACGGCTCTAATGAAGCTCTATCCGCGTTTCTACTTTAAGCAGCGGGTTACCGAAGAGTTCGTCCAATTGGCCGATGAGAAACAGCGTTTAATCGTCAATCTCCTGACCGAAATCACCCGCGTCGAGAACGCGACAGGAGCGGCCAAAGAAAAATTGGCGCTGTCTAAAAGCAGGTTACTTGAGGTCGAGTACGTCATCTGGCAAAAAGCCGACGATTTTATCAACAGCCATCGGGAGCTCAAAGATTGGCTAAAGAGGGCGTTACGGGCGAAGACCGAGATGGTCGAGGCCAACTTGCGGTTAGTCATTTCGATCGCCAAGAAATATACCAACCGCGGCCTGTCGTTCCTTGACCTGATTCAGGAAGGCAACATGGGCCTGATGAAAGCCGTGGAGAAGTTCGAGTACCGCCGCGGCTACAAGTTTTCGACTTACGCCACGTGGTGGATCCGCCAAGCGATCACCCGGTCGATTGCAGACCAAGCGCGCACCATCCGCATCCCGGTGCACATGATCGAGACCATTAACAAGCTAATGCGCGTGCAGAAGCAACTCGTTCAGGAGTACGGCAGGGAACCCAATCCAGAAGAGGTTGCGGAGGAGATCCAATTGCCGGTGGAACGAGTGCGCGCCGTGCTGAAAATGGCTCAGCAGCCGATCTCTTTGCAATCACCGGTAGGTGACAGTGAAGATACCAGTTTCGGCGATTTCATCGAAGACAAGGGCGCTGAGAATCCTAGCGATATGACGGCAGTAGTCCTGCTGCGCGAGAAGATTCGCGACGTGCTGGACACTCTGACCGAACGGGAACGGCAGGTACTCGAACAACGATTTGGCCTCGTAGACGGTTACAGTCGGACCCTTGAAGAAGTCGGCCGGCAATTCAAAGTCACCCGGGAACGCATCCGGCAAATAGAAGCCAAGGCCCTTCGCAAAATGAGACATCCCACCCGGATTCGCCAGCTGGAAGGCTTTTTAGAGGCGGGTGACTAGTTTCAAAGTCCTCATTGAACTAAGCTGGTCCTGAACGAAACTTTTTGGTGCGCCGAGAGTTTAATCAACAGCGATGAAGGACCAGGAACACGACGAACTATGGGCCTTATTGGGGCGGGCTAAGAGATCAGAGCCCTCTCCATTCTTCGTTGCTAAGGTCATGTCGGCTGTCCGGCATGGACACGAGAAACGAGTCGCTGTCTGGCGAAACTGGTTGCGATACGGTTTACCCAGCGCCTTGGCCGGCGCGATGGCGGTAATTCTGGCTCACTTTTCCCTTCTTTCTCATCATAGTGCAGATCATAGGCCGATTGTGGTCGCACAAACTGAGCCAGGTGACCTCGACGTTATCGCTGATCTCGATGTCGCGATATCTTCCGAAGAGTCCTCTGTATGGCTCGATTCTTCGGCGCACTGATCTTAGCGTTGATCGCCGTAGGAGCGTTCGCGGACACCCCTACTCCTCAACCTTCCGCAACACCTCAGCCGGCTTCTTCTGCCCGTATAGAGGAGTTGCGTAAATCGATCGAACAGTTGCCGCCCGAACAACAAGAAAAGGTCCTGCAAAATCTGCATCGCTGGCAAGCTTTGAGCCCAGAAGAGCGCGATTATATCCGCCAGCAGGAGCATGTCCGCCACGTGAAACAGGAAGAGGCGGTTACCGAGGCCTACCAAAAATCGGGGTTACATCTGACCGAAGCCCAACGCGTGCAATTCCGGAAACGCTACGTAGAAGAACGTAAGAAGCTGGAGGAGGAACTCGCTAAGGAAAGTCAAGAACGGCGAACCGCCGCTAATACCACTATCATCGAGCAGTTGAAGAAAGAATTCTCGACGCCGAAAGCGTCCCCGACACCAAGCGCAAGTGTGGCGCTGCATTAGAGGGCAACGCGGCGAAGAGAATTTGGTGGGGCGAGGCTCCCGAACGTCCTGAACGGATCGGCAAGGGACACTGACATGTAGCGAGAAATGACGCACTAGGTCGTTGCGCTCGCCGAGCCGTGGGTCTAGTGCTCGACCTCGCACAGCAAATACCGCCACGCGCAACGACATTTTCGCCAGGCTGTCCACTCAGCATCGCGAGAGTGTCACACGTTGCGAACGGCTCGGCAGGTCCAAGCACCAACACATCTCGTGGCTCAGCGAAACCGGCAGCCTCGCGAACGCTGGTAGGCCATACTGGAGCCTCTACCAAATATCACCCCTGATCCGACACTTCCGTGCCCCCAAACGGCAGCGGCTGCAATCGCTCTGCCGCCGGGCGTTGAAGCAGGTGTTTCGAGAGTACTTGGAAATAGCCGAATGTATCGCGGGCTGGACGAATCTTGCTTTGCTCCGCCCGGTAAATCGTTCGAATCGGAACAAAATCGATCGAGTACCCATTGCGAGCAGCCAGCAGCAAACATTCGGTCTCGAAGGCGAACCCATCGCTGGACTGCAGTAACACCGAAAGCAGACGCCGGTTCGCCATTCGGTAACCGCACTGGCTGTCTGGGAGTTTGTGCCGGCACAGGTTTCCGATCTGCCAGGACATGAATCGATTCGTCAAACGGCGAACCCACGGCATTGTCGCCGGGTTATTCATCCGATTACCCACAACCAGGTCGGTCTTCGATTGCGAGACTTTATCTACAAATCTCGGGATCTCGCCGGGGTCGTGCTGGCCGTCTCCATCCAGAAAAAGGAAGTATTCATAGTGCTCCGCGGCCGATCTTCGCAGGCCGGTCTTAATGGCGGCGCCTTTTCCCAAACGTTGTGGATGCCGGATCACGCTGGCTCCGGCAGTTGCCGCCGCCAAGCCGGTATTATCCTGTGAGTTATCATCGACCACGATGACCTTTCCCACGTGTGCTCGAACGGCGCGGACGACTTCCGCGATAAATCGCTCCTCTTCGTGTGCCGGAATGATGGCGCACACATTATCCGAACGAGGCTCGATCATGAACTCGCGTTCGAGATTTTACGTACCCGAATGCCGCCGGGCTGTTGGATGATAGTCCGCCGCATGGTAGGAGCTCCTTACCAGCGGTCCCGAAGCCACGTATTCAAAGCCTTTGCTCGACCCGATCTCCCGATAGGTTTCAAAGGTTTCTGGAGAAATATATTCGACGACCGGTAGATGTTGCGGGGTCGGCCTGAGATACTGGCCAAGCGTCAGCACTTGAACACCGGATTCCCGCAGATCATCCATTGCCTGGAAAAGCTCAGGCTCGCTCTCACCGAGTCCTAACATAATTCCGCTTTTCGTGACTACTTCAGGGTCGATCTCTTTCGCTCTTTTCAGAACGGACAAAGACAATCGATATTTTGCTCTCGAGCGGACATAAGGGGTTAGTCTCTCTACGGTTTCCAGATTGTGATTAAATATGTCAGGTTTCGCCGCCAATACCTCGATCAGCGATTCCTCTCGACCATTGAAGTCTGGAACCAATACCTCGATCACAATGCTCGGATCTGCGCTCCGGATTCCGCTAATGGTTTGGGCAAAATGATTTGCTCCTCCATCCTTAAGATCGTCCCGAGCCACCGCTGTGATCACTACGTGTCTTAGCTTTAGCCGGAGCACCGCTTCAACCACCCGTTCGGGTTCGTCGGGTTCCAGTGCAAAAGGCTTAGCGGTCGACACCGCACAAAATCCGCAGGCGCGGGTGCATCTTTCGCCGGCAATCATGAATGTCGCCGTACCCTGGCTCCAGCATTCCCAACGATTGGGGCACTGAGCGGACTCGCAGACAGTATGGAGTCGCAGATCCGAGATCAGTGCTTTGGTTGAGAAAAAAACCGGATTGGATGGCAACCGGACCTTTATCCAGCTCGGCTTCTTAGCTTGATGGAGAGCCGGATCAATTTTTGAACAAGACATCGCTTAATCGTGCAGATTAGCCTGCGTGGCCGGAAAATGCATACCCATTTTTCGGCAGAGCGGGCTCCTCAAGAACAGACGGATCGGCAGCACAACGGTTATAGAATTCGCCATGACCTCTGAAGAGGAGCCGCTTTGGAGCGTGCTTTAGAAAAGCCCGCGATATTCCTCGTATCGCGAGCCTAGCCTAAAAACGTGATAGCAGGCGGCTCCCGGAAACTACCGCAGGCACCCGCATCACCCAGCGCCTGGAGGGGAACCGCTTTGGACCGAACCTTAGAAAAACCCGCGGCATTCCTCGTATCGCGAGCCTAGCCTAAAAATGTGATAGCTGGCGGCTCCCGGAAGCTACCGCAGGCACCCGCATCACCCAGCGCCTGCAGGGGAGCCGTTTTGGAGCCAACCTTAGAAAAACCCGTGATGTTCCTCGTATCGCGAGCCTAGCCTAAAAATGTGATAGCTGGCGGCTCCCGGAAACTACCGCAGGCACCCACATCACCCATAGCGGGGAGCCGCTTTGGAGCCAACCTTAGAAAACCCGTAATATTCTTCGTATCGTGGGCCTAGCCTAAAAATGTGATAGTAGGCGGCTCCCGGAAACTACCGCAGGCATCCGCATCACCCAGCGCCTGGAGGGGAGCCGCTTTGGAGCGAACCTTAGAAAAACCCGTAATATTCCTCGTATCGTGGGCCTAGCCTAAAAATGTGATAGCAGGCGGCTCCCGGAAACTACCGCTGATGTGCCATCTCCGAACGCTGTAGACACTGGGCCTTGGTAACATCTGCAGACGTTCGCGGGAGCCGCTTGCTGCCAACCTACAGAGCTGCAGCATTGCAAAGCGGCTCCCCTCCAGACACTGGGCCTTGGTAACATCTGCAGACGTTCGCGGGAGCCGCTTGCTGCCAACCTGCAGAGCTGCAGCATTGCAAAGCGGCTCCCCTCCAGACACTGGGCCTTGGTAACATCTGCATACGTTCGCGGGAGCCGCTTGCTGCCAACCTACAGAGCTGCAGTATTGCAAAGCGGCTCCCCTCCAGACGCGGGGCCTTGGTAACATCTCCAGACGTTCGCGGGGAGCCGCCTGCTGCCAACCTACAGAACTGCAGCGCTGTTAAGCGACTCCCGTCCAGACGCTGGGAGGCAATCCAGGGCGCATGTTCTTGCAAAAAAAACAGCCCCGAAAGTTTTCGGGGCTGCCGTAACTTGGATCTTGGACAAATGCCTGAGGCACCTGTCTGTGAAGAAAATTCTAGCGCTTAGAAAACTGAAACCGCTTACGTGCGCCAGGTTGTCCAGCCTTCTTCCGCTCTTTCATTCGCGGATCTCGCGTCAATAAGCCTTCCTCTTTGAGGACCGGTCGCATCGCGGCATCAATCTCGAGTAACGCCCGGGCAATCCCTAATCGAATCGCGCCAGCTTGCCCAACCGGTCCGCCGCCATGAGTTTTGGCCCTGACGTCGAAATTGTTCATCGTCTTGGTCACCTCGAAAGGTTTCAGCACCGTGAGCTGCAGA
>JAFAZK010000128.1 GCA_019239825.1 Verrucomicrobiota bacterium | reverse complement strand
TCGTGAAGCCGGCGGTGACCGCAGCGCGGTGACCGGCGGAACGAAAGTTCTATCGGACGTTCTTAAGATCCGAATTACCTCGAACCCGGGTGAGACCTTTCTGGATCGAATGATCAGTTTGGTCGAAGGCGCCGAAAGACAGAAAACGCCAAACGAAATAGCGCTTACCATTTTATTGTCGGCGCTGACCCTGATCTTCCTTATCGCGATGATGTCGATGAAGGCGTACGGGGTCTATTCCGGTGTCGATTTCTCGATCCCAGTGCTGGTCGCGCTTCTGGTTTGCTTAATCCCGACCACTATCGGCGGCCTCTTAAGCGCAATCGGGATCGCCGGTATTGATCGTCTTGTGCAGAAGAATGTTTTGGCCATGAGCGGCCGGTCGGTCGAAGCCTCGGGCGATGTCGATGTTTTGTTGCTGGACAAGACCGGGACGATCACCATGGGTAATCGCCAGGCAACCGAGTTTTTACCTGCGCCGAATGTGGACCGGCAAACGCTGGCCGATGCAGCCCAACTCGCTTCGCTTGCGGACGAAACTCCGGAAGGTCGAAGTATCGTTGTGCTGGCCAAAGGTCTTGGCATTCGGGGACGGGAGATCAACGAGCTAGGACACGCTGTATTTATCCCTTTCACGGCCCAGACCCGAATGAGCGGTGTGGACGTCGACGACTTGAGCTATCGGAAAGGGGCGGCTGACTCGATTCGCAAGTTTGTTGGGGGAAAGCTTCCGGAAGCCGTCGAGAAAGACGTGATCACGATCTCCAGTGAAGGCGCCACTCCTTTGGTGGTAGCGCGCAACGCGGAAGTGCTCGGGACTATCCGACTAAAAGATATCGTTAAAGGAGGTTTGGCTGACCGATTTGAGCGATTCCGGGCCATGGGGATTAAGACGGTGATGATCACCGGGGACAACCGGTTAACCGCTGCGGCGATCGCCAAGGAAGCCGGAGTCGACGATTTTCTCTATGAAGCGAAGCCGGAAGACAAGCTAGCTCGGATTCGGGAGGAACAAGCACAAGGGCACCTCGTAGCGATGACGGGAGATGGTACCAATGACGCCCCGGCGTTAGCGCAAGCGGATGTTGGTGTAGCTATGAATACGGGAACCCAAGCGGCTAAAGAAGCCGGCAACATGGTCGACCTGGATTCGAACCCGACCAAGCTGATCGAAATCGTTGAAATCGGTAAACAACTCTTAATCACTCGCGGTGCGCTCACCACCTTCAGCATTGCGAACGATGTCGCGAAGTACTTCGCCATCATCCCGGCGATGTTGATGGATAAGTTTCCTTTAATCGGGCCCCTGAACATTATGGGGCTGAAGAACAATTCGAGCGCGATTCTCAGCGCCGTGATTTTCAACGCGGTGATCATTGTGGCGCTAATCCCATTGGCACTGAAGGGTGTGAGATTCCGACCTTTAGGAGCAGCCAAAATCCTGCAGCGCAACCTCCTGATCTATGGACTGGGCGGCATCATTCTACCATTCATCGGGATTAAGCTGATCGACGTGATTATCACCTTTCTTCATCTCGCTTAAACGGACGCTCAGGACTCGTCATTATCACAAACTATGAAAACTCTGCTTTTGGAACTTAAAACGTCGATTATCGCTACCATTGTTTTAACGGTTATCTGTAGTGGCCTCTACCCGCTAGTAATCTGGGGGATTGGCCAAGTGGTCTTCCCTTACCAAGCAAATGGCAGCCTGATTGAAGCAAAGGATGGGACCATCGTGGGGTCGGCTCTGCTGGCTCAAGGATTTAGCGGTGAGAAGTATTTTCAACCGCGTCCATCAAGTGCAGGTACCGGTTATGACCCAACGGCCTCGGGCGGTTCTAACTTGGGTCCGACATCGCAAAAGCTGATCGACCAAGTCAAACAGAACGTTGAAGCTTATCGCAAGGAAAACGGGTTAGCAGATAATGTCCTGATCCCAGCTGATGCGGTGACCAATTCAGGAAGTGGTTTAGATCCTCAAATCAGCCAGGAGAACGCGCTACTTCAGGCGCCTCGGGTCGCCAAAGCCCGTAACCTTGACGTGGCGGTGGTTAAGAAGGCGATTCAAGACGCCACGGAGCATTCGTTCTTGCGTATCGGCGGTGAGCCCGGAGTCAACGTGCTAAAGTTGAATCTCGCTTTAGACAATCTGCCCTCTGCTTCCAATTGAGAACTACACCTATGGCGCCTCCCTTTGGAGTTGCCGTCCCAGCAGGTTTTAGAAAACTTTGAATGGTTTTGAACGGGCAACCGCGTTTGACGGCCCAGTACCTTCCGCTCGAGGTGCAGGGAACCTAAACGAGTTCCGGAAGGTGCTGGTGTCCGTCCAGGATCGAGCGCAAAACTCCAAGCTGACCAGACTTCAGTAGGCAGGTCACCCGGGAGGAACGCGCAAACCGCGGGGACTGCACCGAACTTTTATTACCCATCTCTGCGTTTATTTAAACTTACTTTTATTTGAGGCGGTCTAGACCAAAGCTGTAGGAGCGGACCGAGATAAACTTTCCCCGGGGAAACGGCCAAAATAGGCGCGCATTTTCGGCCATTGCAGGCTAAACATACTGGAGTCATGGCAACGGTCGAAAATGACAAACTGCGCCCAAGTGCAGATGAATTCCTGTCGATTATCCGGCAGCAACAAACCGGGAAATTGAAGATCTATCTCGGACCTTGCCCGGGGGTTGGTAAGACCTACGCAATGTTAATCGAAGGCAACCGCCTGAAACGGCGCGGTATCGATGTGGTTATTGGGTATGTAGAGCCCCATGATCGGCCGGAGACCAGAAGCCAGATCAGCGATTTGGAAATCGTGCCGCCGTTGGTCGCCCAATATCACGGAATCACTTTGAGTGAAATGGATCTGGATGCGGTTATTCGGCGGAAACCGACCGTCGCGTTGGTGGATGAACTTGCTCATACTAACGCTCCCCAAAGCCGGAACCGAAAACGGTATGAAGACGTAGAAGATCTGTTACGAGAAGGGATAAACGTCATCACGACAGTTAACATTCAGCATTTTGAATCGCTGTATAACGTCGTGGAAGATGCCACCGGGGTCCGAGTAAAGGAGCGGGTTCCGGACGAGGTCATCGCACACGCAGATCAAGTAGTGAACATTGATTTGCCTGCTGAAGACCTACAAGAAAGGTTACAAGCGGGAAAGATCTATCCGCAAGAACGCATCGAGGCGGCTCTGGCTAATTTCTTCACCACGAAGAACCTTACTCGCTTGCGGGAGATGACACTGAGCGAAACCGCCAACCTACTCGATCGCCAGGAGCGGGTAGCGGCTGAGCAAGGACCAAATGTTAACGCACTTGGTCAGGTCATGGTGGCCGTCAGCAGTCAAGGGCCCGACCCTGGCCGGTTGTTGCGTAAGACCGCTCGACTAGCGGCTCAGTTGAACGCGGAATGGTATGCGGTTTATGTTCGGACGCCCCAAGAGTCAGCCGTGCGCATTGACGCCACGGTCCAAAGGAGAGTGGCCGACACTTTGGAGACGGCTCAAAAAATGGGGGGACTGGTCATCTCCCTGAAACACGATAATGTCGCTCAGGCCTTGGTATCTTTCGCCAAAGAATACGGTATTACCCACGTGGTTTTGGGGCGGCCGAAGCCCAAAAGAGTTCATTGGGTCGGGTTGTCGATGCATGAAATCCTGATGCGTGAGCTGCCGGACGTCGATTTGATAATCGTCTAAAGCTTGGTAAGGACGAGCTCTCGCTCGTCCGGGAAGCCATGAAATGGCTAAACAGAATAGCCCAGGTCTTCAGGCCTGCGTGGGGTCTCGCCCTGAAAGGGCGTCCGAAAGAGTTGTGCGATACGAAATGAGCGCTATGGATCTAAGATCGGTCGCCCTTTCAGGGCGAGTTTCTGAAGGCCCGTACCCAGGCCTGAAGACCTGGGCTATTCTATATAGCCGCTTCGCGGCAAAATCCGGCAGCCGCCTGGGCTGTTCTCTTTAGCCATTTCATGGCACAGACGAGCAGGAGCTCTTCCCTGCCGTTGCGGCTACCGCGCCTCTAAACGAATGCTGCCGTTCGTGGTTTTTGCCTCTAAATGATGGGATCCGGCCCCAAGTCTGGCTTCGATATTTTCTCCGACAACCCCTCTATTTATTTTGTCAGCGGCTAGGTTTGATTTTATTCGGCCCACCGTAGTAGTTGCATCGATCAGCGCGTCGGCAGACCGTGGCAACGCCAA
>JAFAZK010000293.1 GCA_019239825.1 Verrucomicrobiota bacterium | reverse complement strand
AACGATATGTCTAAGCTTTCTGACGAAGAACTGAAGAATAAGCTAACGCCCGAGCAATATTACGTAACTCGGCAAGCGGGAACCGAACCTCCCTTTAACAATGCGTACTGGAACAATCACGCCGAAGGTCTGTACGTCGACGTCATTTCCGGAGTGCCATTGTTTAGTTCAAAAGATAAGTTCGACTCTGGCACAGGTTGGCCCAGTTTTACTAAACCCATCGATAAGCAAGCGGTGGTTACTAAACACGATGCCTCCCACGGAATGATCCGTGATGAAGTAGTCGCGGCTCAGAGTAGTGCCCATCTGGGACACGTCTTCGACGACGGCCCGCAACCCACTGGGATGCGTTACTGCATGAATTCAGCTTCCCTGCGTTTGATCCCCGTGGAGAAACTCGAGGAAGAGGGTTACGGCCAATATCTGGCTCTCTTCAAGAAATAGTTGTACCTGTTCGCCGTTCGCAGCTTACCACCTCGAGCGGCGAACAACAGCTAGGTCTCATCCGTCCCAAAAGTCCCATCCATCTCTCGCACGTAGACAAAACGCCAAACGCCGAACCCCAAACGCTAACGTTATGCGCCCCTTAAATATCCTCGCTGCTTGTTTTCTTAGCAGCGTGATACCACTATTCGTTAATATGAGTGATGCTCAAAATGTGGCCCGAACCGAAACCGCAGTTTTTGGTGGCGGGTGTTTTTGGTGTCTTGATGCTCAATTCAGGCTTGTACCTGGTGTGATAAAAGTCACGTCTGGCTATGCAGGCGGGCACACCGAAAACCCGACTTATGAACAGGTTTGCTCAGATCGGACCGGGCACGCCGAGGTAGTTCAGGTGGAATTTGATCCTGCAAAGGTCAGCTACGCAGATTTGCTCCATAAGTTTTTTTACGCGCATGATCCTACCACCCTTAATCGGCAAGGCGCCGACGTCGGGACTCAATATCGTTCCATCATTCTGTATTTGAACGACGAGCAGAAGCAGATTGCCGAAAAGGTCAAAGCCGCGGCTCAAAAGGATTGGTCCGACCCGATTGTAACTGAGGTTGTGCCATTAAAACATTTCTATGCCGCAGAAGACTATCACCAGGACTATTTCGCCAAGAATCCGACCCAAGGATACTGCCAGCTGGTGGTCAACCCTAAGGTGAAGAAATTCCAGCAGCATCTCGCAGCGGAAAAGGCCCAGGCTGGGAATTAGGTAGGGTGGTAGGGCAAAAAACTTCTACCGCGCCGACGGATAGGGTGCTCTCTACGGGGTTTTTATTGCTTCTTTCTCCTATTCAGGAGAGTATAATCTCTCAAATAGGAGAGCCTATGGCAGCTGCTGCAGTCGCTTATCCGGAGACTCGCGGCCCGGTGTTGCATCATTGACCGGGGTCTTCCTTTTTATAGAGCAGTCAGTTCATAGAGCGGATTTAGCTACTTCCCGAATTCCCTGGAGAAGTACCTCATCCGTGAAAATCCAGAAAGTCGGCGTTGTTCATATCAACTGCCAGAACGGGCACCTTTTCTGGGAACAAGCGAATCTCTACTCCGTGTCGAGGCAATACGTCAAAAAATACCTGGTGCAAGAGGGTTTCGTGGAGCTAGCACTCGGGGTTCTTGACCCACAACCCACTTACGACGCTGGTCTCTTTCTTGACGAGATTTCAAACCCAATCTGAGACGCCATAAGGCCGATTTTTCGTCCCGTGATCGAAGAAATGTTTGCGCCGAGCGCTCAGCGTTGTCGGCGCGCGGCGCAAAAAAGATAAGATTACCATCAGATCTCCGCGGCGATGCGGCTTGCGGATGATTACGGGGGAGAAGCTCAGAGCTAGCCAGGTATCTACTCTTGCACATAAAGCAACGCGCTGCGTTAGACATATTTGGTTCGCCCGGAATATCTAAGTAGAGTCGGTTAACAGTAGAGGCTCAATGATGGTCTTGGTAGAAGGCCGAAAGCGATGGTAGCCGCGAAACTAAGATCCCTTTTCCCTCAGTATTCCTCACTTCAAAACAGCGAAGAGCCGGATTATTTGACATTCTCGAGTGGGCCAGTGGTGTCTCCAAATTCGCTCGTGTTGAGTACCTGAACTCCCGCATTATGCTCACCGTTGAAAGGGGTGATCGTATTTGGCCCTCCCGCGTTCACTACATCGGCCGGACTGTTAAACCATAGTCCAAGGTGATAAGTTTGGACTGGGGCAGTCGCCGGATTTTGCGTCGCGTCTGGGATTGAACCCGGCTCGTCTTTAAACGGATCTGGAGGAGCAGGAGCAATTCCCGGAGCCACGATAAAAGTCTCGATGCTAAAACGGCCGACGAACACGCCTGAACCTTTACCTGTCGAATCAGTTTCTATGTCTCCCTGATACCAAGATAACCCAAAAGGTGCATTCGGAACTTGGATAACGAACAGATCAAAATCGGTATTGGGCGGCAATCCGGCGACCTTAACCTCCATAACTTCGACCGGTCCTTCGGAATGGATTTTCACAGAGCCACGAGCGTGCGGTGCAACGGTCGGAAAATTCGCTAATCCCGGAGAGCGAACGAGTTTGAAAAAGAAATGTTTTGAATGAGTCGGGTTCTGCTGGGCATAAGCTGATGAAATTGCGAGGGTCGCAAGGCCGATTATCGCAAGTGCAAGGCCCGGAAATGCACTACGCCGATGTATTGTTCTTATAGTTTTCATTGTTCTTATTTAGTTAGACTTAGGTTCCTTAAATTGCCTACTGCAGACTAGTGGCCCGAGCGACACCTAGACCGAGGGATACCTAATCAGATTATCCGGGGAGAAGGAAATCGGACAAAGCCATTTCCTAACCTTTACTCGTAAAGTCTGATTGGAGGTCTGTCTATACGTAGTTTGACGTACGTTCCGTTAATTGTTAGTCGGAATTGGAGGTTTAGGCAATTGTTGCTGTTTGTTCTCATCAGTGACATCCTACACAGCACCACGTCGCAAGCGTTAGGGCCTTGTGGCAGACGTGTCTTTTAACACCGGGTGTGTCGAAATGGACCCGCAGTTAGGTCGCTCCAGTAGTTCTCTCGGGAAAACTCTTTAGTTAGTCGATTCGGCAGCGTTTGCTATCAAGGAAAAGGCCAGCGAGGTTTTTTTCGCTGCGTCTGATGACGGGCAAGCTTGAAGCGAATAGTATTTTAGCTTTCAACAGAGGGTAATCGCTGATTGTCCGCGTAGCTGCGAATCGATAGGCCCGCAGCTAGATAGGTGATCCCGAATACCGCGAACGCCATCCAGCAGAACGGGAGGGTGCGTAACCGTGGAATAGAAATCGCAGTTAGTCGTCATCACGCCGCCCGACTAACCTAATATCGAGCCAGAACCTCTCATCCACTGGGAGCCGTCAGAAGTCTTGCCCAGTGTCTGATTACGGCGGTCGGCGTGCCAAGTTTTTCGCCCTAGCGACGCCTCCTTTTGTTTTGCGTTTTTTGCGTTTTTTTGCGGCTATTCCAGCTGCGCGATGAAGATCAAACAATGGGTATTGAGTCTGACGTTTGCCGGCGGGTTATTCTTATCATTATGCCCCGCATCCGCGAAGGAAGAGCCGAAGATCACCTCTGCGTCCCAGGTGCTGCCGACCGGGCAGAGCATTTCACCACTGAGTGCGCCTGGCGCGAAAATCGTAGATCTGAACCCGGGTTTGGCAGGTTTGCCGGATTTTGTCGCCGGAGGCGGTATTACGGCGGTACTTAGTCCCGACCAGAAGACCCTGCTGGCGCTGACCAGCGGCTATAATCTAGTGAATGTCACAACTGGTGACAAAAAGTCACTAAACTCGGATCAATACGTTTTTGTGTTCGATGTCTCCGGGGATCAACCCCAACAAAAACAGCTGATTCGGGTCCCCAATACTTTTGCTGGAATTTCTTTCGACCCATCCGGCCAGAAATTCTACGTCGGTGGAGGGAAGGACGATAACATCCACGTTTACTTGTTAAAGGACGGTTCCTGGCAGGAAGAAGCTTCGGCCATTTCCTTAGCCCACAATGGAGGTAACGGGCTGGGCCGGAAGGAAACGGTCCCGGTCACAGCCGGTTTAGCGGTAACCGCGGATGGTCAAACTTTAGTAGTCGCTAACATTCAAAACGATTCCGTTTCCATCATCGATCTTTCAGCGGAGATCGTAAAACAAGAGTTGGATCTCCGGCCCGGGAAAATTGATTCTCATCATCAGGGAGAGCCCGGTGGCGAATACCCGTTCTGGATAACCATAAAGGGAAATGAGATCGCCTACGTGTCGAGCCTGCGCGATCGCGAAGTTGTAGTGGTCAGTCTCAAGCCACCCGTTGATCACTTGTCCCGCGACTCGTCCGACGAAGCTCACGCCAAAGTCCTATCCGCAAACAGTTCTGCGCAGTCGGAGCTTCCTGTTAATAATCCCTCGCAGCCGGACGCTCCAGCAGCGACATCTGCCGCCGTCGTATTGGCGCGGATCAAAGTGACCGGTAATCCCAATCGTATGTTGCTCGACCATGCTGGCCGTCACTTGTTTGTTGCCGAAGATAACAGTGACAGTGTCGATGTCGTTGACACCCAATCGAATAAGGTGGTGAAAACGATAAAGGCTGCCGGCCCCGCAGAGGTATTGCCCGATCGGCTTGTCCATTATCGGGGCCTTTCCCCAAACAGCCTCGCGCTCTCCCCAGATGAGCGCACCCTTTATGTCACGGAAGGAGGAATCAATTGTGTAGCCGTAGTCGATTTGTCCTCCGAAGCTTTAGCGAAGGAGGAAGGAACCCTGCGGCCCAAGGTACTTGGTCTAGTGCCGACGACCTTCTACCCAAACTCCGTGGCAGTCAGCGGAGACGGCCACCGGCTCTTTGTTGTGAACGGAAAGAGCCTGACTGGCCCAAACCCTGGTTTTTTCGAGCGCAAGGACCCTAACCAATATGTGTTAGACCTTTTGCGCTCTTCCCTCTTAACGGTCCCAATCCCGAACAAAGAACAACTTGCCGATACCACGAAGGTTGTCGCTGAGAACAATCAGTTTTCGGCTAAGCCGCCTGATTCCGATAACTCGCTGATGACCTATCTCCGGCACAAGATCAAACACGTGATCTACATCGTGAAGGAAAACCGGACCTACGATCAAATCTTGGGTGACCTAGATCGAGGCAATGGCGATCATTCATTAACCCAGTTCGGATCGGCCATAACCCCTAACTTCCATCACCTGGCCCAGCAATTTGTTTGTCTGGATAACTTTTACGATCCCGGGGATGTAAGTGCGAATGGTTGGCCTTGGAGTACCGCGGGCCGGGAAAGCGATTTCGGCGTCAAAGCGGTCGTTCTCGGTTATGCCAAACGGGGGACGACCTACGACTTCGAGGGAACCAATCGGGATATTAATATCGGGCTGCCGTCTTTAGCCGATCGGGTAGCGGCAAACCCTTTGACTCCGGAAGATCCCGATGTGTTGCCCGGTACCGCCGATGTCGCGGCGCCAGACGGACCTGACAGTGCGGACGAAGGGATGGGCTACCTTTGGAACGTGGCTTTGCGAGCCGGCAAGAGCGTCCGGAACTACGGTTTCTTTTGCGATTTAAGCCGGTATGAAGAGCCACCTCCCGACGAGATCCCACTCGAACGCCATCCCTTCGAAAAGAAACTACAAGTAGCCTTTCCCACAAAGGCGGCATTGATTGAGCGCACTGACCCGTATTTTCGTAGCTTCGACACCGCTTTTCCCGACTATTGGCGGGAAGTCGAATGGGAACGAGAATTCGATCAGTTTGTTCGAGAAGGTCAAATGCCTGATCTGTGCCTGGTGCGTTTTATGGAGGACCACATGGGATCGTTCAAAAAAGCAATCGACGGCATCAACACGCCCGAACGCCAGCAAGCCGACAACGATTATGCCGTCGGCAGATTAGTCGAAAAAATAGCGGCTAGTCGTTTCAAGGATAACACACTCATTTTTGTGATTGAAGACGATGCTCAGAACGGCGCTGATCACGTTGATTCTCATCGGTCCACCGCCTACGTAGTTGGACCTTTTGTTAAACAGGGCCAGGTCGTTTCCCAATTTTACACAACGGTAAATGTCCTACGTACCATCGAAGACATTTTGGGCACCGAACATCTCAATATTCATACGGCTACTGTGCGGCCCATGGCGCAGGTATTCGATCTGAAACAGGAGGTCTGGAAATTCCAGGCTGAGCCTTCGAGCTATCTCAAGGATACCGGGTTACCGCTCGTTGATAAAACCGGAGCCATGCACCCAACGCATGATGCTGCTTACTGGGCGGCTGCAACCGCCCAGTTCGATTTCTCTAAAGAAGACAATCTCGGCGACCCCGACGCTTTCAACCGGATCATTTGGAAAGGCCTGAAGGGGGAGGTGCCGTATCCGGGTGACGCCGTCTTGAAAAGTGAAAAGTGAGAGGTGGCAGCTGGTTGCCCACCCCTGGGCCACGCAAGCTTAGCGATCATTTACCCGCGGCGACAGGATCTTCGCGGATAACCATAGTGTCGGCGACTTGTGTAATTGTCTCAGCTGGCATGCCAACACAGCGGGCGTGTTCTCGTAACGCCTCTGGATCTGTGGCCTGGTAGACGCAGACAGTTCCGATGCGGCCGTTTTCATGTTGGGTCACGTACGAACGAATCCAGCGCACGCGGTCTGGCATTTCTTCATCTCCGATGCGGGCTGAGATTTTGGCGGTGGCTTCGAGCTCGGCAGCGTTGGCCCAGGCGGCCGGTCGGGTAATGATATACGTGTTCATCGTGTTCATAGGCTTAGTTTCAAACTTATTTTGGAATTAACGCTGCGGGCACCATGCAGGCAGCGCGGGGAGAGTGTCCCATAGTGGCGCGCAAAAGTCCTTTCCGCGGGCTTACCATTTGCATACCATTGTAAACGACCCGCCCGTAGCCTCACGCACACCTGTCTCCGATGACGCTTTCCTTCGGCCCGTTCGTGCTCGACGAAGATGCCCGTGAACTTCTGCGCAACAGCGAGCCCGTGAGCTTGCAGCCGCGCGCACTGGCGCTGCTCTTGTACCTTGCGCGGAATCGCGACCGGACTGTGGGCAAGAACGAATTGCTGGATACCCTCTGGCCGGACGTAACCGTGAGCGATGCCTCGATCGAACGCGCCGTCAGCCTTGTCCGGACTGAATTGCGCAAAGGCGGCTGCGAAAATGCGATCGAGACGCGGCCGAAGCTTGGTTATCGGTTCATGCTTCGCGACACCGGGGTGCTAGCGGGCGAGCTGCTTGAGCGCCTGGAGTTCCTTCAGCAACTCGACGAAAAGCTCGCCCGTGCGCGAGCAGGCGAGGGACAGGCCGTTTTCATTTCTGGCGAAGCCGGCATCGGCAAGAGTGCGTTGCTCGGAGCATTTTTTGCCCGCCGACCGTCCGGGAGCGTCGTTGTGCGCGGATTCTGCGAGGCTCTGTCCACTCCGCGGGCGCTGGGTCCAGTTCTGGAAATTCTCTCCCGCCTGGGCCTGAAATCGCCATCCGAAATCGAGCCCGGCTACTCCCGCGAAGCGGCTTTCAACGAAGCCCTTGCCCGGCTGAGTGCCGCTGAGCAAGAAACCATCGTCGTGCTGGAGGACCTCCACTGGGCGGACGAGGCGAGCTTGGATTTTGTGCGGTTTCTTAGCCGGCGCATCGGGCAAACCCGTGCGCTTTTGCTTACGTCCCACCGTGACGATGAGGCCGGCAGCGGGCATCCGTTGCGGCAAGTGCTGGGAGATTTGAATGGCCGGCAGGTCACGCGGATGCGGTTGCCGCCGCTCTCGTCCGATGCGGTGAATGCGCTGGCCCGTCGCAAGGACCGCGATGGCTCGCGCCTTTATGCGTTGACCGGGGGAAATGCGTTCCTTGTGACCGAGCTCCTCTCGTCACCTGCCGAAGAGGTCCCGGCTACCGTGCAGGATTCGCTCATCGCTAGGCTGTCGCGTTGTGCGCCCGCAGCCCAACGCGCCTGCGAACTTGTCTCCCTGTCTCCGGGTGGTCTGGAGCTGCCGTTGCTTATGAGATTGATGAGCAGCGAGCAGAATCCGTCTCACGCGATTGACGAGGCGGTGGAACGCGGACTTCTGGTACATGGTCGAGGCAGTCTGACCTTCCGTCACGAGCTGGCGCGCCGGGCGGTAGAGGAAATGCAGCCGCCAGCGAAGGCTGCCGCGTTACACGCTCGTCTTCTTGCACTGCTGGAAGCGAAACACGCCGACGTCGCTCGCCTTGTTCACCACGCGCGATCCGCCGGCGACACGGCCGCTATCTACCGGCATGCGCCGATAGCCGGGGGCCGCGCCGCGGCCCTAGGGGCGCACCGGGAAGCCGCCGCGCACTTCGCGGCTACGCTTGCCGTAGCAGATGAAGGCAACGCATCGAGTATGGTTGAATACCTCGAACGCCACGCCTACGAGTGCTATTTAACGAGTCACATTCCGGAAGCGATTGACTCGCAAGAACGCGCGCTAGCGATTCGCCGCACCTTGCCTGACCAGATAGCCATCGGTCGCGCCTTGCGATTGCTTTCTCGATTTTGTTGGTTCGCCGGCAATCGCGGACGCGCCGAGGCCTACGCCCGTCAGGCTATCGATCTGCTTGAGAGTCAGGAAAATAGCGCAGAGCTGGCCATGGCCTACAGTAATCGATCGCAATTGGCGATGCTGGCTGGCGACACAGAACTGGCTTTGGCTTTCGGCGAAAAAGCGCTGCAGCTTGCCCGGACGATCGGGCAGCACGAGATCGAAAGCCATGCCCTTAACAATATCGGTAGCGCCTGGCTCACCGCGGGTGACCCTTGCGGCGAGCAATCGTTGCTTCAGGCGCTGCAGATTGCGCTCGATCACGATTTGCACGAGCACGCGGCCCGCGCTTACGTGAATCTGGGCTCTTCGGGCACGGTTAACAACGACCTGATGGCGCGGCGTTATCTGGAGCAGGGCTTGGCCTACTGCGAACAACGCAACCTCGATTCCTGGTCCACGTATCTCCGCGTTTTTCTGGCTCGCTTTGCGCTCGACCGCGGTGCCTGGGACGAAGCCGCCGAGCGCGCTTCCGCTTTACTGCGCGAAACGATCTCTGCCGCCATTGTCCGGATTCCCGCGCTCGTGATCGTTGGCTTGGTCCGGACGCGGCGTGGTGATCCAGGCGCCAACGAGGCCCTCGATGAGGCGCTCACGCTCGCGCTGCCAACGGGGGAATTGCAGCGGATCGGACCCGTGGCTGCAGCCCGCGCAGAAGCCGCCTGGTATAGCAACGATTCCGCCACTGTGCTTCGCGAGACTGAGCGGGGCTTGCGATACGGGGACTTTTCCCGAGGACCCTGGTTCGTAGGTGAGCTCCTTTTCTGGAAATCGCAAGCGACGACGGTGAGGGCTGAGGATCCACTGTGTCCCGAACCCTTCCAGCTAGCATTGAGGCAGCGTTGGCCTGAAGCCGCCGAAGCTTTTCGCACGCACGAAATGCCTTACCAAGAGGCCTTGATGCTCCTGCGAACGGGCGGGCCGGGAATAAAGCAAGCGCGTACAATCCTGCAGAGACTGGGCGCATCCCGTTTGCTCGGCAGTCCGCGTTTTTCATCCTCTGGATCAGACGCGGAATAATTTTGTCGACCGAGCCGTGGAGTCGGTCACGGCTGGCTTCGCTATCGCCCAGATCTTGCTGTGAAATTTTTATAACCTCAACTAACCTCGGTGCCATGCTACGCCTTCCTTTACTGATTTATACAGTAACCCTGGTGCTCCTGGCGGAAGCGCCAGCCGCTGAGCCGACCCGTCACTTGTGCTTCAGCCGGGATAACGGCGTGTGGATTGCTGATCTTGATGGAAGCGGCGCTCACAAAATTGTCACGGGTAACGATCCCGCCATTTCTCCGGACGGCGCTCGTATCGCCTATACAGAGTCAGGAAAAGGGAGTGTTCGCCACATCGCGGTGATAGAAGTTGGCACCGGGAAGAAGGTGGTGTTTCGTAATCTTCCCAGTGATAACGCTTATGGACCGGTTTGGTCACACGATGGCCAGCGAATTCTCTTCAATATCTTTACCGAGAACCACTGGCGGCTGGGTCTGATCGGTGTGGATGGCTCTGGATTTCAATTTGTCCAGGCGCCACCGGCTGTAACTCAGGATCTATATTCGCCGGCTTGGGCTGACGATAACAGCATCTTTGCCCAAGACATGACCGACATTTATCAGATCGATTTGACCGGGAAAGCGCTAGCCCAATGGAAAATTTCGGATGCATTGCCCAATGCCGATATGAATAGCAACGACCGCATTGTGCGTTCCGAAGATGGCAAATCGTTTCTCGTGGATGCCGATTTGAACGAGGAAGGACGAATCAAGTCTTGGGAAGGACCACCGCCCGCCGTTTTTCTTTTCGATATCGGTACCGGCAAGGCCCTTAGAATCTCACCGGCCAAAGTGTACGCCTGGGCCCCTTGTTGGCTCGACGCCGAGAACTACCTCTGCACCAGCACCGTTGATGGGCGCCATTTCGGCCTCTACAAAGCATCGTTGTCTGGAGAAAAACCGCAGCTCATCATTAACAACGCTTCTTCCGTTACAGTGTCCGCTCAGTAAAATCCCAAGCCGTCTGGATGCAGCTTGTCGCCGAGATCCGAAGTTCCCATCGGCGGCCTCGCATCCTCCTTCGCTAGAGCTTCGAAGGACAAGAGCGAGGCAGCGCTCCGCGGGTGCCGGCAATTGGACCGGTCTGCGTCCTAACAAAATCGATCCGCCACCGTCGCCTTTTACTTTTCTCCTTTTGTCTTAGAATGACCGCTCCATGCTCACGATCTCTCAGGTAACAAAATCGTTCGGGGCCGACGTTCTCTTTGAAGAGATATCTCTTCAAGTGAACCGAGGGGACCGGCTTGGCCTGATTGGCGCCAATGGATCGGGTAAGTCGACTCTCGTCTCGCTAATTCTGGGGCGCGACGAGCCAGACCAGGGAACGATCCAACTCCAGAAGAACGCACGCATGGGATTTCTACCTCAGGAGAATGCTCCGGTCGGAGAGGAGACTGTGCTGCAATTGGCGACCCTGCAAGACTTGAGCAGCCTTGATCAAACGCATTTCGAGACAAGCACGGAATCTGGGGAACCCGATTTTGATCGCGAAGTGAAAGCCAAACGCGTGCTGTCCGGTTTGGCGTTTCGCGTAAAAGATTTTGATCGTCCGGCAAAGGAATTTAGCGGCGGCTGGATTATGCGAGCACATTTGGCGCGCCTGCTGGTTGATGAACCCGATCTACTTCTGCTCGACGAGCCGACCAACCACCTTGACCTGGAGACCGTAGTTTGGCTGCAGAAATATCTACAGAGTTATTCCGGCGCATTGCTCTTGATCTCACACGACCGCGCCTTTCTCAACGCACTAGTTACACGTGTTGTCGAGTTGGATCGGCAACAACTCTCCTTCTATACGGGCAATTACGACGATTTTGTTATCCAGAAAGAAGCGCGGCGTTCACAACAACTGGCGGCTTACAAAAATCAGCAACGGCAAATCGACAAGCTCCAAACGTTTATCGACCGCTTCGGCGCGAAAAACACCAAAGCGGCTCAAGCACAAAGCAAACGGAAAGAACTTGCCCGCATTGAACGAATCGAAGCGCCGGGAAACGAATCTGCGCCCATTCGTTTTCGCTTTCCGCAGCCAAGCAGGAGTGGGGCGAGAGTCATCACGTTGTCGCAGGTGAGCCATGCTTACGGCGAAACCAAAGTCTATACTGACCTGAATCTTGAGATCGAGCGAGGCCAACGCACGGTGTTAGTCGGTCCTAACGGAGCGGGTAAATCGACGTTAATGAAACTGTTGGCCGGAGTGTTACCCGTACAAGCCGGCCGGCGGGAATTAGGTTACAACGTTGAGCTCGGTTACTTTTCTCAACATCGCGTCGAGATGTTTGATCTTAGCCGGACCGTGCTGGCTGAGGCTAGCGATGTAAGCAAACCGATTCCGGAACAAATGGTGAGAAGTCAGCTCGGCGCTTTTTTATTCAGCGGTGACGATGTATTCAAACCTGTTTCCGTATTAAGCGGTGGCGAAAAGAGCCGTCTGGCTCTGGCAAAATTGTTGTTGGATCCACCAAATTTTCTGGTGATGGATGAGCCCACCACTCATTTGGATATGCGGAGTATCGAAGCGCTGATCTTCGCCTTGAGCCAATATGAAGGGACCCTCGTTCTCGTGAGCCACGACGTTCACTTCATTCGTTCAATTGCGACCTCGGTACTGCATGTCCAACCAGGCCAGATCAGATTCTATCCGGGAGGCTACGATTACTTTTTAGAAAAGACGGCCGCTGACACCGATCAAGCGTCCAATCACAGCGCTGAGGCGCCATTGGAGAGAGCCCTGCCGAACACGCGCAACCAGGAAAAGGAGCGAAAACGACTAGAAGCCGAGGCGCGCCAACAACGTTCGCAAAAAGAGCGTGAGCTCCATTCAAAGTTAAAGAAAATCGAGGCACGAATTTTGGAGTTGGAAAAACGGCAACAGCAGTTGGTCGTCGCTTTGCAGGAATCGAATGGATCGACCTCCGAGCAAAGCTTGGAGCTAAAACGCATTACCGACGAACTAAGCGAATTAATGCCTGAATGGGAACAGTTGGTTGAGGAGAGTAATGAGCTGAAAGCTGTTTCGAATGGGTAGGGGAGACGAGGTGTTGAAAACACCCGAGACCGCTCTAAAAGTGAAAGGTAGGGTGGCGAACCGTGGCCCTAACTTGGTGGGGCGAGGCTCCCGAACGTAGCAAGCCGTTGTACGGAGCGATTAGTATTGCTCTACGAACGGTATGGTTAGGCCTGAACCCGTGCCGAGCCGTGACCCAGCGCTGGACCACGGCTCGGCACGGCTTTCTGCCTAACCGAGCCAGGTCACAGGTATAAGCCGATCTTCTCTGGTGATGTGTTTCGGTCTTTCGGGAGCCTCGCCCCACCAATGCAGATCACTTTTCCCCTTTCACGCTTCTTCCCCCTTCCAGTTTGCAATCAGCCTGGGAAATCGACACGCCCGGCAATCGGTCCGATCGTTTAAACAGAAGTCTTCAAAGATTTGCAGTAAGCCCTGCTGCTGATAGAGGAAGTGCGCATGCTCCTGACCGCGATCGATCTCCCCGAATAAGCGTAATCAAACAATCTCCAAAAGAGTATTCTCAAGCTCGGCTCGCATAGACT
>JAFAZK010000204.1 GCA_019239825.1 Verrucomicrobiota bacterium | reverse complement strand
GCTGGAGCTCCGATGGGCGGAATCAACGCGTCCCCAAACACGCTGGTCGTGCTGGTGAACACGAACGATTCCACTCCGGCCTCCGCCGCTTCTTCCAGTAGAGCAAGGGTTCCGGTGATATTCGTGTCGACGAAAGCTTGGCGGCCGTGGGTAGCCACGTGCGGCTTGTGCAGCGTTGCCGTATGAAACACGGCCTGTACGCCCTGCACGCAACGGCGCACCAAAACACGATCGGTAATCGATCCAACGCAAGTTGTGAACGGCGACTCAGCTAAATCGACACCGACGACCTCATGGTTCGATTGCTGCAAACTGCGAACTAACGCTTCACCAAGATGGCCAGAGCTCCCTGTGACCAAAACGCGCATCGCTGGCTAGCTTTGGCTTTGTCTAGGCGGTCTTCTTCTCGGTTTCTTTGCTGGCTGAAACGGCTTTGATCCGCTCCGCCTTGGCCGCGCGGCGTTTCCGGTGTTTAACGTTTGTACGACCTTTGTATGATCCCATAAGTCAGGGACCTTAACCAAAAGGTTTCTGGTGACAAGGGTGTGCCGAGTGGTGGAGTGAATGGCTGGAGGGGAGCCGCTTTCGCCTGTGCCAATTCCAACGGTGGTTATTTTGCGACACCGTGTCTGCCGATTCAACGGTCGTTAATCAGGCGGCTCCCGCGAAACGTCTCTTGATGTACGATCGCTGCTGCGCCGTTCCAGCAACCTCCGAAATCAAGGCGTGTAAGGCAAAACGCTGCTCTGGGACGTTCCCGGGAGCCGCCTGCTGAACACATCGGCAGCCGCACGTGCTTCTGCGCCAGATCATGCGATTGGTTTGACAAGGTGAAAAGCGGCTCCCCTGCTATGGGGGTTGCTCCATCCCTTCAACCCTCCTTTCTCCCCGTTTCCCCATGAAGATAACCGATATCCGAGCTACCACGGTCACAGTTCCGCTCGAAGCCCCTTTGCGTCACAGCAATGGCGCCCATTGGGGGCGGTTTGTTCGCACCGTGGTGGAGGTTGAGACCGACGAGGGTATTAGCGGATTAGGCGAAATGGGCGGTGGCGGTGAAAGCGCCGCTTTAGCTTTTGCGGGTCTGAAAACCTATTTGGTTGGGCACGACCCTTTCGACCTCAATCGGATGCGGTACGCAATCTGTAACCCGACAGCTTCCCTGTATAATAATCGGACCCAACTCCATGCCGCTCTCGAGTTCGCGTGCTTGGACATTGTCGGGAAGAAACTTGGAGTACCGGTTTATCAGCTATTCGGTGGACGGGTCCGTGACGAGATAAAATTCGCCAGCTATCTCTTCTATCGTTATCCCAACCCTGAGTCTGGCCATGGTGAAGTGCGTACCGTTGACCAACTGGTGGAGCACGCGAAGGCACTAAAGACCAAGCATGGTTTTACAACCCACAAGCTCAAAGCTGGGGTTTTTCATCCCGACTATGAACTGGAATGTTACTTGGCGTTGGCGGGTGAGTTGCCAGACGACGCCCTACGTTACGATCCGAACTGCTCCCTCTCCGTCGAGCAGGCTTTGCGCTTTGGCCAGGCGATCTCGGGGCTTCGCAACGACTACTTCGAGGACCCGACCTGGGGTTTTTCCGGGATGCGGCGCCTGCGTGAAAAGCTGTCCACTCCGCTGGCGACCAATACGATCGTTATCGACTTCGAACAGCTTGCGACCAACGTGCGTGATCCCGCCGTCGATGTGATCCTTCTCGACACAACCTTTTGGGGCGGTATCCGAGCTTGTATCCGAGCTGCGCAGATCTGTGAAGCGTTTGGTTTAAGCATCGCCGTCCATTCTTCTGGCGAGCTCGGCGTTCAACTTGCCACCATGCTTCATCTCGGGGCGATTTTACCTAATCTCGTTTTTGCTGCCGATGCGCATTACCATCACCTTCTCGATGACGTCATCAAGGGCGGCAAAATGGGTTATGCGAATGGCTGTATCCCGGTTCCCCATGGCCCTGGCCTCGGGATCACGCTAGACCGTGAAAAGCTAGAGAAGTACGCTGAACTATATCGCGGCCTGGGAGGCTACCCCTACGATCGAGATCCCGGCCGTACCCAGTGGTACCCGCTGCTTCCGAATACCGATTTTGCCGACCCGCGTGACGGCAGGACGCCTGATCTTCGGACGCGTTAGTCCGTAGATACGAGCAGGAAGAAGAGAAAAATCTCACGCAAAGACGCAAAGCCGCAAAGCTTAAGACAGAGGAGACAAGATAGCCGCAAAAGGAACAAAGATACGACTAGAATTGTTCGGCACTAAGCGACTGTCTTTGTTTTTGGCCGTCTTTTTTGTGCTTTTTGCGCCTCTTTGCGGCTATTCTGATTTTGCTTTCCCTTTGCCTTAGCGAGTTAAAATTGGCACCAAAAAGCGGTACATCGGAAGGTCCATAATCGAACAAAATCATTATGGACCACTTCAAAACAAGACTCAGGAGTCTTTCTTTACAATCAAGATCAAATCGGGGTCGAGTGAAAGAATTAGCTGGTCGAAGATCCCAATTTGCGAACAAATAACCGCAGTAAATATAGGAATTTTTTCTGGCCGATTTTACTCCCCCATCACAACCATTGTGAGCCCCTAGAGAACACTATGAATCACGAGACTGCTGTTTCGAAGGCAAAGGACATAGCCGATCGCGTGTTAGCTCCGGCTGCCAGGCCCAACGATAAGGAGGGGCGATTCTCG
>JAFAZK010000203.1 GCA_019239825.1 Verrucomicrobiota bacterium | reverse complement strand
CGAAAGAACACGAGGCCTGTGTATACGAAATATCCCTTGCCGTATGGCGCCACCAAGAGCCCACCTTTGAGCGGCGACTCGCCGGGATCGTTGAAAGCGAGAACCGGGGTGAAATGATCGTCCCATTGGTCTGGAAAATAAATTCCGCGCTCCTGCACCCAGCCATCAAAATCCGCAGCGTCAATCTTGTTTGGTTTGTTCAAAACCGGATTATCCGGGGCCAGAAATGTAGGTGCCGCGGTCTCGTCGGTCACGCGGTTCGCTGACAGGTGCAATCCAAATGGCGCCAGTTCGTTCGTTTTCAATCCATCCGGACGGTTATATTGGGCGACGATGGTGCCGCCGTTTTCGACGTAGTGAAAAAGCACCGGTAAGTCGGACCCCATATTGCTCCGGACGTTGAAAGCGCGAACGCCGATCACCACGGCATCAAGTCCCTGCAAATCTTCCTGGGTGAGTTTCGTATCGTCCAACACCCGGACGGCATAACTCATTTGTTTTAGGCTTTGGGCCACGCTATCGCCTGCGCCCGGGAGATAACCTACGGTATGCCCGAGAGTTTTAAGTTTGAGACTAATGGCTTTCAGACTGGCAACCGGCTGAAGCAAAATCGGCGGGGTATGCGAGTAATTGATCTCGATGCGGCCGGTCCGATAATGCGCTTTCTCGATTTCCGCGTCGGCGACAATCTTGGCTGTCTCCGGTTTCGGCGGGGCCTTTATGGTGAAGGTAAACTGTGCCCGTTCGCCGGCAGTCTTCAGGTGGAATGATTGCTCTGAAGGTGAAACATTCCAGCCTTGAGGCGCTTCCAACTTTAAGTTGCCGCTTGAATCCGCGCGGGAGGCGACGATTTCAATTTTTGCTGGATGCGATGTTCCCGGAGCGAATAGCGCAACGTCGGACGCAAAATTGAGCCAGACGGGTGGAATCACCTCGACGCGGCGGTGAACTTCGGAATTCTCGGAGTTCGTAGTGATCTGCACTGGCTCGTCCGGAATGACCAACGTCTGGCCGCTGATTTCGAAAACGTATTCGATAGGGAAAGGACAAGGATTCTCTGGACGCCCGATCAATGAAGGATCATCAACTCGGAACATTCCTGGACTACCTTCTTCGCGCAGCCAATAAGGCTGACTCAAAGGCGTGCTGGCGGGGAGGGTTGGCGTCGTATCTAATGTTCTTGGCTGATTCGGGAGGAGTTCAATATTCTGAGAGGCGGGAACGTTTGGTACCTTCCCTTGGTCGATTTGCGCTTTTATAGCAGGATAATGGACCCCTACCCAACGGACGGGAGTGCTGGAATCAATCACTTGCCCTCCGAAACCAGGATGGCGAAGGAGGACTACGGAGTGATGCAGTTTCATCATTTCGCCCGGCACGACTTCGGCCCCTGAAATTGTGGTCTGCACTTCCAGACCGAGACAGCCTTGCAAAATACGGTCAAGTCGACGCCGTTTTTCGGTCACCACAGGGTCGTTGACTGGCAGTGCAGCCAGTTTGTCTCGCAATTTTAATAGTGCAGGTACGCTAGCGAACGGATTCTGTGAATCGAATTGAGCGATGATTTCCTCGGTCAGTTTTCCGATTACCGCTCCCCCGGGCACGCGGCCCCAAGTGGTATCTACGCCTTCGAGCACATCGTCCTTCATCGGTTCGCCATCCAGAAGTTGGAATGTTTCAAATCTCGGCCCCGGCTTGGGCGGAATGGCGAAGTTGGCAAAGCCTTGAGTCTTGTGCATGGACCGGCTCCGGCCTGCGATAACTCTGAAGGGTTCCCCGGTTACGGGGTCATCGCCCCCGACGTCAATGCGTACTTGTTGAGCTCCCCTGATATCATCCTGTTGATAAATTGATTCATTCCAAATAATGCGTTTTGGTTGCCATGGTTCTAATCCCTGTTCTGCAAAGGCCTTCGGATCGCCGGCGAGTTTGAAGGCTTCTAGAGCAAGCACGGTTGATGCAGTGTGGTGTCCATGCGTCCGGCCCGGAATGGGAGAAAAACGCGTAATTAGGACATCGGGTCGAAACTGGCGGATGACCCGAACGATGTCGCTCAATACCTGTTGCCGATCCCAGATCCTCAAGGTTTCGCGGAAGTCTTTGGAAAAACCAAGGTCTACTGCCCGGGAAAAGAATTGCCGCCCCCCATCAACCCGTCGCGCTGCGAGTAGTTCCTGGGTTCGAATCACGCCGATCTCACTGCCGAACTCAGGGCCGAGCACGTTTTGACCACCATCTCCGCGGGTGAGCGAAAGATAGGCGGTGCGATAATTTCGCCCCCTCGCGAAATACGTGATTAATTCAGTATTCTCGTCATCAGGATGCGCCGCAATATACAGCACGCTGCCCATTTCACTGAAGTCACGCAATTGTCGTAGAATCTCTGCGCCGGAGATCGATTGCGAGAATCCGCCGGTTGGCAGGCTGAGAATGGCAATTCCGCAGGCTAGACCGATCGGCGGACGCGCTAGTCTACACATTAGTGCTGATAAAAAATTCGAAATGACTCGATTCATCAACCGCGAATGGACGCGAATACACACGAATAAAACAGCGGCCCGTGGACCGGATCGGCGAAGACATCGGGCCATCGTGCACAATGCCGGGCAATCGAATGGCCGCTGTTATTTCTGTACTGTGAACGGAACTGAAAACGCGGTTTTCTCCCACGTCATTCTCAATACGCCGCCGGCGCCAGACGGGTCCTTGGCGACTTCCATGGTAAATTGGTCTACAGGTGTATCCAGGGCTTCTTTCTTAAGATCGACCCGCACAAGATCTTGTTTCTCGTCGTACGATCCGGGACCTAACCCCCATTGGCCGATCTGCTTATTAATGATTAATTTGGCGGTGCCGTCTTGATTCGGCAATGTCCACAACGTGTAAGCGCCTGCCGGAACCGTGGTACCAGCGATCACCATGGGTTTTTGGGTGATCAAAAGCGTGGCTTCGTCGGCGCCGGTCCGCCAGACTTCACCGTAAGGAACGAGTTCACCCCAGATTTTTCGATCCTGGCCGCTCTGCGGATCTTTTGTGTATGGCCGGCCATAAACAATTATGACCCGGCTTCCATCAATCGCCTTGCTGACGGTCTCGTGGGGGCTGACGCGGTTGTGCTGCTGAGCCATTGCCGGTGATATACCGCCGAAAACAGCGCCGATAGTAAGGAGGGATATTAGTTTGTTCATGCCAAAGAGCTCCTGGAGGAATCTGAAGGTAACATACTGCTGTATTTATGACGGAGGGAAAATGGCAGGGCTTCACTGTGGCGCTATTCCACCTTGGTTTACCCACGAGAAGAGGAATCCTCGGGCGGCAACCGTCTCAAGTTGAGACGCTGCTTCTCATTTTGAAACTTTAATTGGTAACTTGCGTTCATCGCCGTTTAGGTAACAGGGCACAGCGTTCCGGGTTTTCTACAAGAACTGCTCTCCTGACGGTCGTGGCACTAGGCGCTCTACCACTCAGCCGCCACTCACCAATCACCTATCACTAATAACTCTTCCTGCTTAGGACTGGCATGTAATCTGCCCACTACTCCGCAGGATCTCCGGAATTATGCACGGCTTCTTGGCATCTGTGCGCTACAGCCTCCGACTTCTGCTCAAGTCGCCGGGCTTCACCGTCACCGCGGTCCTGATCCTCGGCTTTGGTATCGGTGCTAACACTGCGATCTTCAGCCTGATTGATTACGCTGTTCTGAAGCCGCTGCCGTACCCGAGACCGGAGAGGATAGCGAGCGTTTTCATGACGAACGAGAGCGGGGCGGACGTGTTCTTTGATTATCCTGACTATCTTGAGTACTTGGCTAACCAGCACAGCTTTAGCACTCTAGGATTATCGGTGTGGGAATGGTTGGATGTGGTTCAGAATGGAAATGCCGAACGCATCAAATGTAGCATGGTAACCACTGGCGCCTTTTCGGCGTCTGGCGTCCCTTTCATCATAGGAAGGCCGTTTACCGCCCAAGAGGACCAACCAGGGGGACCATTATTGGCGGTTATCAGTGAGCCCTTCTGGCGGACCCATTTCGGCGCGGATCCAAACGTCATCGGTAAGAATCTCGTTCTTAACGGGTACGCTTTTCAGATCATTGGGGTGTCCAAACCGATTGCCGGCGAATTTAACGATCCCCCCAACGTCCTACTGCCTATAAATACGGTGGACGTCGTTAGCAGCTGGGGCAACTGGCGTGGGAGAGACAATCATAGCCTGTTCTGTATAGCGCGCTTGAAAGACGGTGTCACGCTGGCTCAAGCCCAAGCGGATCTTGAAGTCATACAGCGTAATCTCGTTGCTCGTTATCCGGAGGACAAAGGTTATGGGGTTCGGGTTGACGCCACTTATTTGGCGGAGACGAAACCTTATGTTGGGACTCTATGGCTGTTGATTGGAGCAGCGGCGGCATTGCTTCTGATCTCAACGATCAATGTGGCCACTCTTCTCATCGCGAGGGCATCTGATCGCCAACGCGAGATGACGATTAGGACGGCGATGGGAGCCTCGCGGTTTCGCTTGATAGTGCAGTCGCTCATCGAGAGTGCGCTTCTTTCTGTAACGGGAGGTTTTTTTGCGATCCCAGTCGCCTGGTTGGGTATTCAGCTCATCAAATCGCTCAGTCCTG
>JAFAZK010000112.1 GCA_019239825.1 Verrucomicrobiota bacterium | reverse complement strand
CTCCCGCGATCTTGACTCGCCGTTTCCAGGCGAGGGCTCGTTACAATAACTAGATTCCTGCTGAAGCAAAGCAACGTTGCCGGTCAAAAGCACGCGTAGCGTTCGAGATTATCTTGGTCCTCGCAGGCCGGCAGAGACCAAGCTTGGCTTAAGGAAAAGGATCCTTCCTAACCCTTGCAGCAAACTCTTCAGGGCAGGCTCCAGATATTGGGCTGAAGGCCAAACCAAATTCAGAGTCGTTGCGAACTGTCTTCAGAGAAGTTTTTAATCTTATGGGAACTATCACGCACTCGATCGAGGTCAACGCACCGCTGCATGCGGTCTATAGCCAATGGACGCGATTTGAAGAGTTCCCCCGCTTTATGGGGGGCGTTGACGAAGTTCGGCAACACGGCCCGGATAGGCTCTTTTGGAAAGCCAAGATTGGCGGCAAAGAGAAACAGTGGGAAGCGGAAATCACGGAACAAATTCCCAACAGAAGAATCGCGTGGCGAAGTGTAGAGGGAGCCTTGAACATGGGAGCGGTCACGTTTGAACCGTTGGAGGTTTCATTGACCCGGATCACCTTAACGATGGAATATGAGCCAGAAGGGTTTATCGAGCAGGCGGGCGATGCGCTTGGTATTCCCTTGGGCCAAGTTGCGGAAGATCTTAATCGATTCCGGGAGTTTATGGAAAGTGGACGCGGGACCAGTGCGCCTACGGATCAAATCGAGCGGGTCGAAGCTCCATTCTCGACAGATCAGGCCATGCAAAAGGGGAGCACCTGGAACGCCGAAAAATCGACTGAGAGCGAGGCTTTAGCTCGGGAGCGAGCGGTGCCGCCGGCGGCGGTCGTTACCGAAGCCATAGTGTCCGGTATGGGAACAACCGGTCGCAGCCCGATAGCAGGCGAAGGCGACGAACCTCACCAGAAGCATGGCGCCGTAATTGCCGACACACCGAGACCGATGGCGATTGAGGGCTCCACCATCGCGGAAAACACAGAAACCAACCGTGGCAATGAGACATCTCTTGCGCCTACGCATGAACAAATCGCGCGGCGAGCTTACGAACTCTATCTAGAGCGGGGAGAGCGGCCCGGTGATGCGCGCGAGGACTGGCTGAAAGCTGAGAGCGAGTTGTCCGAGAAAGTACCTGACAACCGGACCGCTTAGCAACGTCAGCTTGAGGTAAGCTGCCAGAGCGTACGCGAGTATTCCGTGACAAGAAACCGGTTACCCGAACCTTTTATCCGTGTCTAGCTAAGTTGCTAAAAGGCGGTTGCGAGCGACGATTTACTTCAAAGACCTTTGCTGAGACGGCTTAGAAAATCCGACGCATCGTTGCAGGAGTCGAGTTGCCCTTTCTGCTTTCGTTCTGTGATGTATTTGCCCTTTGCTTGTATAAGCGCGTAGTCGCGCGCTAGCTCCTCCTCGAGCACCGTTACCGGCGTTCTGTTCCACAACTCTAGAGCTTCGACGACCGCCTCATAGTAGGTCAGATTTGTACCCCGCCGCATCTGGTCTGGTTGGTCAGGCATAGATTAGTTGAACGGGATGGCAAGTCGCCGCGACATCGCCTGTACGATGACTTGCCACTTAACAACACCTCATTTTTGTAATGATAGTAGAAACGGGTCCTGATAACGGAAAATGAATTCGTCCATCGCTTGCCGGGCGGTTTGAATCTCCGCCTTCGGCCAGCGTTCGCGAGATGAACGCCGGCTCAGCCAATCCGACAATATGGCTTCGAAAATTTTCGTCCTTGAATATCCCAATGCCCGGCTTTGCAGAGTCAACCATTTTAGCTGATAGCCGTACAAATTCTCTTCAATGTATTTTTCGAGATCATGGTTCCTGGATGCGAGCTGGTTGGGGATCGACATGGATAATTCCGGACGTAGGTAGTTCGTTTCAAGATCGCCTCGTGGATTTTCATTCGAAAATAGAGACCACTCAGGTACTGCAGATCTAACTCAGGATGAGCGATTCTATGCCGATGCCTCAGGAGAAAATGAGAGACGAAACCCAGGCGCGATCGTTAAAAACAGTTCTTCCCTCTTCGGCTCGGCTCGGAATGAGTTCGGCCCGCAGCAATGCGAAAGTGAGTGGTTGGTTTATTCTTTTGGGCGGATCTTCCGGGCGAAAGCCTGAAGAGCTACCAGGATCAAACTGGATCGCCGTCCCGTCGGACTGACGACGACGCCGGAGCGGTTCCCGTTCTTGGGACGAGTCCTCGTCTTTGCCTTGTTCACTTCGACAAGAGGCCTTCGCCCACAGATGACTTTAGCCTTCATTTTTAGGAGCTGGTGGTTCCCTTGCAGTTAAACCGAAAAAACGGGGTGTATTAGGCGCACATAGTACTGACCGGTATAACTAAGGTAAATCGGGGAGGTCCCTTAAACTGCCGTAAGGTATCCTGCCGTGCAGCGTGCCGTCGAAACTAGGGCGCACGCACTGCTTTTCGCGGAGAACTGATTGTAGCAAGCCCACGAGACTAGTGCTGCCCCGGCACCAATCCGAGGCCACGTCCGATCGTTCAGTACGGGGCGAACGCAAAGAGAAGTGATTACCTTGGTTGATGATGAGCGGTCCGAGACCTACGCCACGCTCGACGAAGCGATAAAGGCGGCGCGGACTTGGTATATCGGCCTCACTAATGGTAAATTGCCTAGCTGGAACTACAATGTCGAGAGCCTTCCTGACTTTCGCCGGGCGCTCGCTCTCTATAAAGCCCAAATAGCGGTAGCACTCGGCTGCACCTCAAGCCGCCTTAAACTGCGAGTGGAAGCTCCAGTTGGCTCTTCGTTTCTCAGGCGACCGTGAGAGTTCGCACGAATACAGATTTAAAAGTGACCGGCTAGCCGCCAATCGTAATACTGCCTAACAACTCATCGAAATCTCCCTTGGATTGATCAAACAGCTCCTGCGTCGTGTAGCAAATAACTTGGAGAGTTCCTTCCGGGCCACCGTAATAGTAGCCGTAATACATGAATGAAGTGCCTTGAACCGTCCCGGCCATTTCCATACACAGCACTGATTTGCCGCTCACCACTCTCTTTTCTTTAAAGAGCAGGGTAACATCGGGCGCTACTTTTTTTGCATTACTCAGGGCAGCCCGCTCGAGGGCATCCATCGAAACGTGCGCCTTTTCCGCTATGACCATCGCATAACTCGTGTCCCCTTGATGGGCGAAAGTGGTCTTGATCGGATCGTTGTTCGACGGATTCTGCGTCCATTTCTGCTGATCAATCCACACGCCGAATTGGCCCTGCGGCGCCTTAACGAAAACCTTGGAGTTAGCGGGAGGGTTGTTCCCTCCTTCGGTATTCTGCTTCTGACCCATAGCGGGCGGGTTACCAGGCCCTGAGCGGTTATCCATGGCCCGGTTATTATCTCCCGCCGAATTGTTGCCGGCGGCTGGAGAGCTTTGGGGTTGCGCCTGATCTGCCAGTTTCCAGGTCCCGTCAGGATAAAGAAACACCTTTCGCCCATCCTGGGTAATCGCTGCGACTGGCGATTGTTGCCCCCACGCATAACTGAACGTCAAGAGAGCAAGTGAGACAATCAATGTGATTCGCATAACAGAATTGTGCTGATTCCCGTCGGTAAATGCGATGACAAAGCGCTGAAGAAATTTAATGGCCGTCCGCGGCCAATGCTTTGCCGGATCCAAGGGTTGAAGCAAGATGATCTTGGGGCGAATTGGCAGATATCGGAATCGAGTATCCGTGCGCTTGCGGATACAGATAAAAGTAACGATCTTCGACTATGCCTCGATCCCAGCAGGCTCACCAAGTGGGAACAGACAGAGCGAAAGTTCAGGCTGAATTCTTAGAAGAGAGCGGGTCAAGGCTAAAAGTTGCGCCGGTCGTACTTACTATCGGCCATTCAACGCGCAGCCTCGAAGAATTCATCGCACTGCTTACAACCAACGGAGTAACCCGGGTAGCCGATGTGCGCACCGTGCCGCGCTCCAGACGTAACCCGCAGTTTAATAAGACGGCATTGCCCAAGTCGTTAGAGAAGGCCGGCATCGGATACGTTCACCTGCCAGGGCTGGGCGGGTTGCGTCGCGCGTCACCCGATTCGATTAATCTGGGATGGCGGAATGCCTCTTCTCGAGGCTATGCGGATTATATGCAAACGCAGGACTTCGAGAACTCTCTCCAAGAACTGATCACCCTAGCCGAACTTAATCGAATCGCGATGATGTGCGCGGAAGCAGTGCCTTGGCGCTGTCACCGCTCGCTAATTGCAGATGCATTACTCGCTCACGGAATTCAAACCCAACATATAATGAGTCCGACTCGGGTGGACGTGCATACCCTCATCCCTTTTGCCAGAATTAATGGCACGAAGGTCAGCTATCCGACTGAAGACCAGAAAAGCCAGCTAAAGTTATTCAGCGGGGTCATGTAGTCTTCCAAACCCTTCTCGTGCGCCCGGCATAAAACAGAGTCGGTACGGCAAGCAGCCGGTGGAGGGATAGGAGAAGCGGAGTGATGGAGTGATGGAGTGATGGAGTGATGGAGTGATGGAGTGATGGAGTCTACAAAATGCCAGTCAATTCATTTTTCTGTCATAGCGAAAGTCCAGGAGGATACGCGCAAGCGAAGTACGAGAGAGCGGCTCTGTTTTCCAGACTCAAATAAACTTTTTCTACATTAGAGGGGAGATTTGAAATGCTGCAGGTTGCCGCGAGTCCGTTGAAGTCCGGTCGCGTTAGAATCCCGGCAGAATACGATCTATGAACGAAGAATTGAAGATTAGCCGAGAACGAATGGTGGAATTGCTCAATGAGGACCTTTCCCGAGAATACCAAGCGATCATCGCGTACACGATCTACAGTCAAACAATGAAAGGGGCTGCGTTTAACAATATTGCGAGCCAATTGGAAGAGCATGCAGCAGAAGAGCTGAGCCATGCACTCCAAATTGCGCGGCAAATCGATTATTTTAATGGCTCCCCCACGAACACGCCGACCGAGGTTAAAACCTCTGATAAAGCCGAAGAAATGCTTAGATTCGATTTAGAAAATGAACGGCAGACCGTGTTGAATTACCAACAGCGCATTCGCCAAGCAGATGCGATGGGAGAATTTGCGCTGGGCGAAGTTCTCCGCGGCATCATCGCGCAAGAGCAGGATCATTTGCTGGATTTGGCTGATGCACTGGGGATTGACGTCCCACCGGTGAGTGGATAGCGGTCCGCCGGGATCTTTTTTGATTCATTGTGACTGCAAGCAATCAACAAAAGCGGTGACCCATCTGAATGGTTGAGATGCTTTATCGGGTCACGGTTGGGGCCGACGAGGCAAGTACCCAAAACTCGCTTACCTCGAACGGCCTGGTTGTTGAGCTGGTCTGCGATCTCCATGCTGATTTGATCGCAGGCGATCCCAAAGTGGCGGCGTGCGATGTTGCCAGAAAAGCGATCAAACGCCACTTCCCGAAATCGGAGGAGCCAGGCTATTTCTTCGCGGAATCGCTTGATGGAGTAGCAGCTTCCGACTTTTTCGGATGGAGTACCCTTGATTGCGGCTGTCGCGCGGTGATTACTCCGAATAGCTGATACCCCCAAAGCCCCGATTTAGCTAAAGACTAGGCTTTTCCGGCATGATCGGTCGAGACCCATCCGCCTTAAAACAGGTCAGTAGCTAGTGATTATCCAGATTCCGAAAACTCAGAGATCCAGTTGGCTCCGTTTATTCGAACGGAGTCACGTATTGCGAGACTTTCCCGTGGAACCGCGGCATCGATCTTTGGACGGAATTAGGATTCTTATTGTAGAAGATCATTCCGATATTCGGCTGTTAGCGGCGCGCTTTCTGGCTGAGCGGGGCGCGCAGGTCTTCACTGCGAGAGACGCCTTCGAGGGATTGATGTCACTTCGAGCAGTTCACCCGGATCTAGTGGTGACCGATATCCGAATGCCTAGCAGGACAGGGCTTGATCTTTTAATGGATATTCGGAACCTCAGCACAGATGATGGTGGCGGCGTTCCGGTTATAGCGATAACTGCATACGTATTGGATCCAGAGATAATAGACGCCGATTTCCAGGGCATTCTAAGAAAGCCGTTTACGCCGGATCAATTGTTGAACGCGGTTGAACGCGCGATTTGATTTGCGGTCGGATTATGGTGATTGATCTCTAGCCGATTCAAGGATTTTGGGCCCAGGGCTTGAGCCGTCAATTGTCCTCATGGACCTGCTTCTAAGGTGGGGAACTTAGCAACTCGGTTTCCAGGCATCCGTTTCAGTCGATTGCCTCGAACTTCAATTGATTCACCATGAACATTCTAGTGACGCCAGAGGGTCAGCCGGTGTTTTGGGATGGCAAAGGGAATTTCAGCTTAGAGAAGAATGATGATTTCTATTTGGCGGCGCACTTCCAAAAAGTGCTTCCAGATGATGATGGAGAAGCATTCAGACAAAAGGCAGCAGAGCAGCTCGAGATTGATGTGCAATATGAGGAGTACTGATATATGGCCCGTCTCTTTTATTCCGTGAACCTTACCCGAGACGAGCGAATGGCGCGCAATCCGAGACTGGTCGAGAAGTTTTTGGTGGAGCTTTGCCAAGAGCATTGTCCTGAAATTTGGCAGGAAGTTGACCGTGAGGCTTTGGCTATGGCTACCGCGCTAAAAGCTCTTGAGCATCGGTATTCAGCGGAAGTGGTGGGCGGAACTATTGGGCATAGGGAAGCCAGCCGGTACACGGGTATTCTTCCGACGAACCTCGGGCCGGCGAGTTATGACCTAGGCTGTGGGTGTCGAGCTTGGAAGATTTAGGCTGGGCGCGACAAGTGCTTACTCGGCGTCGCGCGGCGGCTAACCCTGGTTAAAAAAACGCCTATAGCCTTCTGGGTACCCAGGGTACCTCTGGGAAGTTCGTGGACTTTTATATAGAAACGCGTGGCTTCCTAGCTAATTTTTAGCCCGGCCAAAAAATGTTAACTCCTGTGGCTACCTGGTTAGCGTATCGAGCAAGTAAGAGTTCACTCTTTGCCACAATGATACCTCTCCCTGCCAAAGTCAGTAAGATTCAGCTGGACTTCAGTAACAGATTCTCGGCTCGAGCCGAAGTCGTTGTACCGGAGAACATAGTCTACGTCGAGCTATTCGACCTTCCCGGTGGAGTCCAGGCGACCAACTTGTCAGAGGTAGCGCCGGGGACACACGAGTTCTTACTCCACGGTGACGGAAAACCGCCATTCAAAGTAGGCGATTCTCTTTCGGCGAGAGGATTCTCGCAAGACGAGCTGCCTGATTGATTTCAATACAGACGCGCGGGAAGATGGAGAATATCGGCTTTGCGATTTGGGATGGTCTAGAACTCTTCCTCGACGTAGAAGTCTTGCTGATTCGCGATGGACCTATGAAGACGCATCCAACGTTCTGGATCTCTTGCTTCAGTTGTAAATACTTGCTCTAAAATGGGTCTCTTACGCCCGATTCGCTTAACTATCCAGGTCGATCTCAGACTTGGCCACTGCGCGGTGTGCCGCCACTGCTTGCTCTCCCAGCGGAAGCATCTGAAGCCATGGCTCTTCTGCTTCTCTGGCAAATTCAATCCAGCCTTTGTGCTTCATCTCTTGAGCAATTATCATTAACTCAATGCCGGTGATCTTGCGTCCCTCGACCAGTTCGCCGACGGTGTGCCGTTGCCCATTGCTCAGAAGGATGAGAATTTCCAATTCATCCATGGTTTATTCTGTTTAAGGCTCTTATAATTTAGGGACGTAACCGCCATGGTAACGTTACAGCCCGGTGTGAAAAAACTCGGCCGTAATGATCGATTCAATCATCGGATCGTTGTCTCTGGCCAAGCGTTTCCCCCGTTTCGCTGCTAGCGCGGCGCCGGCCGCCATTCGCCGTTTTTTTGAGGTAGCTGGCATACCTATATATCGGTGGGCAGTTCAGATTTGGCCGGATGAAAGCGGTCGCAATCCCTATCGTCTGCGAAACCAGAGTGAGATGAAGCCGTTCGCCTGTGATGTCTGTGGATGTGTGGTCTACTTCGAAAATACGAAATGCCTGAATTGCGGCGCAGCGCTGGCCTATCTTCCCGACACTGGATTAATCGCCTCAGTTCGATCCAGCGGAACTGACCTCTGGCAGTCAGGGAGAGGGCTAGAATACCGGCCCTGCCTGAACTACAGGAAGCATGACGTTTGTAATTGGGCGGTCCCGGCAGATGACCCAAATCTCTATTGTATTTCCTGTCGTCTTAACCGAATCATCCCGGACCTAAGCGTCGTGGGCAATCGGACCGCCTGGGCGAAATTCGAGGCAGCCAAAAGGCGACTGAACTATACCTTGCTCAATCTTGAGTTACCGGTGATCAGCAAAAGCGAGGATAGCCTCTATGGTGTGAGCTACGAATTCAAAGCGGACGTACCCGGCACTTCGGTAATTACCGGGCATGCCGGCGGAGTGATTACAATCAATTTGGGAGAAGCAGATGACGCTGAACGTGAGCGCCGCCGCCTCGCGCTCGGTGAACCCTATCGAACAATTCTAGGCCATTTCCGTCACGAGATCGCTCACTATTACTGGGACAGATTCTTCCGAGACGATGAAAGCCTTTGCAAATTCAGATCCGTCTTCTCGGATGAGCGCTCTGACTACTCTGGGGCGTTAACAACCTATTATCAAAACGGAGCTCGAGAAGCCTGGGATGAGGAATTTATTTCCGCTTATGCCAGCTCGCATCCATGGGAAGACTGGGCCGAAAGCTGGGCCCATTATCTCCACATGACGGACGCTCTAGAGACCGCCGCTGGTGCGAGGGCTTTATTCGGTCTGCCTGAGCCAGACAAGCCTTCGCTCGCCATCACAGGATCTGAGACATTCGAACAGATGTTGAATGCCTGGCTTCCTTTGAGCTACTTGCTGAACAATCTGAATCGTTCCTTGGGTCTGCCAGATGCTTATCCGTTTGTGTTGTCGTCCGTTGCGATCAAAAAGCTCAGGTTTGTCCACGAATGCATTGTCAAGTACACGACCGGTCTGCGTCTCTCCCAAGGCTGGCCGAGCGCAGGTGCGGGAACCTGTATTGGCTGCACGCTCGATTGATTCAGCCAGCTGCCTTTTCGTTGAGACGACTATCGAGGGCTTCTCATCTCGTCAATGCAAGGCAGAAAGATCGACGAATTCGATTCCGGCCTCTGCGGAATGCGGATAACAGGCCACGTAACAAGTCCGATCGATCTTTAGCCAAGGTGAAACTGGAGCGCTTAAAATGGTTACTCTTAAGTGACATTATGAGCCTTTTGACGAGCTTGCCTGCCTATCCGCTTTCATCGAATCAGAGGTCGTTTATGACACACACGGTTGGGAACAAAAACAGATTGCATGAGGTCATCGCTCCTATCGCAAGCCAAAGTGCTGGCGGTACCATCCTCGTCGTAGATGACGAGCCCGGGATTCTGGAGTTAATCCGGCGCGTTCTCAAATATGCCAACTACGCCGTCATCCCAAGCCGGAGTGGAGATGACGCGTGGGGCTTTATCGAGCAGGGCCGAACGCGCGTTGACCTGGTGCTAACCGATATTGTCATGCCGGGACCGATCGACGGGATTGTTTTGGCGAACAAGATTCGCCAAAAATACCGAAACCTCCCTGTGTCGTTTATGACGGGATCGCTCCTAGAGAGGGATAAGTTTGCAACGGGAATGGAGAGGGACAGGCCGCTGCTAAGAAAGCCCTTTTCCCCTAACGAGTTGCTCGAGTTTGTCGATTTGCATTTGGGAAAGGATGAGCGGGAGGTGCCTGAAGTCGAAGGAAGATACGCTCTAGAAACCGTTTGATGAGGCAGCCGCTACCGTGCCCTTGGCTTTTTGGCATAACCAGATGGGCTGAATCGATGCGGTGTTCCGCGTACTAATACGGGCCTGTCAGAAGCCGCAGGAGGGGCGTGCTTCAGGTCTTGATCGAATCGGCGCTGTTTCCCGAAAAGCCTCCGGGGATAGAAATCCGGTCTAACGCCACGCGGACAGCAGCGATACGATTCTCAACTATTAGCTACGATCGAGCAAATGGCTTGCACAAACTATAAGCGCGAAAGGCGGCAGCGCGTCAACTTCCGAAGAGCAAGACGCGTATCGAAGCGATTGCACCCGCTAGTTCAATCGGCAGCACACAGAGCAGGGCTTCTGCGACTGCTACCAAAAACACAATCTGCCAAAACATCGAACCAGGTGCTGAAAGTCGCACGTGTTTCCGGTTTGGTACGGCGAACCACTTCATACCAGTTATACGCTCTCAGACGCTTCGCTTGCATGATGGTTGCAGAGAAAAGGAGAATTTTGTGGCGAAGCTAGGGGATTGATTGCTTAAACTTCCTTGTGCCAGATTTGGCGGGCAGAGGTCTGGTTAGGTTCTCCGTTCCTCTCAATATTTCCAAAACGCCAGCCCAGCGTGTTTTCGACGTCAACGTAGGGCCTTCATAGCCGCTGCCGGGGTTGCCTACGCCGGGAACGTCGTTTCAAAAAAGTGCGTTTAGTCAACCGAAGGCTGCAAGCCTCAACTATCCGAAGGGATTTCTCTGGGGTTGCGCGACCGCTGCATATCAGATTGAAGGAGGCGCACAAAATGATGGACGGGGGCCATCAGTCTGGGGCATCTTCTTGCACACGGCGGGTAAAGACGTATCAGAGCGAGACGGGCGATGTGGCTGGCGATTCTTACCATCTTCCGAAAAGGTCGAGTTAGGAGTCTCTCTAGGTACGTTTAGGAGACCTTTCCGGCGTCTTGGGCGGAGGTTTAAAAGCCAGATAAGTTCTTAAACTTAATTTGACTTGCAATCTTTCCCAAAAGGGAAGGTGGCCGCTTAGTTCTAGCGCTTTGCTGGCAATCTCGCTGACGCTCACCTTTCCATACTTTACTTCCACTATCTCAGTCGTTCGATCCTCTGTCGTTGCGTTAATAGTCTGCCCAAGGATAGTCTCCAAGTCTTTCCTGAGGGGAAAGTCTTCGAAATAACGCATTTCCGGTGTGACGGAGACGTGAGCAGCGCCGATCGAAAGGGCGAAAACTCGCGGCTTACTAGAGTCACGCAAGACCAATTGCACAGCCTGCCGTATATTATTCGCTATTTTATGGTTCCTTTTGTACAAAAGATGCTTTTCATGAATCTTCATGACTGACTGTGCCGGATAGTTCTCGATATAATTCTCTATTTCTGTTCTTACTGTTTTTCCTTCTCCAAGCTTCTTGAAACGTTTCGTATCTGCTAATTCTCCTAGTTCTTTATGCGCCGCTTGACGCGCATCCGTTACCTTTTTGTTAGTGTCCGCATCCCAAACAATCTTTCCTAACCCCTCAATATCCCTAATCCTACGGGTATGCTTCACTATCAGGCCAGCTGCATCATACTGCAATTCGTCCTCGATGCCGTACTGATTACCGGATCGGCAGTCCGTGTCATGAAAGTAAACGCCTTCCAACAGCACGTTAATTGCGCCCAAAGCCGCTAGAGTTTGTAAGGTTTCAAGTTTCGCTACGTCTTCCTCGTTAATGTGACATTCCGGGAGCACGTAGAGTATTGGATTTGACATCGCTCGCCGCCTCCTATGAGTCTACTGAGTTAATGCATGTTGTTAAGTCGCGTCGTAAAACACCCTGCAGAGGTCAAATTCGGGCACTCCGAGGCCATCCGAAACAAACCGGATGACAGCTTTCGCTCTGGTCTTGGCAAGTGCCTTGGCTGAACATGTCCCCAGGTTAAACGGCCCACCGGCGTTTGGGCGAGGTAGTCCATTCGGTCTCGTGAGGTTTTACCCGCCTCGGGTACGTTCTGACAAGATGGAAATTATTCTTTCTATGGAAAAAATAAGATACGCGTCACTTTGGGCCCTTGTAAGCTAGGACTAGGGAGCCGGTAGTAGCTTGCCGGCACGAAAAACCGGGCGGGCTAACGTGGCGCAGAAAGAGCCCCAGCGACGAATGTTAGAACTCACTAATCCATTGCCTTTGGGTCCTACCTTACAATTTTAATCCGGCCCGGGCGGCTTTTTCTCTCTGCAGTTACCGGCAAAGCTTCGGCTGATCCACAAATGCCCAAACTCTTCGAGCGCCCTAACTCTTTGAGATTCTCAAAGGCGATGCGGAGTGAATCGTTAGCGCGGCGCGGCCCATTCATACCTTCAGAGAACCTGCGGCGGAACCTGTAAAAAGACTGGCGATGGGGACGTCGGGCTTCTTACCCTCGCCCACACAGAGAGAGGAGATGAGCCCATGTTCACCGCCGAGTTACTGGAGCGTTGGCTGGGGGCTCATGCCTGCGGCTGGCCCGGTGAGAAATTGGCAAAACCATGGCCGCCCTCGATCGCCAAGCTGCTGAATGCCTACGGTCAGGCGCTCAGCGTGAGCGACAACGAGGTCGACGTAATGTTAATGCTGCAAAAGCTAGCGTTTGCCCTTCAGAAGAACGGGACTCCGTGCGCGGCCGAATTAAAGCAGAACATCATCGGGTGGCTCAAGGAGGAAGGCGTCGTGCCGCCGGCTACCATCAACGCCTTCTCCCTGGACGCACCAAACCACACGCTTTCAGCGTTGGAGCTCAAACAATCGACGGACCTTCATCAGACGGCCGCATCGTCGGAGCGGGCGGAGATCGCCCGGTTACGCTCTTCCGAAATCAAGGCCAACGGCAGAAAACTGGCCGAAGCGGCCATTGCTCTGAGGCACAAGATTCGCTGGTTGGAGCGGGGACAGGAAGCCTTTCTCGGCGTCTCGACGGAAGCGCATCCCAAGTCGGGAAGGGGCGTCAACCAGTTTGCCCTGTGGCTCCAGGGCATGGACCTGGACGGCCTTCCCGAAGTGCGCATGAACTGCTGGGAGTCGGTGTTTTACACGGCATGCAAGGCAAATCTGATGTCGCGCGGGGTGGCGCGGGGCCTGTTCGGCGACGCCAGCAATCAGGGGCAAATCGCCATGGGCGAGGACAGTCGCCTTGGCTTGGCGCGCAACAGGCCACCTTCGGACATTCAAGCAAAATCCATTTCCGCTTACGAGGTTTATATCACCAAGATGTACCGCTATCTGAAGGGTGATGAAGCCGTCAACATTAAGCGCGGCGAAGACAGGCCAAAGAAGGGCGACCTGGTATTCGTCGATGGCATGAGCCACGTCTGCATCTGTGTCGGGAAAAAACCAGTGACGCAGGGCAAGGATTTTGCCCCCTACCTGATGAGCTTGTGGCATCACGACGACGAGCGCTACACCCTTTTGACATTCGATGATCTGCTCGACGAATGCCGCGGGACGATTTCGATCCGACCGTGCCCGTTTTAGGAGAGTGGGAGATTGCGGGTCAGATGCGAAGCAAAGCCCGTGGGCGCGATGCGGAAGGTTCAGGCTTTTTCCTAATCTGTGGCTCGCCAATTGCCTCCCAAGGGATAAACAGCCAGGAAATCCAGACGATCACCGACCTTCTGCGAAGGCCTCCAGTAACACCGCTGCGAGTCGGCACGTCTTAATCGCTGATACCTCTCGAAATCTGACAATCTTTATAACAAAAACTCTATGAAGAAAATTGCGATAACCCTCTTGGCATCGGCATACGCGGCGCATTTGTTCGCGCAGAGCGCTAGTCCAAACCTCACAGATCAAGGGAAAACCGCGCTTGAACCGGCTCAGAAGTCGATGCGAACCTGCTTTTTGGAAGGGCTTCAACTAACCGATGACGAAAAGGCCAAGCTGAAGCAGATCGATGACGCCGATCGGGATGGCCTTCGTTCCGCCTGGGCCCAAGTCAGAATTGCCAGAGAATCGTTGGATGCGGCTCTGTTGGCCAACCCGGAAAACATCGCAGACATTCAGACAAAAGCGACCAACCTGGCGAATGCACTCAGCACAAAGGTGGTTCAGATGGCACTGCATCGGGCGAAGATAAATGCGGTGCTCACACCCGCTCAAAGAGTGGCGCTTGTTGATGCCGAAAGACGGCGGATGCCCGGGTGGAATCGCCCCCGTGGCGGCGGTGAGAGAGGTCCCTGGCAAGGGCAGTGTCCGTGGCGAAGACAAGACCCATTGCCACCGCAAACACCCGGAGCCCCGAACGACAGCCGAACCCCAGAAAATCAGTAGAAGTCGAGTGAGCTTCGAACTTTCGCAACCAGTGCAGTACATTTTGTCAGCAGAATCTGACAGTCGTTTCGGGGCGCTCCGATCCGCTCTATTAAAGCCGCCAGGGTCCTTTATCCAATCCTGTTTTTCGGCTGGAGAAATGACAGCATCAATGTCCCGCTCGCCAGTGATCTGTGAAACAACTGCGCAACGCTTCCCTTGGATCCTTTCCTGGGGGGAAGATTGTGAAGTGGTTCGACCAACGTAACTCAGAAGGGAAGTTAGGTACGTTCTACCTGAAAAAGTCGCCACTCTTATAATCTTTCCCCCAAATTAAAATTTAATCCAGCAGCGGGGCTATTCCCAGATACACGTGGCCTCCCGAGTCACGAACATCGAATTTCCAACGGCATACTGACAACTTGTGCCAGACGACTCTGCACCTCGCGCGACGGGTTGCTTAGCCGCGCGAATGAAGCTTAGGGCGGCAGAGGTGGCCACAAAAAAACCATGTCTATCACGGAGTTCGATTCTTTCGATTAGAATTTATGGGCCACTTCAACGAGTTCGTTTTTAACTATGAACGAACTAGCTGTTACCACCGGTGACGGTTGCCGTCTGACCTAACGATTTGATGGAACCGCAGAGAAGCCGGTTCTTATGCTGTCGAATTCGATCGGCACCGGTCTCACCATGTGGGATGTGCAAATCGAGGCTTTGAGTCAACAGTTCCGCGTGCTGCGATAGGATAGCCGCGGACACGGTAGTTCGGATGTGCCTAGCGGCCATTTACTCAGTGGGAGCGGCTGGGTCGCGATGCGGTCGGATTGCTCTACGCGTTGAAAATCAGTCGCGCGCATTTCCTCGGCCTATCGCTCGGCGGCATGGTAGGCC
>JAFAZK010000070.1 GCA_019239825.1 Verrucomicrobiota bacterium | reverse complement strand
TCGCCAGATAGCATCTGTCTTTGCCTTTTCGAATCTGGCCTTCCCGTGGCTCTTTTTTCTGGTGACACGCTTTTTGCCGGTGATGTGGGAAGACCGGATCTGCGTGACCAGGAAGTCGGTACGCGAGAACTCGCTTCCATGCTGTATGATTCGCTTTTTCAGAAGCTGCTTCGGCTACCTCCAGAGCTGAAAGTTTACCCCGGCCACGGCGCCGGATCTCTATGCGGGAGGCAGATTTCTTTGGCGCCAGTCACCACAATCGGACAAGAGGCAGAAACCAACTGGGCACTTCAGTTTACTGACCGAGCGTGCTTCGTCGAGGCGATAATGGCCAATCTGCCTGAGCGCCCTTCCTATTTTACGCGATCAGTCGCGATCAATTTGCGGGGCGCGCCGTTCGTATCAGATTTTCCTGCGTTGCCTTATCTGCGGCTTTCCGAGTTCAAAGCGTTGCAGCAAAAAGGCGTTACCATCTTAGATGTGCGTCCTGGGGTGCTTTTCGGCAACAGACATGCGGCGGGTAGCCTGAATATTGGAATAGCAAATCCCTTATTCGCGGTCTGGTCCGGCTTTTTTGTTAACCTGGATTCGCCAATCGCACTGGTGGTTGAGTTCGAGACCGATGCCCGGCAGGCTCGGTTTGAACTGGCGCGCATTGGGTTCGATCAGGTTGTGGGCTTTGTCACCGCTGATGATCTTGACGAGACCGAAGAGATTCCCCAAACGAAAGCTCAAGATTTTCTCGCCTCGCTGGAGACGCCGCAACGCCCGGTTATCCTGGACGTGCGAACCGCCTCGGAATGGAGTGAAGACCGTCTGGAAGATTCGATCAATATTCCTTTGCCACAGCTGATCCGGCGCATCGGTGAACTTTCCAGAGAGGCGCATCTGACCGTCCTATGCAGCGCTGGATATCGCAGTTCGATCGCGGTCAGCCTTCTTAAAGCGGAAGGATTCGAACGGTTGAGTAACGTCGCCGGCGGCATGCACGCGGTTCGACAGGTGTCATGCTGACAGCGTAGGTAGGTATGACTGGCGGTCTGAAAGACCACAACAAGACGACGAAGTTCTTCGGGCTTGCCGTAGAGAGGCGTTCAAATTCGTCACATCTTTTCTGCATTCAGGTGTAAATGCTTCTGTAGATCTGATAGCAAATGGGGCCGCGAGGATCCGCCCGAATGGCGCCTCAACCTCAACGTCGAAAAGCTGTCATCAAGCCACAAATCATTTAAAAAGCCGTCTAATGACAGCAATTCGACCATCTCAAGTGCGAAAACAGCTCGCTTGCTGCTGCGAGTGTGCCGTCGCCGGGGCGCGCTGTGTCCGACACTTCATCCGCCAAAGCGAACGCGGCGTGCTCCCGATTATTGAACAGGTTAGTTGGCAAGTCGCCTCGCTCCAGTGCTGCTATCTGTGTGTCGCCTACACCGGTCGTTTGTGCGATTGCAACTTGCTAAACCCATGCGTATCGCCCATCACAAAAGTGGGAACTCGGAGGATCACCAGTTCTCGGAGCTTGGGGTCGAGCTCTGTCTCGGTAAGCAGCGCAAGAACGACTCGAAGGAGCGGGCCCCAACGGCCGGTGCGTATGCTAAGTGGAAAACGCATTGTTGTCGCGTGTTTTAAAGTAAATCAGTCGGGCGAATAGTTTCTGCGACTTGCTGCAGAGTGGCGTACGGAAGTCGAGTCATAATGCATGAGCGGTGTTCGGTCCGGGCTAAGCCGATCGCAGAAATTCCTGGCCAAATCTGGCCGCGACATCATCTAGATATTGGAAGTTCGGTTCGGGTTTTCTCCATTCTTCTGCACAGGCGGCGAAGTAGTTATCGAATCCGCCCGGTATGCAGATCACTAGGACCTGCGCGCGCTGACTGCCGACTACTTTCGGTGCATGTGGGATATTCTTCGGCAGGAAGACGGCACCGCCGACTCGCGCGCGAATGATTTCGCCGCCCCGATTTACTTCTAGTTCACCTGATTCGACAATGAAGATTTCGTCTTCAAAATGATGGGTGTGTTGAGGCACGTCGTAGCCAGGCGATGCGAACATCCGCAGAATACAAGACGCTCCTCCAGTTTGCTCGGAACTGACTAACACATGAGCCTCGTGACCGAATGCCCGAAGCACTTGGTAATGCCCACCATGCTTTATATCTGCGTTGGATTTCCTATGCATATTTATTAGTTAGCAATCTAGCTTCCGCCACCAAAAATCTGTGAACACCCGCTATTCGACTTTTCGGTGGGCGCTCATGAATGTGCGGCCCTCCGGGGTCATCGGCTGAAGGTGAAAAAGAGCAAGGCTCCGCTTAATGCGACCACAGCCAGCAAGTAAAATACGGCGAGAACACCAGCTAGTCCCTCGAACAATCCTGTTGTAGGCTTGACCAATCGCGCGAGGCGGAGAAAGGTTTTTGCCCGATTTACGTCCTTTTGATTTTCGTCTTGTAGGGCGACGATCGCCGGCAGTGCATCGATAGCGAACGCGCTGCCAGCCGAACTGGAATTTAACTTTGGTGTCATATATATAGTTTGATTGGTTCTTGGTCAGGGTCGGCCTTTCTCTCAAGCGCTGCCAGACTCCATAAGACCGGAAATTCGCTGACGCGGATGAGGGAGCGACGGGATTGGCTTAGACAGAGCGAGTACTACCTCTTTCGAGGGAACTCAGCTAACCGGCAATTAAATCAATGGAAGGAGATAACGCGACAGATGTAGCCGAGGCCCTCCCAGGACACGATGGCAAAGCCGATTAGGGTGGCGAACACTAGACAGACAAGAGCGCTTTCAGTGATGTGTGCTTTGCTGCGCTTCCAACCAAAAGACTCCGGCCAATCAATTACCATTTCTTTAGCCGCGTCAGTGAGCGCTTGATACAGATGATAATCCGGTGTGTCATCTTCTGGATCAGCAAGTTGCCGCCCTTTGGCTAACCCACGTGGTGGGCTGGCATCCGCGTTGCCCTGGCACTCAAGTTGCCGTGCTTTATTCACGCCTTAGTGCCAAAGGCCCTCCATCAGCAGTATCAAACCGAGGAAAAGCAGTAGGCCTAGCACGGATTCGATAAGTCCGGCTTTGATTCGATGGACCCGTGAGAACTTAGGCCAATGGAAGTCAATTTTTTCCGTCATTGCCTCGAAGGCCTCATCCAAGTCCGTCACCTCTGGAGACTGACTGTGTCCGCCGGCCGCCGCGGTTTGGACAGTCGCCTTGGCCGAGCCGTGTGGCGTCCCCTGGACGCAAAGAAGGTGTGTTGGAGTTCGGACCAGGACAGCTGCTGGATCTGCCTCAGCCGACCAGCTTATCCACGAGTGCATTTGCTCTCGCAATTGTGCGTAGTAAGTTAGAGTTAAAACGGGTTCCATATCGGTTGTTGGTTAGTTTGGTGGGTTTTTGGAGTGATTGGTGACGCTCTGCTGTTATCACCAAACAAATGCGGTGGAACAAAGGGAGAGCGACGCAGCCACTGCGCCTAGCAGGACGAGAACCGCGGTGTATTCGAGGCCGGTCCAAAGATTAAATCGAGACAACGCGATCCAGCGCGAGTCCGATTCCAGAATCGGAGGAGTCGATGTTGTCTTTCGGAGCACCCTAAACACATGGCGGCTTGGTTTTGCTGCAGGAAGATAGGGATTCATATTTGGCTTGCTAATTTTCTTATGAAAACAATTCCGTGCTCGCCGAGCCATTACCAGGCTGCGTAAGACAGGAGATTAGGTGTCCCGAACGGAACTTGTGCCCTCTGACAGAAGAGGGGGAGGCATCTACCTCTTCAGAGGTAAGTCTTAAAAGGAACCGCTTTGAAAGGGCAGGTTGGGGAGTCTGTCGGCCGATGTTACCAAAACCAGCGGCGGCGGCACGTGGATGCGGGCGCAATGACTTGAATTGCGGTTCCCTTTCCGGGTTGACTGAGAATGTGGAGTTTCCCACCCAATGCTCTACAGCGTTCTTCCATACCTGGTATACCTAGGCCGGAGGAGGTCGCCGTAACTTCGCCGGTGTTCTCAGCAGCTTTGACAAAGCCAACCCCATCATCCAGTAGTTGCAGGGTAAGTCCTTTCTCTTCAAACTGGAGCACGATTTCGAACTGGTATGCATTGGCGTGCTTGAGAGAGTTAGCTATCGCTTCCTGAGTGATCCTAACCAGCGCTTGCTCCCAATTCGAGCGCAACCGAAAGGGTCGTCCCTGAACCCGAACTTCCGTTCTTAATGTTCTTGCAGAGGTGGCCTTCCTAGCCACTTTTTCGAGGACATTTGTCAGTGAACTGGACTCGGAGAGGACGCCGGCGCGCAATGCTCTCAGTGCGGACCGTGCTTCCGTCAAAGTTTCCCGAGCAAGCGTACGCATTCCTTCTAGAATTTGCACAGTTTCACTTCCCTCTTTTTTGCGTTCTACGTTAATCGCTCGTTCGGCCTGCCATAGAATACCGACCAAACCTTGCGCTAGGGTGTCATGCAGATCGCGTGCGAGCCGTGCGCGTTCTTGAAGAATTTGAGCCAGACGCCACCGGTACAGGCCCCAAATCGCTAGGCCGATTAGAACGAAGCAAAGCGAATAGAACCACCAGGTTTGATAGTAATGCGGTTGGACAATAAGTTCGGTGGCAGCGGCAACGTCCTCGGCAGGCCAGATTCCATCCCGATTGCAAGCACTCACCCGGAAACGGTAATCGCCCGGCGGCAAATTGGTGTAGTAGGCTACACGCCGGGTACCTGCATTGACCCAACCAGGGTCAAAGCCTTCGAGCTTATATCGGTATTGAAGGTTCTCCGGCGCGGAGAGACTGAGCCCGGCATAATGAATTTCGATGCTATGAATATCCGGGGAAAGCACTGTTGGCGATTCGCCCGGACGCAATGGAATATATCGTGTGAGGTTAGCGATTAGCCGCTCCAGCGCGATTGGCGGTGCTCGCGAACTGGCTATCAGGGTTTCCTTGGATGCAACTACCAGCCCCCCAACCGTCGCGAACCAGAGCCGGCCGTCATTTGTTTGGCAGCTCGTATTAGAATTACCGCCAGTACACTCCGCTGTGGCCAGGCCATCTGCTGCCGTGAAGCGACGGCAATTGACCATCGACCGTTTTCCATCGAAAAACTCGTTCAGCTCTTTGATTGGGGTTGCAAAGATTCCCCGATTACTGCTTGCCCAGATATTATCTTTGTCGTCCTTGAGCACGGTGAAAAATTCATCGCTGAACAGGCCGTTACTTGTAGTACATAGACGGCTGGCGGATCCGTTTCGAAGCCTGGCCAATCCTTCCACGAAGGTTCCGACCCACAGCGTCCCGTCAGGATCGGCGAGCAAAGACACGAGCTGCCGATTCCGGACCGGACTATCGTTTGGTAGCGCGTCCTGAAGCTTCCCATCTACATACTTCAATAAGCCACGGCCAGGAGCGATCCAAAGGGTATCATTGGGGCCACGCACGATCGCATGCACGATATTGGCCGTGATTCCTTCTCGCTCAGTGAATTTTTGGACCAACTTGCCGTCGTGAAACCGGTAGAGACCGCTACCACCAGTCCCCACCAATACGTCACCGGACTGAGTCCCGCAGATGGCGCTGACTTGGCCACCGGCGCCGAATCGAATTGGTTCCGACGCAGCGGAAAACGGGGCCTCGCTGAATAACTGGAGAGAGCCGTTAGAGGTGCCGACCCATAGTACGTTCTGCGCATCTTCGTACATTGCTGCCACCTGCTCCGACAAAATTGGCGAAACCCGCGGCACTAGCGCCGCTTGAGTGGCAGCAGGTCCGATCAAAAATGCCAGCCCGAAATCGGTGCCTATCCAAATCTTTCCAGACCGGGAAGCAAGCACCGAATAAACAACGTCGCTGGGTAAACCTTGGTTCGAGTTGAAAAGCGTGAAGCGAGTATCAGAAATTCGAAATAGGCCGGCATCCGATCCGATCCAGATATCGCCCTCATCATCCTCGCAAAACGCGGAAACTACGGTGGTCTTTCGCCCTGCCGTGAGCGAAAGAAGTGGCCGAAATTCCGGTTCTCCAATCTTTGGGTCGGGCAGTAAGCGCCAGATGCCACCGTCCCTGGAACCGGCCCAGATCATACCATGGCTATCGGTAAAAAGTGCCGTGATCTCGCTGTTGTCGCTCTGGGGTAACCGCACGGAGGAAACGGTGTCATCCTCGATACAGAACAGCCCCTGGTTTGTCGCGACCCATACTCGATCGAACAGGTCGATGGTAACAGCACCCGTGCACAAACCCGTCAGGCCAGCCTTGGCGTCGATCAGGCGAATTGTGCCGCTTGCCTTATTAACGCGATAGAGGCCACCTGACGCAGCTACCCAAAGATCGCCAGATTTCGCACAGCAAATCCGGTTGATCGCCTGCTGCCGCAACACCTGAGCCGGCGGGTACTCGATAAATCGGTCATCGCTCTGTCGGAGCAAGCCTCCCTGGTATGTTCCGACCCAAATTGTTCCTTGCTCGTCCCCTGCAATCGCCGAAACGATCGTTCGCGGTAGTCCATCCTTCTCATTGAAGTACCGAAACGTGCCTTTATGAACGCGACGATAGACTCCCGCATAGGAGCCCATCCAGAGTTCGCCGGCCGCATTGACCCACAAACACTGCGATGTGCGCCGCATGAATGGTTTTTCCTGAAATTCGCCGGGCACGAAAAACTCCGCTCCATCAAATCTTACCAGTCCTTCTTCGCTGGCGATCCAGAGGAATCCGTCCGGACTTTGGGCAAGTGCAAGAATGGAATCTTCCAAGAGACCATTCTGCTGATTCCACATGACCATCCGGCACTGGGCCATCGGTCTAACCGGGTTTAGCCCCAGGAGGGAAGGGCAAAACACCCAAAGGTAAAGCACCCAAGCACTGATGGAGAGAAAACCTTTGAAAAGCAGGGGTTTTCCTTTAGTCACTGGGTGGAGTCTGTTTCCAGATTGTTAGCACCTTTCTCGCGTCTAGTCATTGGTATTCAACAGCCCGCGATTCTCACCGGCCTTTCCCCGCGCAAAAACGAGGGATGCCTTCACCCAGCGTAGAGATTTTGCTGGCAGCTAGACATTCAAGATGGGAAAACACACGCAGACGCGGGTCCCTTGTCCGGGCAGACTCACAATTTCCAACGTGCCGCCCTGTCGGTTAGCGCATTCCCGCATTCCTTTAATGCCATACCCTTCAGTATCTTGTTCCGACTTCTCTAGATCGAAGCCGCCGCCGTCATCGACAATCTCAAGTTTTACGTGGTCAGCGTACCACGTGAGAACCGCTTCTAATTTCTGAGGTTGACCATGCCGCAGCGCGTTGTTGAGCGCTTCCCTCGAGATTTGCAAGAGTCCCTTTTCGGTCTCTGTGCCGATGGTTTGCGGAATTTGGCCAATTTCTCGAAAATCGCATATCAACCCGCTTTGCCTGGCAGCATCACGTATCGTATCGACTATGCCTTGCGACGGAGCAGTTCGACTCGAGTGACCACGCCGCAATACTAGCGTCGTGCGTCGAACCAGTGTAAGCCCCAGCCTGGCCAAGTCTCGTGCCCGTTCAATCGCTCTGGCGGTCTTATCCGGGTCTGACTTTAAACAAGATTGGGCCCCCGCCAAATGCATGGAGATAGCGGCTAACGCTTGGGCCACGTGTTCGTGCACCTCGCCGGCCGCTCGCACCTCTTCGCTGGCCATTTCTGCATCCCGAGCTCGATGACTGATCCGCAACAGTGCAACGGCTAAGGCGGCTTGATGCATTAAATTCTTGAGAAACTCCAACCGGCTGTAAGGAGGCGGTTCTGATTTCCGACAGCCGAAGACGGCAAGACCGATTGGTCGGGCATTAAAATTTAACGCGATAGTCAGCCCACCCTTCAAATCAAGCCGGCGACACCAAGGAATGAACCATCTAAACGAGAGCTTGGGTTCGTCGGTCAAATCGCGCCACTGGTAAGTCTTACCGGTCAGCAGCTCCTGCCAAGTCGCTGAATGCTCCACTGCGAATGGCTCGCGCAATTCGGTGAACCGGTCTTCCTTAAAGAAATCAACGGGCTTGCCCTCCTCCAATACAATCGCGGTCCTCATTCGCTTTGACCGATCATCCATCAGAAACATTGCAGCGGCCGGCGCCCCGATTGCCTGAGCCGATTCCGTCAGCACGCCGACTACGAACGGCCACAATTCCTCCGCATTGGTCAGACTGGACAACGATTGTCTTAAAGCATCATTGTCTGCTGCCAGCCCGGCCGTATCTTCCTCATCAATCATTGCTTCGTACTAACCCTCTGCGTATCGCCGTAGATACCGCCTCCGATCGGCTGATCACATCTAATTTATAGAAAATGCTTTTCACATGGGTCTTGACCGTTCCCTCGGTAATGAAGAGTTTTAAGCCGATCTCTTTGTTTGATTTGCCTTCACACATCAGACGCAACACCGCCAGCTCCCGATCGGTCAACTCGGCGCGAAAGGCAAAAGTCGCCAGTTTCCCGCCTAGTTTTGCGGGCAGATAGTTCCCACCCTGCGACACCGTACGGATTGCGTCGGCAATCTCCTCTTTCTCCGCTTCCTTTAGTAGATAACCCTTGGCGCCGGCCTTCAGGCTTTGCCTGAGATCTTCCTCGTTGTCGAATGTAGTGAGGATAATCACTTTCGCTTGGAACTTGCTCACCAGCTCCCGGGCGACTTGAATGCCGTCTCGCTTTGGCATGCGAAGGTCCAGTAGCAAAACATCCGGCAAAAGTCTTACATATTGTTCACAAGCCTGTTCCCCGTCTTCCGCGAAACCAACAAACTCAAAGTCCGCTTCCTCGCCCAGCACCGTGACCAGACCCTCGCGAACGATCAAATGATCGTCTGCCAGCATGATCCGGATCTTTTTCCGTTGTATATCGGTTTCTTTCATCTTCTCACTCTCATTAGTCCTCCAGTCTGGTTTACACTTTGCCTGCATAGACCCGGGATCTTTAGCCATCCCATCCTGCTTTAACAAAGCCACCGGTAAGCCCTAAGCCAGTTCAGGGCCAAACATAGCCAGCCATTGTAATGTGCGATGTATTACCGTCTTGTGACATCCCTCTTTCGAGGGGTATGGATTGATTTCTCCCCCTAGGGAAATAGGAAGTGGTAACTCATGCTTCTCGTTCCGGTTATCGCTGCCGATGCAGTTATTTTATAGTCGTATGGCCGGTAGCGGCGGCAAAACTAACAGATCATTCTTTCAGCGTACTGAAGGACCTAAATAAGATGACTTACGCAGATAGAACGCTGTTGGCACCACCAGCAGAACCAGCTAAAGACAAGGCGCCCGATTCTGAGGCGATCGCGAATAGTGACGCCGCCGGCGAAATCAGATCGGGCGCGGCCGCTGCCAAATTCCCTATTTGGGCTTTCGGCTGTCCATTTGCTTTTCTGGGTGTACTCGTGGCAGCCCTTAGCAAACAACCACTGTTTTGGCTGATAGTTTGGCCGTGGCCCGTTGTGCTGGTCTGCACGATCGTCATTTTCGTGAGACAGGGCTTTCACTTCGAGAATGGAGTGCTGGTCCTCGGCCGCAAACGCGATTGATTTGACTGCATTAGCACAAGCAATCGTGGCGCGGATATTGTGGTTTCATCGCGCGCCATTTGAATCAACCCTGTTGAAGTGGTCGGAAAATGACATCAGAATTGTCGCGGATATTCATTGGGGCAGCGGTACTGTCGAAGCGATCGTCGGGCTGCTAGATGCTCGGCTCGCCAGCTTCCCATCGGCAGTGAAGTTATTGTCAGCTTAAGGTTGTACGCAGCCCGACGCCACATGGGTGGCGGATGTTGGCTCGGGCGGGGTCAGCAGCGGCAAGGCTACAGAATGGCTGCTAATATTTCACCCGAAAGCTCGGACTGTCTTCCGGCTTACTCTTGCGCCGGTCATAAAGCCGCGTTGTAATCAGCGGCGCATTCATCCGTGTTGTAACTGCCGATGACAGCGACCCGAAGCTTTGGGTAGTTGTTGGGCAAGGCCATAAGGATTAACTTTATCGTCCCCTCAACTGTGCTTTTAGCTTAGTTGAAACGAAGGAGGAGGCTGTGGCGTTCCTATTCATGCGGGCCCCCAAAGTCCACCTCTGACGGATAAGGCATACTGTCCAGTGCGCCATGCCGGGAAAAACTGACAGCCATCGCTTTAGCGCCAAGGCGGACCGCGTTAGCGAGATCTCCGGTGCGGATGGCCGCCCAGGCGGTAAGGCACTCCAATGATCCGACATCTTGGATAGGCGGCGTCGAAGGGATCGGTTGAGAACGTACTTTTATTCCGTCAGAAAAGGTTAGAGAGCGATTTTTCTGCTTGATGATCACGTTTTGAACCCCGAGGCGGTGCAACTCGTGAATAGCAGAATCAAGGTCATCGCATCCAACCAGCAACGGTGCTTCAAAGCCATTTGCAACCACCAGATAAGCACTCTTTGAAAAGTGTATCGGCGATTGGGCCGGCTCAGCGTGCACCACCAAATGTTTTTTGTGACAATCGCATATGCGGTAGATCTCTTCTAAAACCGACGATGAGATCGCGAAGTGAGTAAAGACCAGGTCGCTCTCCCGGTTCGCGGGTTCGACTTTACGGACCAACGCGGGCGACAATTGGTTGTTAGCCGAGGTTGAAGCCAGCGCGGCGTAGGTTGCTGTCTTTCGTTCTTGAAAGAACAAGGCGGCGCCCGTCTTGGAAGAAGGCAACTCGATAAAATCAGAAATATCGATGCCTTCCTGGGCCAATCGGTCCCGTGCCATCTTGCCAAACGCGTCTGAGCCGTGCGGACCAACGAATTTCACTTGGCAGCCGGCTCGGGCGGCCGCGGCGGCGCAATTTGCGCCTTTGCCGCCAGAAAACATCTCGAAATCTCCGCCCAGAATTGACTGACCTTTTAGCGGTATCGTATCACACCAGACAACCAGATTCGCATTATAGGTGCCGATAACAACAACCCGCAGAAGCCGCCATTTATCAATTAAGGACATAAGGGAGGGCCGTCACAGCCAGCGTCCCCTGGAAGCGAAATTATAATGTATTTGGACGGATATTTACAAGGATTTCGTAGCGCAATGGCGATCGTGTTGTCCGGCGATACCGAGAGTTCTTCCGGTGATTCTCGGAACCCCTGTCTAGCGAAGAAGGGGGCGCTCCTCCGTTTGTAAAAGATCGCAGGGCCGGCTGTTTGCGGACAGGAAATGTCACTCCACTATTCCGGACTCAAGCACCTCACAACTACTCGTCAGCTTTTGCCTCGCTTTACCGAATGTGTTCTTTCTCTGCTCCACACCTTGAACCGCAACTCCAAGAGGTGCCACCGATGGCGAGTAATGAGCAATACAAGGCAAGTGTCGCAGCTTACGTCGGACAATCTCGATACTTCCATATGAAAAAGATCGAAGCCGAATTCTTCGCTTCTCCAAAAGTAGGAGGCGACTGTTGCGGCGGTAGTTCACGCAAAGCCGGACGGGCGCGTCTTCATTGTTACGCGCGATGATCGCGCATTTGTTGTCACCAGCGCTCTGGAGCACTGGCGATTGCCGTTAGCCTTTTCTTCAGCCGAATTAGTTGCTTCGGCCCGGAGCCTTTAGACGACTCTGCCCCTAAAGAGATAGACTGAATTGCCTCGGTCGCCTGGTAATTTTTCTTTCGTTTCGGGCAGTAAGAATCTGGGCTTTCGGGGTCTAGGGACAAAGGCCTAATGGTGGCATTTTGTGAATGCGAATGGACCAGGAAATCCTCCTCGCGCTCGTTTGAACTAACAACAAATAGAAATTAGAAAAAAAATTCGATATGAAAAAAAAACAAATGCGACTTTCGAGGACTGCTGTTTTTTCGTTGTTCTCGCTGATCGGCATAGCCACCTGTGTAGCGAGTCCGCCAAAGGTCATTATTGATACAGACTTCAATACCATCTTCGATGACGGTCAGGTACTAATTATGGCTTCTCAGCTCTACGCTGAAGGCACCATCGACTTGCTCGGGTTTACTATCCCATCAGGAAATGAGTGGCGAGATCAAGGAGTATCTGATTGCCTCAAGGCTGTCGAGCGGATGGGGATTGAAAACCGTGTGAAGGTATATGTTGGATCACAATATCCAATTTTGCACGACTATAACGACTACCTTTACGAACAACTGCTATTTGGCCCGCCGATCGATTATGTCGGTGCTTATTCGGCGCCGCAATCGAATCCGAAACATCTGGTCCCGCCACCCGATGGATTTGCGACGCACACTAGGCCCGCGAAAACGGACGCAGTAGACTTCATTATTGATACCATCCATCGGTATCCCCACGAGGTTACCATCCTTGAGATCGCGCCGCCAACCAACCTGGCGCTCGCGTTTCGGAAGGATCCGACCATTATTCCCCTGATTAAGCAGATCGTAACCATGGCAGGGCAGATATTTGTGCCGGGTAACGCGTATCGTGGCAACGCGGAATTTAACTGGTGGTTTGATCCTGAGGCCACGCAGATCGTGTTGCGCGCGGCAGTCCCGCATTTCGTCATTCCTTTGGATTGCACTAATAACGTCCCCTTAACCCAAACCGTGTTTAATCAGATTGTTGATCACCAACCGCAAACGATTGTTGAAAAGCTGTACGCGCAGGCATTTGGCCCTACTGTCGCTCCGGGGACGTTTATCTACGATACTAACGCTTTAGCCTATTTCGTTCATCCGGAGTTTGCCACGGATACAAGAGGAATATGGATCGACATTCACAAGACATTCGATGCGAATTACGGAAAGTCTATCCCGTACACATCTGATCCTTTTCCAACTATCGGCTTGCTGCAGGAATCAAATGTGATTTTCGCCATCAATACCACGGCGTTCTATGCGTTCTATGTCGACTTGTTAACTCGGCCAGTACCGGTGAAATTCGTTCATCCGCCACCTGCTGACGACTTAGACGACTAAGAATTCGTCATCCCTCTGCCGTTAATTGCTTTGGAAGGCTTCTGTTATTCGGAAGTCATCGATAAAAGGCAGCTTGAGTCGGCCCGCAACCGCCGCCGACCTCGAAGCGGAGTGCGACTCAAGCTCTGCCACAAAGCAGATATCTAATTGCCAGCCTGCGCTAGGAGATGCGAGCATTTCCGGAGAAGTCGGACGTTTTCGTGGACGGAAATGCGTATCGACAAAAACTTTGTCGATTCGCACGGCCAGTCGGAAGTGGCGTTCGCGTTTTGTCATCTGCTGGGCGGCGTGCGGCTTATGCCACGGCTGAAGCGCATCAAGTACGAGCGCCTGTATTTGCCCGAGAAAGGGATCGCCGCAGATTATCCGAACCTGGCGGGAACCTTTGCGCGCCCGATTCGATGGGAGCTGATCGAACAGCAATATGATGAGATGGTCAAGGCGACAGTGGCGGTCAAACGCGGCACGGCGACATCCGAAGCCATTCTCAAGCGGTACAACTCCTACAACGTGACGCATCCGACGTACAAAGCGTTTGCCGAAGTTGGGAAGGCTGAAAAGACGATTTTCTCTGCGATTACCTTGTCTCGCGAGAGGTTCAACGGGAGGTCCACGAGGGACTCAATGTCGTTGAGAACTGGAACGCGACCAATGACTTCATCTGCTATGGTCGTCAGGGCGAACTGGCCACGAATAGCCGAGAACAGCAGGAAGTGGTAACCTTGTCGCTGCAGCTCCTCCAGAACTGCCTCATGTTGATCAACACGCTACTCGTTGAACGCACAATTGAGCGCGAGGGGCTGTGGGAGAGGCTTACATCCGAAGATCTTCGGGCGTTAACGCCGCTGTTCCACGGGCACATCAATCCGTATGGGCAATTTGCACTCGATCTGGCGCGCCCTTCATTCCTGGAGGCTGCGTGACTCGGAACCAGACCCCTGGCGAGCTATCTGGATTTGGCTCTGGCAGATGTTTTCCGGCGGGTACGAAAAGGCGATGCAATCGTGTCCGGTCGGGTGATGCTTATTGGGTCTTATCGCAGCTCCCCTTGTGTAGCCCCGAAATGGGAATGCTAAGACCTTCATTTGAGTCCCCTCGTGATCATTACGGACACCCTCCAGAAAAAGGCGGCTCGGGGAGCCCGACGGGAAGCGGCCCGAGCCCTGCCGGGCGTAATAGATACATCCACAGAATTCCGGTCCCCTTCCATCAGTCGTAAGTGTGAGAAGGCAGAAATTCGTATCGTGATGAACACCTGGAAAGATCCGCTCCTCGTTTTCAAAACCGAGCAAGACTGACCAAAGATCGTTTCTCGACGACATCTCGAAAAAAGAACTTGGTCGTATCGTCGCCGGGGATTCCAGCCGTTAGCACTAGTCCCATCCGGCCGCCTGGGCGTAAATGCCTACGATTCGTTTCGGTGAACACGCTGTAGGGGTTTATATCGCCTCGGCCGCACAGGGGATATAGGCCGCTGCCACGCAAGAGGTGGCTCTCCCCATCGGCATGATGCAATGCTCGCTGAAAATGCTCAAACAGAAAGGGTTGTTCCTGTTTGAGACTTTCGATCATTTGCTTCCGCTTAGAAGCGGTTGCCGCGACTGCTATCTCCGACACACGCTCAGCAAACCACTCTTTCTCCTTCCCCCTCCTTCGGCAGAGAATAAGCTTCCGGGAATTCTAAATGCCAGTGAAAGGACTGATGAGCTATAACCGAAAGTTGTGATGACAGGCTAAAAAAAGGCGCATCCTTTCAGTAAGCAAAACGCCTGACCTGCGAGGACATTTTTGTGCCCGCATTGCTCCTGACCTAAGGTCGAAACTATCGACATCAGGACGCGCGTGGTGAACGACTTGCTGGCTAATGTGCAGCCGGACAATTGAGAACCGGAGATCCTCCTGCGCAAGACTTACTAATTTTCGGCCCGACTTTCCGACCTAATCCACTTGGCATGTCTCCCCCAGGAACTCCGGCCTCGATTTTGCGAAGGTGACGCACAGGTTCGTCTCACTACTTCCACCCCAAGAGGTTAAAGAAAATAAACAAAGCGCCTGCAAAAAGTACCGCTCCTAAAAATATGCACACCGGGAGCGTCAATACCCAAGCGAGGATAATATTAATTACCGTCTTTCTCTGAACCCCTGCGCGATTGGCAACCATCGTGCCAGCGATACCAGACGCTAGCACATGCGTCGTACTGACGGGCAATCCAAACCGGTCTGCGGCAAGAATCGTTGCCATAGTCGTCAATTCCGCGGATGCACCTTGCGCATATCCAAGCCGACGTTTACCGATCCGTTCCGCCACGGTCGTGACAATTCGTTTCCAACCGACCATAGTCCCGAGGCCTAAACTCAGTGCCACCGCCGCTTTGATCCAAATCGGGATATACTCGATCGCCTTCTTTAACAAGGCGGCCAAATCCTTCAGATCTTCTTTCCAAAAATAGTTCTGTTTCTGAAGCTTCCTAATGGTTTCATTGATGAGATAAGCGTTTCTCCGCTGAGTTTGCCGCTCTGGATAGGAAAAATCTTGAATCGTGTTTTTGTTAGCCAGCGCGGATCGTAACTCCGTCATTTTGACAATCAGTGCTGGAATGACATCATCACTGATTTTACCTGAGGCGGTGTCGAATTGGGTTAACGTTGCGCTCGCTTCTTCTGTTTTCGGCGCTGGCTTGTCGGCACTTTTGGCTTTAACCAATTGAATGGCTTGATCAAGCTTGGCAGCCAATTGATGGACATCCTGGGATTTTAGGTCCGGGTTTAGGGCCAGTGCCGAAGGCAAAACAATGATCAAGACCAACATCAAAAGACCCATTCCTTTTTGGCCGTCGTTAGTTCCGTGAGCAAAGCTCACACCAGTGCAGGTCAGCACTAAAAGTCCGCGTATCCACGGCGGCGGCGTCCGATTTTGATCCGCCGGCCGAAACAGGTTTTCATTCTTGATCAAGCGGCGGAGCAGGTAAAGCGCCATCCCCGCTATTCCGAATCCGATGATCGGTGATACGAGAAGTCCGAGAAGAACCTCTCGAACTTGGTCCCACCGCAACCCACCCGCCGTCCCGGAATGAATCCAACTATCCGCCAAACCAACCCCCAAAATAGAACCAATTAGCGCGTGTGAACTTGAGCATGGCAATCCGATATACCAGGTACCGAAATTCCAGATCACCGCTGCCAAAAGGAGTGCTAACAAAGCCGCTGCTCCAGTTCCGGAGGCAACGTTCAAAACAATCGGCGGTGGAAGGATGGCAACGACGCTGTAAGCGACTGCCCCGCTCGACAAAAGCACCCCGATGAAATTCCATATACCCGACCAGATCACGGCACCCGTAGGGGGTAAACTACGAGTATAGATCACCGTTGCCACGGCATTCGCCGTATCATGGAAACCATTGATAAATTCAAAGAAAAGAGACAGCGATAAGCCGACACAGGCGAAGATGATCGCCTGAACCGTCACGTACTCACCCGCAATTGTCATTTCGGCTAGTTCGCATCTCGCTCGTCGTTGGAATTGTCACATTTCTGTGACAATTCTTTTCGCCTCGAAACTGTCACTCCTCGGCTATCAATCTTAGGTCTGCCATCTATGGTTGCCCTGAGCCGTAGATTCCTCGGCGTAACTCGTATCATTGACAGTCAATTGGACGTAAATCGGCGCTAGCTCCGCAGGCTGCCTAGGCTTCCCCATTGCCAGAATCTGTTGGCCACCCGGAGGCTTTTACATCG
>JAFAZK010000216.1 GCA_019239825.1 Verrucomicrobiota bacterium | reverse complement strand
CCACACAAACCAGCGGAGAGCAGGAAAAGTTATAGTCCCTGAGCTGGTTTCTGTTTCGACGCGCTGTCCCCGTTCTTAGGCCTGAAGAGAGACAGTGAAAACATGGAGAATTACTTCTCGCTGCCTGGACCGCGGAGCTTCGCCACTTCGGCCGGACGAAGCAGGCGATACTCACCTGGTTTCAGGACGGTATCCGACAACGGACCGATCTTGGTTCTCTGCAGCCTTCTGACCTTGTAGCCGATAGCCGCAAAAACGCGGCGCACCTGGCGGGTCAGTCCTTGGGTCAGGACCACGCGAACCTGACGGGAGTTGAGTTTTGTTAGAGAGTCAAACCGCGCTCGCCCTTCGGCCAAGTAGACACCCTTTTTGATCTTTGGTATGTCCGTCATCGAAAACTCACGGTCCAAGGTCACCAGATATTCTTTCGGCATCTTGTACCTGGGATGAGTTAGACGCAGCGTGAGATCGCCGTCGTTTGTAAGAATTAATAGGCCCTCGGAGTCGATATCCAAGCGGCCGACATGGGCTAATCGATGAAGGTTCCTCGGGAGCAGTTCATAGATTGTCGGCCTGGCACGATCGTCAGACCGCGTGGTCACGTAATCGACCGGCTTGTTTAGCAGAACATAGATTGACTCAGCCGGACGAACGAGCTTGCCATCTACTTTGACCGAATCCGTCGCGGCGACCTGGCGGCTAAGCTCGGTACAAACGGCGCCATTAATTGACACTCGGCCAGCGAGGATAATCTCCTCAACCGCTCGCCGGGAAGCAATGCCGGACTGGGCCAGGTAACGGTTCAGGCGCATGGGGTTATAAGTAATCAGTAAACAGTTGGTCAGTAATCAGTACAGAAGACAGGAGCTAGACTGATTACGGACGCACTGATTACCGATTACTAAACCGTGAACCAGCTCTAGTGCTTTCTAGCGTCTTGCAGCGCTCCGCCGCCGCTACACGTCTGGCTTGGTCTTGGGTAAACCAATCACGCGATCACCGGGCTTGAAAACTCCGCGTTTTTTGAGGAGCTCGACTCGCTCAAACCTTTTCAGCACGTTTCTCTTCGTCTGGATGGTGCTGGCTCCTTTTAAACTGCGATGTTGTGACATGACTTTTAGTGCGTTGGGACGGCGACACTAGCACTCAGAAAGACAAATGACAAATGGCAGATGACAAACATTCGCCGCCCAGCCTTCTAGGAAGCCTCAGATTTGTGATCTGTCATTTCGGTCGGCTAAATGAGCCCAAGCTTCATCTTGCCGGCTTCGCTGATCATCTCCTGGCTCCAAGGCGGATCCCACACCAGCTCGACGTTGGCCTCGTCCACTCCAGGAATCGCTAAGATCTTCAACCTGGCGTCCTGAGCGATGGCTGGCCCCATGCCGCAGCCTGGAGCAGTCAAAGTCATTTTAACATCGACATGGGTCTCGCCATGAGACGAGTTGGAAACCTGGCAGTCATAAACCAAGCCGAGGTCGACTATATTTACCGGAATCTCCGGATCGTAAACCGTGCGCAGCTGGTCCCAAACCGCTTCCTCGGCGACCTCCCCGGCTGGGTGCTCAGACTTTTCACTCGAAGCTTTCTGTTCCAGGCCAAGAGCATCAGCATCGCTCTCGTTAATCCGGAACAACCCATAATCACAAGCGATGGTGTAACTACCACCCAAATTCTGGGTGATAACGACCCTGGTATCGGCTGGGATCGTGGTTTTCAGACCTGCCGGGATTTGAATCGCCTCGGTGTCCCGGCTTAGAAGAATTTCATTATGCTCATTCATTTCTGTGGCTCCAACCGTATCTGTTTGGGCTTAGCGTCAGCCCCTTGAAAGCTTTCCAGTAGCGTCGGAGCCAGAGCTTCGTTCTTGGTCGGCGCTGAATCAGGAGCGAGAGCAGATCGAAGAGCGCCCTCTACCAGCTGTGCGCAATGGATCTTCACCGGCGGTAACGGTCCCAGAGGCGCCGACAGTTCGCGGCTGTCCATTTTCAGCGCTTCTTCCGGGGTCTTACCTGCGATCAACTCTGTGGCTACGCTGGCCACGGCAATTGCGGTCTCGCAGCCGAAGGTCTGAAACGTCGCTCGATCAATGACCCGTTTGCCTCCCTCTTCCCTGAATTTCACCCACATCCGCAGCATATCTCCACAGTCAACGCTGCCTACCGTACCTACGGCATCGGCGCCTTCCATCTCCCCTAGATTCCTGGGGTTTCGCAACGCTTCTTCTATCTTGTGAGAAAACTCTTCTGGCTCGCTCATATTACTCCACGTGATAACGCGGAAGGGATGGATCAACCTGTACGCTCCAGGCGTCAATTCCGCCCGAAAGAGATTTAACGTTGGAGAAGCCGTGCCCGGCAAAATAAGAGGTAGCGTCCAGGCTGCGGACCCCGTGATGACACAGAAAGACGATCTCACGATCTTTTGGCCAGGCCGTCATCATCTCTTGCATTAACTCCTGAGTCAGAAACTCAGAACCGTCGACATGAACAGCATCCCATTCCTCGCGGCCACGAACATCCACGATTACGGGCGGATTAGGTTCTTGAAGACGACGGGAGAGGTCTTCCGGCGAAATTTGCATTTTTTGCTCTGCTTCGTGGCTAGCCAAGATGGTCTCGGTCACTTCCTCAACCGGAAGGCTACCGTTCCGTGCACAAACCTGTGCTAAGGTCTCATCGGGCCGAAAGCCGCAGCTCGAACATCCGCCGATATGATAGCTTCGAAAGAGGGCTCGCTGAGCGCCGGGAAAACGCTGGAGCAGTTCAGACATCGATACCTCAGGATCGATCGTATGCGTAACATTCACAACTAAAACGGTTACACTACCCACCCGGAAAAGCAAAATTCGATGAAGATACATTACGCATGCCAGCGCTGCACAAACTGCTGTCGTTGGCCGGGGTTAGTGCGCATTTCCGAGCGCGAAATTTCAGCTATCGCGGGCTTCTTGCACTGTTCCGAGTACGAATTTATCCAGCGTTTTACTCGTCTGCGGCCCCAGCGGGACGGTTTAGCTCTGCAGGAGAGTTCTCATGGGAGTTGTGTTTTTCTGGAAGGTAAGGACTGCCGAATCAACCCGGTGAAACCCGATCAATGCGCCGGGTTTCCCAATACTTGGAATTTCCCCGGCTGGCGCGAGGTCTGCGAGGCTATCCCGGTGATGGAGGAAGATTAGGGCCGCGTTGTTTGGTGGGGCGAGGCTCCAGAATGTGACAAGCCACCCGGCTTGTATTCTCCCAACGGTTTGTCTGGCCTACAAGTGAAGCAGCATGGCCGAGCCAGGAATGTGGCGTGGCAAGCAGGTTGGGCGTATTTCGCTCGAAGGCCAGTTTGATTTCTGCCACTACCGGACAGAACTCTCAGTTCGAGAGAAAGGGCCAGAAAGACACCGAACGGGTTTGCTACACCAAACTTCCGGCTCGGCCATGCTGCCTAACGTATTAGACAGGGCAGCCGCCGAGAGAAAGTGTACCAGCGGCTTGTCGCGTTCTGGAGCCTCGCCCCACCAACGACCAGGGCTTTCAGCCTATTTCCTCGACGATGCTCCTGACTCAACCAAAAAAGGACGGCGGGACATTGCGTCACGCACGATCTTCCTCACCTGAAAGAGGTCTTGGAGCATTTTGAGACTGTCTTCGACTACCCTCACCTTAGACTCGGGCGAATTCGACCAATGAACCGGGACCTCCATAACCACAAAATTCATTGCTTCGGCTAGAAGCAGAACCTCAACGTCAAAGGAGAACCCATCGATTTGGGCGCGTTCAAAAATCTCGCGGGCCGCGTGCGCTCGAAAGCCTTTGAAGCCGCATTGTGTATCCAAAAACTTAAATCCGGCCAAGGCGCGGACAAACCGGTTGAACGTGTTGCCCATTAGCTCGCGCACGGGACTCTGATGCTGCAAGATCTGGCTATCCGGATGTTTCCGACTACCCACAATCAAGTCGATATCCGGCTGCGTACTAAAGAGAGCTATCGCCCGGTCTAGATCCTTTAACGGGGTGCTCAGATCGGAATCGGTAAAAAACAGCATTTCTCCCCGGGCCGCCAGCATCCCCGTCCGAACCGCGAATCCTTTGCCTCGATGAACAGTGTTACCGATGATCCTAAGCTCGGGAAAAGTTTTGGCAGCGGCCGTGGCCAACTCAAGCGTGTGATCTGAGCTGAGCTCGACCACCACGATAATCTCGTATGGAAAATCCCAGGCCGAGCTGTGCTCTTGCAATTCGAGAAGGCTCTTTGGCAATCGAGCCGCTTCATTAAATGCAGGAATGACGAGTGTTAGGGCTGGCGGAATCTCTATGGACATGTCACGCAGTTCGCATAATATCACCGCCTCTGTGCAGGAGAGGCGCAAACGGACCTGGCACCGAGGCACACCGCCGCTTTCTTCTGCTTTCTAAAACGAAACGATGACCAGACGTCAAATCACCATTTCGGTCCTGATCATTCTGCTGGCAGCGGTAGTGCGACTTGTTTTTTTAGATATCAAACCTCCGCATTTCGATGAGGGAATCAACGGTTGGTGGTGCGATCAAATGGCAAAGCAAGGTTATTATGCCTACGATCCCGACAATTACCATGGCCCATTACATTTTTATGTGCTGCGGGTGTTCCTATCCGCATTTGGCCGAAATTTATGGGCGCTACGGATGCCGACCGTGTTGGTGGGCACACTAACGGTCGGCTTTCTTTTTTCATTTACTCGATTCTTCGGCTACCGCATCACCGCTCTGGCGGCTCTGGCCATGGCCATCTCGCCAGGGTTCATTTTTTACGAACGCTACGCCATCCATGAGACCTGGCTAGTCTTCTTTCTGATTCTCACTTTTTGGGGGGTGTTAGGCTGGCACTACCGCGTCACGCCAGCCAGCGTGTGGGCGACGGTGCTCGGAATCACCGGGATGATTCTGACTAAGGAGACTTATGCAATTCACTTGGTCGCCTTCGCGGCAGCGGCTCTGTTGAGCTGGCTAATTGGTAAAATTATCCCGGCAACCCAGCCGGAAACGCCTACCCCAATCAAGGTTCCTTGGCCAACCTTTACTCTCAGCACTTTGATTTCCTGGCCAATCTTTGCCATCGGATTCGGCCTGATTTGGTTTTTGATCTCTCATGCAACCGCGAGTGCCGCCACGATTGCACCCGATGAACCCGGAGAAATCACCAATATTTCCTACGTCCAAGTCGGCTCGCTATGCATTTTTACCGGGATGCTGATCGCGATTCCGGTCGCCATCCTATTTTGCAGACGCGCTGCGGCTCGATCCGACAGCCAAGACCAGGCCATTGGTTTCCCCTGGCTCCATCTGTTTGGAGCGCTTTTGCTTGGCTATTTCCTCATTCTTTTCTTCTACTCGGGCAACTTTCTGAACCCGAAAGGCGTTCTCGGCATCTTCGAAACTTTCAAAACTTGGACAAAGACCGGCGTCGACTCGGCGGGCCACGGTAAACCGGCTTACGACCTTTTCTCATTGGTGCCGCATCCGCTGCGGCATTTCGGACCACTCGCCACTCTCGCCCGGCTTAAGCTTAATTGGTATTGGGTTAGGCTAATGCTCACGTACGAATGGTTCTCGGTGCTGGGGCTGGTATTTGCCGTGAGATACCTTTTTGGCGGCAATTCGCCATTGCGATACCTCGCGATTTACGGCGTCGGCGTCCTGTTCGTCTACTCAATCATCCCTTACAAAACGCCGTGGTGTATCATCTCTATCGATTGGCCCTTTCTGTTCCTGGGGGCCGCGGCGCTGGTTTTTCTCTGGGACAACCTGCCCGGATTCACGCGGTTCGCATCGATAGCCGTTGGTCTGTTGCTGTTCGGCAACCTCGCTTATAAGTCCTACGGTGTTAACTTCGTACGCTACGACGACCCTAAAGAGTTGTACGCCTACGTTCAGACTTTCCGAGATTACCGGAAATTCGTCGATCCGATATTGCAGAAACTCAGGCTAGATCCGTCCGCGAAACGTCACCTGCATGGTCTGATACTGCTCGAGAGCTACTTCCCTATCCCGTGGGTAATCGATGAAATCCGGGATATAGGCTACTACTCGGAGGGCGAGGATAAATGGCCAAAAGATCTCGATGCCGATTTTATTGCGGTACTGGATTCGGATTCCCCGGACTTGGAAGATCGACTGACGAAAAAGTATTTCGTACAGACGTTCCGCCTGCGAGACGGTATGGATCCCTGCAAAGCCTACTTTCAATACGACACCTTCAAGGACGTCTTCCCGGGAAGGCAGGCCGAATTTGACCCTTCCAATCGTCCCCAAGAATGAAGATCTCGCTGCTCTTCCTGACCTGGATCGCCTTGTCGACTTCACTTGGCGTCGGCTTTGCCTATTCACCGTATGGACTGGTGCCGTGGACAGCAGCCGTTGCTTTAGGTATAAGCCTGGTCGTTTTGTTGGTCGCGGTTCTGGTGAGCCCCGGACAATTGCTCAACCGTTTGGAGAAGATTCAAGCCAGCGGAATAATCCTCGCCATCGTGTTTTTAGCTTTCGCCGTCCGCGCCTTTAGCGAGGTGATTTTTGTCGAAGACGGAGCGGTCAAAGTCCTTTCGCCGAACAATCTCGGCGATATCTGTCTGCACCTGACCCAAATCAATTTTCTGGCATCGAATCCACACTACTGGCCGGAAAACCCCATCTACGCCTTCGACAAACTGCGATACCCCATCGGCATCGACATATTCAACGCCGAGCTGAAGCTGATTGGCATCTCACCAAACTTGGGAATTATCCTGGTAGCGTTCCTTGGCTCTTTGCTAACCCTGAGAGCTCTTTTTCTTTTCGGCGGACCATTTGCGGTGGCCGCTTTTTTATTCAACGGCGGGCTCGTCGGCTTCATCGTGTTCGAGTCATGGCCCTGGCACTTGGAAGACTATCAAACGGATGTCGCTTGGAAATCGATCCCGCTGGCTCTTTTCGTTACTCAGCGCGGTCTGCTATACGCAATCCCGGCCGGACTAGTTTTAATCACCCACTGGCGCCGGACCCTGGATTCCCAAACCGACCGGCCTCATCTCCCTTTCTGGGGAGAATGGTTGTTGTACTCCACCATGCCGCTTTTTCATTTACACACCTTTATCTTTCTCTCGTTCCTATTGCTCTGGTGGTTCTTGTTTGGGAACCCAAACTGGCGCGGACATCTGATCCGGTTGGTCCTGTTTTCGTTTATCCCGGCAACATTTTTTGTTTATGGTGTTACCGGCTTTGGGAAAACCAATGCTCTCGCTTGGGAGCCAGGTTGGACCTCTGCGGCCGAGGCGCGCGAACACTGGCAACATTTTTGGTGGTTCAGCCATTTACCTCACGGCGCGCAAGCGCCCATGGTCTGGTTACTGAATTTTGGCGCCGTGTTGCCACTCGCTATCATTTTGCTGCTTTATCTCTGTTTTCCCAAAGGTATCGATGTTTGGCGGACTCGATTTAGGGTACGTCAGATTCTGCTACCGGCGATTGCCGTGTTCATTCTGTGCGCGTTCGTCCGTTTTGCTCCTTGGGACTGGGACAATACCAAACTCTTCTTCTGGGCTTACATGCTGATGATGGTGGCGATTTGGGAAATATTCCTCAGCCGATGGCATCCGCTCATTCGGGCGCCATTCCTGTTCCTGTTTTTCTTTTCTGGTTTCGTCAGCCTGCTCGGTGGCTTGGCACCAAACAAGGAGCACGGATACGCGATTGGTGAGGAGGCAGAGTGGACCCAAGTCGATGACGCCCTCAAATCGTTTCCTGCCGAAGCCGTCTTCGCTATTTACCCCACCTACAATCATCCCGCCCTGGTAGCGGGGCACCGAGTGGTTCTAGGGTTTCCGGGCCACCTTTGGAGTCACGGGCTTGAATATAGGTCGGAAGAGCAATTCCTTAACAAAGTGATGCTGGCGGATCCGGGATGGGAGCCGCTATCTGGAAAACTGGGTATAGACTACTTGTTCTGGGGTCGGTTCGAACAAGAACATTACCCGTCTACCGCTCATTCATGGGACAGCTACCCCATCGTCGCAGAGGGTCCGTGGGGAAAGGTGTTTGATCTGCGGACGTTGAAGAACGAGACACAACCGAAGGCGACACAAAACTAGTAACCAGTAATCAGTGGGTCAGTAATCACCTTAGGAGCTAGGAGTCTGCGCGCACATTTGGTGGGAGGAGGCTCCCTTACGGCCAGATCGGTGTAGCAAAGTGAATCGGTGATCTTCGTCGAATCGTACGACCATGCCATTAAACGCGCCGGGCCGTGGGTACGTCCTGAGCCACCGCTCGACGCATTCTAGAGGCCTTGCTAATCGATCGTTGGCATTTTCGCTTTCAGCCTTGCACCAAGCATTTCGCTATTTGAGAGCCCCACTCCACAAGGATGGCGCATACTCCTAGATTCTAGCTCCTAGCTCCTAAACTGATTACTAACCCACTGATTACTGGTTACTAGTTTCGCGCCCTCCTTGCTCATCCACGGGTTTCAGCTAAAGATCTTTATGGCCGATTTCGATCTCATCGTCCTTGGCGGAGGACCAGCTGGTTACACCGGTGCAATCCGAGCGGCGCAACTCGGGCTAAACACAGCAATCATCGACAAACGCGAGGTACTCGGCGGAACTTGTCTAAACATCGGTTGTATACCCAGCAAGGCGCTGCTGGTGTCTTCCCAATATGTACACTTTGCTCACCACGAAGCGCAGCATCACGGATTGAAGTTCGACGGCGTACAGGTGGATCTGACCAAGCTCATGAGTCGGAAACAAACCGTCGTAAAGCAGCTCACGCAGGGTTTGGAATTCCTGATGAAGAAAAATCGCATCACGCGCATCCGTGGTATCGGTCAGCTCGTCGCTCCGGGTAAAGTCGTGGTCACTCAAGCTGACGGTTCCGCCGAAGAGCATCGCGGCCGGAATGTGATTTTAGCCACTGGGAGCGTGCCCATGGAATTGCCAAACGTAACCATCGACCGGGAGCGCGTGGTGACCAGTGATGAGGCCCTCTCTTTTCCGGAGGTTCCCGAGGAGCTGTTAGTGGTTGGCGCGGGCGCCATCGGTCTAGAGCTGGGCTCGGTTTGGTCGCGACTGGGCAGCAAGGTCACGGTGCTTGAATTCTTGCCGCGCATCGCCGCCTTTCTCGACCCCGACGTCACCCAGGGCTTACAAAAGACTTTGGAAACTCAAGGCCTCAAATTCCATGTTGAAACCCAGGTAACGAACGTAGCCCTGCAGGATAAAAAAGTTCTCGTACAAGCCAAAACCAAAGGAGAACAGAACCTCGAGTTTCAAGCGGACAAAGTCTTGGTCGCGGTCGGACGGAAGCCATACTTAGACGGAGCCGTTGCCAAGGATTTGGGCCTGAAATTGACAGAGCGAGGTCGCGTTGCCGTAGATGAACAATTTCGAACCAACCTTCCCGGTCTCTATGCCATCGGCGATATTATAGAGGGTCCCATGCTCGCGCATAAGGGTGAAGAGGATGGAATTGCTTGTACCGAATTTATCGCGGGTAAGTCCGGGCACGTTAACTATAACGTCGTTCCGAATGTAATTTACACCCATCCGGAAGTGGCCTGCGTTGGGCTGACGGAAGAAGCCGCCAAAAAAAATGGCACGCAAATCAAGATCGGGAAATTTCCCTTTGTAGCCAATGGTCGGGCATTGGCCAACGATGAATCAGTCGGTTTCGCCAAGATCATCGCAGACACTCGAACAGATAAGCTACTCGGGTCCCAAATCATCGGCGGCAACGCTTCGGAGCTGATTGCCGAAATAGTCAGCATTATGGAGTTCGGCGGCAGCGCTGAGGATCTCGGCCGGACTGTCCACGCTCATCCGACGCTGAGCGAAGCAGTCAAAGAGGCAGGCCTAGCGGTGGATAATCTTGCGTTCTCGATTCCACCGAGCCCTCGCCAGTGAGGCACAGAAAATCTCACGCAAAGACGCAAAGGCGCAAAGGTTAAGAGATAAGATCGAGGGGCAAAAGAACAGCGGAGAGAACTAACCGCAGATGGACGCAGATTTACGCAGATTTGGTTCTGGGCTTCGGTGACGGTGCTCGGCCTAGGGAAGCCATTTTTGCCGGAAGCCGGTGTCTTTCGCACATGGGTAGTGAACGAATCTCTGAGCTGTTCTATTTGATCTGCGTTCATCTGCGGTTCTTATTTTTTTGCGTTCTTTGCACTGCAATAAGAGAGTTTCACTCAAACACGCGAGGACTCTGATGAGTCACAGAAGAATGATTTTCACAGCAAGGCACAAAGAGGGATTTTTTGCCTGAATCTTTGCGGCCTTTGTGGCCTTGTTGTGAATGATTTTTTCTGTCTCTGGGTCCTTGGGCGAAGCTCCAGCCTTTGGTTGCGGCTCTGCTGCGCTGTGATCTTTTGGGGCCATTCGATCTCTTCTCTTAGCCTTTGCGCCTTTGCGTCTTTGCGTGAGATTTTCAGTTCATGTCTGCAGAAACGGTGAGCGCCATTCTCTTGAGGCGGATCCGCTTCTCGGAAACGAGCCTCATTTTAACCTGGTTCGGGCAGGAGACGGGCAAGATTAAGGCAATCGCCAAAGGCGCTTTGCGCTCCGGAAGCGCATTCGCCGGTAAAATCGATTTATTCTTCCGGTGCGACCTAACTATCTCTCGGTCTCGCAAGAGTGAGATCCACACACTCCGCGAACTGGTGGTGGTCGAGCCATTTTTGAGCATTCGCACAAATTATCTGCGTACGTTCACTGCCTCTTATTTCACCGAGCTGGTTGAGGAAGCGACGGAATTAGAGCACCCTGAGCCGGAAATTTTTGATCTGCTCCGCCGCGGTTTAGACTATCTGGAGCGCGAACATCCAAATCTCCGGGCCATCGTTTTCTTTGAGGCCGAGCTCGCGAGGTTGCTCGGAATGCAAAGGGCGAAGCAAACGGAAAGTTCTCGCCAATTGCTCGAGTCACTGACTCGAGCTCCCGCCGCACGGACAGCTCTCATAAAGCAGCTTGGAGGGGGATAACGCGTATGGGCGTTTCGGTGCGCTGGGGACGTGCAACGGATGGGGCTTATAGGGCCTATGCGACTTATAGGTCGGACCTATTGGTCCCATGAGTCCCATAGGTCCTATTCGCCTCAGCACGCGGCGTACTGCACCACTCCTACATGCCTCCATGCCCTCACGTGCGCCCTGTCACGGTTCCGCCTCCAGCTCCACCCCCTGCTCGCTCGCTGCGCTTGCGCCCGGCAAAATGGCATTTAACAGGAAGGCAAAGATGCCTCCGGTGGTAATTCCAGACTCAAAAACCAGGCGCAAAGCTTGGGGCAAAGGAGTTAGCAGCTCCGGGACGCTTTGGACGCCTACGCCGGCGCCCAAAGAAAAAGCGACGATGAGTAGTTCGCGATGACCGAGATGAACTCTTTGTAAAATGCGGATGCCCGCGGTGGCCACGAAACCAAACAACAAGAAGGTTACGGCACCCAGCACAGGGCCGGGTAACGAAGCGATCCATCGTCCAAACTCGGGAATGAGGCCCAGTAAGCAAAGAGCAGCCGCCACCCAATAGCCGACCTGCCTGGTTGCCACACCAGTCAATTGGATGACACCGTTGTTCTGGGCAAATGTGGTACTAGGGAAGCTGTTGAAAATGCCGGCCACCAGGCTATTCAACGAGTCTCCCATCACCCCACCCCGGATCCTTTGCCAATAGACTGGACCGGAGATCGGCTCATCGGAAAGCTGAGAGGTCGCCGTAACGTCTCCAATCGTCTCTAAGGTAGTGATGATGTAGGGCAAGATGAAGGCAATGAGAAACTCTGGCCGGAACGCGAACCCAAACGCAAACGGAACAGGGATTTGGACCCAGCTGCTTGCTGTCTGCGGCTGGCTCTGAACCGCACCAATCCCTAGACAAACCAGGTAGCCAACGCCCAAGGCAATCGGGATCGCACCCACACGGCTCCAAGGCATGTTGAGGGCATTGAGCGCTAAGACTAACAACAACACCAACCCGCTGACCGCCAAGGCAACCCAGGAAGCAACGTTAGGACCAAGACCGGCAGCCATGGTGTGAAACCCAACCGGTATCAGCGACAGCCCGATTAACAGAACGACGGTACCGGATACCAACGGAGTGAATATCCTCTGTAGACGAACCAGGAATTGCGCCAGAATTAGCTCGGTGGGTGCACAAACTATCGACATCCCGATCATCAGCGCCACGCCGCCTTCACGGCCTGCTTGGATCAGGGGGGTTAGGAACGCAAAACTGGTTCCTTGAACGGCCAACAGCCGTGAACCAAACCCACCAAGACCACGTACCTGCACCAGAGTACCCAGCCCAGACGCAAACAGTCCCATACTGATGAGATAGGCAGTGTCCGAAGGTGGAAGCTTTAATTCCTTAGCCACTAAAAGGGGCACACTAATAACACCGACAAACATAGCCAGCACATGCTGAACAGAGACAACGAGTGCGGTTTGAATCGGCAACTGATCGCGTAACCGATAAAGCAAACTGGACGAACCTTGGGACCCCATTAAAACGAGGAACTTACGAAAAGCATGCGATGGCGCAAAGCGTAAAAAACGGGTGTGGGTTTCGACGCTGGGTTTAACGCGAAGCGATTATAACCTCGCCTAATAATTGTGATAGCCGTGATGCCTTTTCTTTGCGGTCGAACTCTTCACCACCAAGCTTCCGCGCCCATGTGGCTTTAATTTCGTATGTGCGCTCCCCCCTTCGGCGGCAATTTTCTGAATCTCTTCTGACTGGTAAGCCTGAATCATCGATCTCAGGTTTGGATCAAGACGCCGCATCTGGGCACAAACCGTGTAGTAATAGGCGCGCATGAAATTCTTTCGAGCTTCCGTGCTAAGCGCTCCTTTTGCCTCCTTCAACAGATAGTTGGCGCGGGCGCTTCCCATAGCGCTATCCTTGATCTCTCTAAAACGAGACTCGTCCTCTGGCGTGTGTTTGGGTTCTGCCGAGGCCATGGTATACGGCGTCTCATTCCCCGGCGTCTGAGGCGGGGGCGGAGGTAAAAAGTTCGGCTCCGGCAAGAGAACAGTCGGAGGCTGTTCCTGAGGATCTCCGTCTGGCAATGCGCTTTCGATTTCCTCGGTCATCGTGGCGGGGGCGGCCAAGGGCGAAGGGGACGGAGACGCGTCCGACTTTGGTTCGTCGGCCAGCGCGGAACCTAACAGTAGGGAGATGGCCAGTACCCAGACCTTGGACTCCATAGAAGCGAACGCTCCAAATATTACCACTCTCAGGGAATGATGGCTAGCGTCATCACCGGTATCCCAGCCTGAGGCAGGGGCATAAAAAGTAATCAGTAACCAGTAGTCAGTAATCAGTTCTGAAGCCAGTTAAACGGCTTCGAGGGTATACCGAGGTGATTTTCGAAGCAGCCTTCCGGAAAACTGATTACTGACCTGCTGATTACTGATTACTTTTTATGCCCCGCCCTAAGCCTCCGCTGGCTGACTGCGGCGCGCCGGCAGCTTTTTGCCTTTCTCGCCAATACTTACGCCACATCTTGAAATCCTCCTGCAGCAACTCCAGCATGGTCAGCGTGGCCTGCTTCAAGGCTCCCACCTTAACGCTTTTGAGTCGGTCGTTCAGCTCATCCCGGCCCTTACTCAACTGATGCAGGTTAGCCGTTTCGTAACCCATGGCGAAAAGCAGTCGCTCCTGATCAAAGTTGAGCTCCTGTGCCGTCTCTTCCAATTGAAGCTCAGCCAGATCGATACGCCCACAATCCGACATTATCGGGCGAACTAACCAACTTTCGTGAGTACTGGTATGCGGGGTACTCGGGCGTCCTGGACCTTTCAACAAACGATCCGTGTGAATGTCCTTTCCAGATTTGCCAGTCGCCCAAAGCACGGCCGACGGAGCCATATTCTTACCTTCGAAGGCAACCGGCCCCCCATAGTGTTCGGTATATGCAAAAAACCGCTGGTGACCCAGACTGCCAAGTCCCTTAGTTACCCCCTTATGCATTTCCCGAAACTCGATCGGGACATCTTTCGGCATGGCTTGCCGTAACCTCGCAGCCAGAGCAACGGGAACCTGATCTTCGCCCACCGGTTGTGTCCTCTCTCGGAGCCAGCGCCGCCAAAAGATCTTTGGTTCTTTTAAAGCAGCCCGCACCAACCGCAAAAGCCAGGCATGCCGGCGCTCAAGCACGAAAGGTTGGGGCGCATCTTTAAGACCTGCGTAATACCCCTCGCGGACGCATTCGCAGATTTCGGCCAGAGTAAGGGTGCAAAGGGGCGTTTCTTCCGCAGCCACCTCGGCGCTCATAATTAAACGCACTAAATCCGCGGCAAACGACATCATGGCAACTTCGTCATAATCGTTCACACCCCAAATCAACCGTGCATGGCCGTCACGCCAACTACCAAAATTCTGAATGTGTAGATCGCCCACCGCGAATACCTGCTCAGCGTTAGCCAAAGAGGGACAGGCTGCATACCAGCGTTCGCACCAGCGGTAAAAGGTCGCGCGAAAGAACATAAAGATGTCGTCAGCCATGAACTGATGTTTCACTTCCAGATCGGGTTCCCGCACACTGATTTGGCCGCGCAGCCAGGTTTCAAAACCCAGCGTTGACTGCACAATATTTCTCGTCGGATTCATTTTTGACGTTCGGTTGCGGCGTCTGCTTTCACCGGCTATGGGGCGATAAGTTTCGGCTCGCACTGAGTCCCATCGTACCAAATATGGTAAAACTAACAACTCTGTACTATCAGGTTGTTAGACAAATTAATCGGGTGAGCTTCGTCCCGTAGGGACATGTCGACTTTGCCGCGACTAGAGTTTGACACCCCCTATGGAACAACCCTCAGCGCAACGCTCGGGCGATCTGATCGCTAAGCTCGGTGACGGCCGATGAGAGTAACGCCACCAATTGGCCGTCGTTCCCAAAGGTCCAGCCTGCTTGCCGGATAGCCACCGACTTACTGGCAACCACCCCACCTCCCGGGCCCAGAACCTGCCAGTTCCCAGTCAAAAGGACATCTCCATTATCATGTCCTTCAAAGTGAGTGATATGCACCGCGACCTCGTAAGTGTGAGCCGGCACACTAAACGACGGCTGAAATCCGGCCGCCGAGATTCCTAGTCGATTCAGGTTAGAAGCAATACCCAGAGAAATCGTTTGATCCAGCGACAGCGCCCACAGCCCGGTTGGCGAATATCTGATTTGATCGCCGTGCATGCTAGCCAGGTTAGTTCTATTCAGATAGGCTGGCACTTCCACCCGCCGGACATAGACGCGCACTGCTGCTGCGGGAGGAGGCGGTTTCGCCGGCTTCGCTGTTGCCCCAGTCCCAGTTAACATAAAATAAGTGGCCAACGGTTCGGTCGTGGCACATCCAACCAGCAAACATACTCCCAAGGGTAGCAGAATGGTCAGCCGCATCGCTTTATTGGGGTGATTTTGCTGGTTTGCGGCCGAAAATGATCGAATTGGGATTTCGTTCCAAAAACTCCGAGAGCCGCTGTAATGCGTCGGCTGCAGAACCGATCTGCGATAAAGTGCTATCTAATTGATAGCGAAAACTCGAGTTTGAGCTCAGCATTTTGTCGAGGTTACCCGTCGCTGCTTGCAGTTGAGCCATGGTCTTCTTTGCTTCTTCCAACGTCGGGTTCAAATTGGCGCTGATCGGATCAAGCTCGTTCTGCAGTTTCTTGAGGGTAGTATCTAACTGGTCAAAAGCCGTTTTCACGCTGGTCAGAGCGCCGGTCAAATTCGGACCATTTATCAGATTGTTAACGGACTTCCCGATTCCTGCCAAATCCAATTCATCAATCCCAGTCTTGGCACTGATGATCAAATCCTGCAGATCCTTCGAGATCGTCAGAAAATCGACATTCCCAAGATTAGTGAACGCCTTGGTTACATTTGTCAAAATCGCTTCGATGTCGGACGGCTGCACCGGTATCTCGAGCGCACGATCGCTGGGATTCTCGTGATAAGTGAACGGGGCTGCATCCTTAATGAAATCCAGCGAAACGAACAATTGCCCGCTGATCAAGCTCTCGAAATCTAAACGGGCGCGCAATCCCTGCTGTACCCGTATCTTGGTCCCCTCCACATCGAAGAGGCTAAACTTGGAAGTGCCGCCGAAATCTTTGGAAAATTGGTTTTGGTCGACTTGATAAAAGACCTTCGCGTAAACGGGTTGATCCTTTCCGCCGATGCCCAGAAGAACTTGAGTGACTTTACCAATGGTAACTCCCTTAAATTTCACGTTCGAACCAGGTGCAAGCCCACTCACGGACTGGGTAAAATAAGAGACGTAGGTTTGCTTCTTCGCGAACAGATCGGTAGTGCCGAAGAAGAATATCGCGCCAATCGCGATGAGGATCGCGCCAAGAACAAAGACTCCGATCAATGTGGGATTGGCTTTTTTGCTCATTTTGATTCTTTTCCTGATTGGCCCCGGAGCAGGAACGTCCGGACCTTAGGATCGCTTTTTCCTTCCTGCACTAACTCTTTAGGATCGCCTTGAACGAGCATCTTCTTAGTTTCGGCATCAAGAAATATACTGGTATCTGCGATGGCGAAAATGGAAGCTAGTTCATGGGTCACCACTACCACCGTTGTCCCCAAGCTATCTCGCAAGCGCAGAATTAGATCATCCAGCCGCCGGGAGCTGATCGGGTCCAAACCGGCCGAAGGTTCATCAAAGAAAAGGATCTCCGGATCGAGAGACATGGCTCGCGCTAAACCGGCGCGTTTGCGCATTCCACCGCTGATTTCTGACGGATAAAAATCCTCAAAACCTTTTAGCCCGACCAAGGAGAGTTTAAGCGAACTAAGTTCTCGGATCTCGTGACCGGAAAGCTTGGTGTACTCCTCCAAAGGTAGAGCAACGTTCTCGGCCAGCGTGCGCGTGCTCCACAAAGCACCACCTTGGTATAAAACACCAAACGACCTTTGGATTTGCTCCTGTTCGTCTTCGCTGGCTTGGGAGAAGCTCCTTCCGTGGTAGTAAATGTCTCCTTTCTCGACCGGTTTCAAACCAATCAAATATTTTAACAAAGTGCTCTTGCCGCAGCCGCTACCTCCCATAATCACAAAGACCTGCCCAGGTTGCACCGTAAAATTAATATCCTGCATTACCACGTACGAGCCGTAGTTCATCACCAGGTCACGCACTTCGATAGCGGGAGGTTGCGCAGCGGTTGAACCGTTTTGCGCAGCAGTGTCACCCTCGGATGTAGGTAGGCTTTCTTTCGTATCCACTTAAATCTGAATGCCTAGCCTACGTCGCCCAAATATGCATCGGTATTTTCAGAGAGGTAAGCTACAGCTTCAACACATCTAGTACCACGTCAATGATTGCGTCAGAAGCGACGATCCAGGTGATAGCGAGCACCACCGCCGACGTTGCCGCATTACCCACCGCGGCGGCGTTATTTTGGCAATTCATGCCTCGTTGGCATCCGGTCAAAGCCACGATCACTCCAAAAACGCCTGCTTTGACCACCCCGGTGATAATGTCTTCTAACCCCATCGATCCAACGGTCTGATTCCAGTACTGAAGCAGAGTGATATGCAGGACACCCATACCAACCACCGCGCCGCCGGCAACTCCCATGAAGACCGCATAAAAACCTAGCAGCGGCATCATGAGCAAAAGGGCCACAACCCGGGGCGAAACCAAGAAATCCATCGGCGAAATGGCCAGGGTATCGAGCGCGTCGATCTCTTCGGAAACTTTCATACTGCCTATCTGTGCAGCAAAGGCAGCGCCGGTCCGGCCAGCCATAATCACGCCGGTCATAATCGCGCCCATCTCTCGAGCCATGGCGACCGCAACCAGATTCGCCACGTAAATACCAGCTCCAAATTGCCTCAGCTGAACTGACGCGACAAAAGCCAGGATCAGGCCGGTTAAGAAGCTGATGAGACCAACGATCGGCAATGCCTGGGGGCCAGATTCTTGCATGGTTAGCCAGAAGAGCCGCCAATCGACTTTCCCTTTGCCGGTGAAAATTCTCCTCAGGCTAAGGACGCACTCACCGATGAAAGCCGCAGCCGCCGTGAAAGCGCCCGCTTGGCCCATGGTCCAGCTCCCGAGCTGATAGAGAAACGAACGGTGACCACCACCACGGTTCTTGGTTTCAGCTTCCGGCACCGCTTTAGCCAACGCAATCAGGCTACCGACGCCCTCAGGTAGATCGTTTAAATCAAAGGCTATCTTGTGTGCCTGGCACCAATCATCAAGCTCGGACAGAAACAGAAGCAGGCTACTATCCCAGGTTCCCAGATCCTGATCGACGCAACGAACCCGCTTGATCCCGTCCACTAACTCCAGTTCGTGGAGCGTCGCCGCAGATTTAGGACGCACCGAACCTTTAAGATTCCAGGTACCCCCTAATGCGATAGTCGCCTCGCTTTCCTGAAGGCTAACCTTCGCAAACGCCGCCGGCGCGCCTTCAGATTCAACCACGGATCTCATCGGTATCCGTTTAGCGTTGCTCGTTTGGCGTTTGGCGTTCGGCGCCTGCCGCACAGCATAGCTATCTCCGGCTCATAATTATTTGTCACGGTCCGCATTGGGTTGGTTATCACTGCGATTGCTTCCTCCACGCGTGATGTCGATCTTGCGAAACGCTGAACGCATAGGATGCCATGGGTTTACTGCTTACCAGCGGCTGACCCGACCCTCTGGGTCGGTTCAGCCGCCATAGCCTAGATCGCTGATAAATCCCAGACGGATTTATCAGCGATCTAGGCTCAAGCTTCCTCTTCTTCTTCGTCCTCTTCGGGGATGACTACCATGTCGGTGTTAGCGTTAAAGTCCATCAACCCGGCATAACGGCCCCAGGCCACCATGGTCTTCAGGATTTTCTCCGGGTTCTCGTACGGCAGCGCAGCGGCAATATCATGCATCACCGTTTCCGCGGAGACCTCTTCCTGGACCTCCAAGTAACTAAGAATGATATGGAACAGGCGAAGTTTTTGCACTTGTTCGGCAAAGATTATTTTTCGAGTTTGCCGATCCGATTCAAAGAAGCGTTTACCTAAATCGGTTAACTGCACCTCATCCTTTGGCGTATTGACGAATTCCAGAATTTCCGCCGCCTTTACGATGGCAATGGTCTCACCAAAATCCTTCCCGATCTCGTCAGAGACATCGTAGATACTGTCTAGATCCGGAGAATCGTGAAGGATGCTGATCAAACCTAGAATCTGGTTGACACCAACCGTCGGGATTGACTCCATTCGGGCTCGAGCCCGAGAGATGGGCTTACCGGGAGCAGGCGGCGGTTCCGGCGGAAAATCTGGCAGCGCCTGCTGCGTAATTGTTTCATGAATCACCTTCATCAATCGCTGAAATTCCGGGTGATTCGAGTTCCGTGGATACGGCAAATTATTCTCTAATATTAGTCCGAGGCGGCCAGGGTGCGGGAATAAGATGCAAATCCGCGTCGCCATCTCCACCGCTTCTTCGATGTTATGTGTAACCATGAAGATGCTGGACAGCGTGTTACTGGCTCCTCGCCACAGCGAAACCACTTCCCCCCGGAGACCTTCTGCGGTCAGCACATCGAGCGCACTGAATGCTTCATCGAGACAAAGGATCTTGGGCTCTGACACCAGGGCCCGCGCAATCCCGACCCGCTGCCTCATCCCGCCCGAAATCTCCCGCGGATAGGCAGAGTGATAGTTGTTGAGGCCGATCAGATCGATGGCCTTTTCTACTGCCTCGGTTTTTTGCGCCCGCGTTAGATCGCGTTTCGCAATCAGTCCTACCTCGACATTTTGCTCAACGGTCAGCCATGGATAAAGCGCGAAGGTCTGGAAGACAATCGAGGCATAGGGGTTAACACCCATCAACGGCTTATCGTAACAAAGGACTTGGCCTGAGCTAGGCACGGTGAGACCAGTGAGACAACGCAGTAGCGTTGACTTGCCCGAGCCCGATTGGCCTAGCAAAGCAAACAATTCGCCTTCGCGGACCGCCAGATCAATCTGATCCAGCACCTTTAGTTCTCGACCCTTAGCTACGTGAAATGTCTTGGAGACATTTCGCAATTCGGCAATCTTCAATGCCTTGGTCGGACTGGTTTCCGGGTATGATTTTAGCTCCGTGCTCATCAGTCACTAGTCCAAGTGAAAACGTTTCTCAGCGTATCGATATAGTCGCCGCCAAACCAGGTTGTTAATAACAACCACAAAGAGTGCCATTACGCCAGTCCCACAAATCAAAGCTGCCGTACCTGTCCCTTCAGGCTGCGCGCTAACGTCCGCAATATAGGCACCTAGTCCGGTCGCTCTTATCGTCTTGTCTCCCCAAGTGGCTACTTCGGCCAAAATCGTCGCATTCCAGGCGCCACCCGCGGCAGTACAGGCGCCGGTTATCCAAAATGGAAAGATGGCTGGGAGAATAAGCGTTCTCCATAGCGGCCATCCTTTGAGTCCATAATTCTTGGCCGCCTCTTTCAAGTCATTGGGAATCGCCATCGCACCCGCGATCACGTTGAACAAGATATACCATTGCGCACCGAGCGCGATCAGCAGGATGCAACCCCAATTCATGTCAATCTGATAGATGACAAATAAGGGCACCACCAACGCAAAGGTCATGTTGACCGGAAAAGACGCAAAAATCTGAACTAAGGGCTGGGCAATGCGCGCGGTGCGCGGGTTAGATCCGATCCAAACGCCGATCGGCGTCCAAATCAAAGTCGACAGAATGGTAACTGCCAGCACGCGACCCAAGGTCACGAATCCAAGACCAAAAATGTGCAGAATCTCATGAAGGGAGATCCGCTTATATACAGCGTCAAACCCGGCCCGAGCACCGAGCAACACTTCTAATACGAGCCCGACCAACAACAAGATACCGACTACCCGCCAAAAATAGCCGCCAGAGCGACTTGGTTTTTCCAAATCTTCAACCCGTTTTGCGATTAGTCTTCTCTGAATATCCTGATAACGATCGGCCAGCGGGATTAGAACGCGTTCGCCGATCCAATCGAAAAGATAGGTTCGGCGGATCAAATTGTAGAACCAAGATGTGGGCGGATGTGCAGATTCCGTAAGCTCCATCTTGAACTTGTCCGCCCAGGCTAACAATGGGCGCCACACGAGTTGATCGGTGGCGATGATCACAAACAGCATGGCCGCCACCGCCCAGAAAGCAGCCCATCCATCGCCTGAATTAACCGCGGCAAACATGAACGAGCCTAAACCGGGCAATTGAACGTTCTTGCCCATGACAGCGATGGCCTCGCTGGCGCTGACCGCGAACCAGCCAGCGCCAAAAGACATCATCGAGTTCCAGATCAGACTGTGCATCGAGGCCGGAACTTCCAATTTCGTAAACCGCTGCCAATTAGTGAGCCGATAATTTGTGGCGGCCTCATGCAGATCCTGCGGGATCGTCACCATTGAGTGATAGAACCCGAAAGCCATGTTCCAAACTTGTCCGGTGAACACGGTAACGACGCTGGCAAGCTCCGGCCCTAATAAACTCCCGGGGAAAAGCGAGACGAAAAAAGCCATGAATACAGTCAAAAAACTCAACACCGGGATCGACTGCATGACATCCATAAATGGAAGAATAATCGAACGGGCGATCGGGTTTTTTGCCGCGGCATAACCAACCGAGAAAGTAAAAAGAAGAGAAAAACCGAACGCGATCCACATCCGAATCAGCGTACGGACGGCGTAGTAAGGGATATTCGCCAGATTGGTGGAAATCGATAATGGCTGGCTGGAATCGAAATGAACCACCATGCCCTCGCCGGATTTTAGAATGGTCCAGAGCAGACCGAGGATCGCAGCCAGGGCGACAATATCGATCCATCCCAAAGACCGCCGGCCTTCAGGTGCGGATAACTGGGTGGCGTTAAACTTCATTCCGGGTGCTCTATGGCGAGAGGCGTCAGTCTTTGCAAGTCCTAACTTCGTAACAAAGGTAGGGCGAGGCTCCCGAACGACTCGAAGTATGCGCAAGGCTGCCGGTAACCGAATAACCACCAACACGCTACTTCGCCGAAACGCCGCCGAGCCGCGAGTTTAGGCATGGCTAGTCTGGAAATGCTCCTTAAGTCTCTTTGTTTTCGTTGCCTTGGACCCTGAACGCCGAAAGCAATACATGAGCTGCCTACATCACAAACCACGGCTCGGCACGCGTTGCGGCCTAGCAAAGCTGAAGATTGTTACACAACAGCCTTCTCCGATAACGCGTTGAGTCTCGCGGGAGCCTCGCCCTACCAAGCTTCCCACCTATTTCCACGCCAAACAGAGCGCTCCACAAACAATCAGACACACTCCAAGGCTTTCCCGCACTGAAAGCCGCTCTCCCAGGAAGAGCACCGACATCGCGATCGCGACCACAACGCTAAGCTTGTCAATCGGAGCGACCTTCGCCACTTCACCGATTTGCAATGCCCGAAAATAGCAAAGCCAGGATAGACCGGTGGCGATCGCCGATAGCGACAAAAATAACCAGGACCGCATCGGCAACCGAAGCAAGTCGCTAGCTCGAGAGGTGGTCAGCGCAATCCCCCAGGTAATCACCACAATAATGGAGGTGCGGATCGCGGTCGCCAGATTCGAGTTGATAGAGACAACCCCGATTTTTGCGAACACAGCCGTTAACCCGGCAAAAACCGCGGATAGAAGAGCCCAGAGGAGCCACATGTGAAGAAGTGATTGGTGATTAGTGATTGGTGATTAGTAGGACGAGCCTCGCGAATGACGGTGTTTTGCGACATTTTCGGGCTATCCCACGTACTGCCAGAACCTGGAGCTATGCTACCAGGAATTCCAGGCGATTGAGGACTGCCCACCAATCACTAATCACCAATCACTAATCACGATTGCTTTCCGCCGTTCCCAGCGCTGCCAGATGCATCACCTTCTCCTCCGTGGCTTCCGCTCGAGTTATTTCGCCGGTGAGCCGACCGTGACGCATGATCAAAATACGATCGGCAAGGGCAAGTACTTCCGGTAAATCGCTGGAGATCACTAAGATGCCCATTCCTTCGTGTACGAGTTCATCAAACAACGCGTAGATCTCCGCTTTGGTGCCGATATCGACTCCACGGGTTGGCTCGTCCACAATCAAAATGGCCGGTTGAACCGCCAACCATTTTGCCAGCAAAACCTTCTGTTGGTTTCCTCCGCTCAAAAGCCCCGTTCTTTGATCAAAACTCGGCGTTCGTACTCGTAATCGATCGACATACTTGCCGATCAAATCATCCTCAGCCCGGTGATCCACGAATGGGCCTCGAGCTAACCGTCGCAGAGCGGCGCTGGAAATGTTGGTGCCTACCCCGGCTCCAAGAACCAGGCCCATCGTTTTGCGATCCTCCGGAACATAGGCAACCCCCGCGTTCAAAGCGGACTTCGGTTGACGGAAAACTGCTTTCTTGCCTCGCAACCAAACTTGACCTCGATCCGGTGGCGGCGACCCAAAAATACCCAGCGCCGTCTCCGTTCGACCGGCACCGATCAACCCTGCCATAGCGACAATCTCTCCCCGTCTGACCTCAAAGCTAACTCCCTCATACTGCCCCTTTCGGGTCAGATCTTCGACCCGCAACACCACCTCGCCCTTCGGTTCGACCACATTGCGATGAAACGCCAATAACTCGCGGCCGACCATCATCCGAACCGCCTCGGCCTCAGTCGTCTCCTTGGTCTTAATCGTTCGGACATGTTTCCCGTCGCGTAAAACGGTGAGGGCATGGCAGAGAGAAAACACTTCCGGCAACCGGTGAGAAATGTAGAGGATCGTGACACCGTGCGCTTGAAGATCTGCGATCACGCGAAACAGAATCGCGGATTCGACTTCAGATAGGCTCGAGGTGGGCTCGTCCAAAATCAATAGGCGCGGATTTCGGATCAAGCTCTTGCAGATCTCGATCAGCTGCTGCTGCGCAACCGTTAAATTCCGAATGATCGTATCGGGATCGAAGTGGATACCGAGACGTTGGAAGACTTTGAAGGTGCCCTCGCGCAACTTCGCTCGGTTCAAGAAAACGCCGCCCTTGCGAGGCTCGGATCCGAGAAAAATATTCTCAGCGATCGATAGGTTCTGCGCCAGGTTCAATTCCTGATAAACGATGGCGACGCCTTTAGCCTGCGCCTCCGCCGGATTGGCGAACCTGACTTTTTCGCCGAACAGCTCGATCTCACCGGCGTCGGGTTGGTGAACACCGGCGATCACCTGCATCAAGGTGCTTTTGCCCGCACCATTTTCGCCCATGACCGCATGGATAGTTCCCTCTTCGACCTCGAAGAACACATCCTGTAACGCCTGAACGCCTGGAAAATGCTTGCAGATACCTTGAATCTTCAGGATAGCGGGCATGGGGGCGTGGCTCGGGCGTATCGGAGCATCAGCACTCCGGGGCGCGAAGGTCAATAGTGAAAGGTGAAAACTGAAGGGTGAAAGGAATTTTCTGCAAAACCAATGGAGCCAAAGCCGCGCGAAAAGTTGTGTCTCACCGGAGACCGCCTTCACTTTTCGTATAGACCACCCTCCCCTAGCTCCCAGCTCCTATTTTTTCCCTTGCTTCTCTCCACAAAACTAAGAAAAAGGCTCTTTCACATGAGGTCGTACTCGCAGTATCTCCCGATCATCTTAGGCACACTGTTCGGAGCCAGCTCGCTGGCCATGGGCCAGGACGCGAAATCAATGCTGAAGGCGCCCGCCGTCTCCGCGATGGATCATGCCTCGGCCACTCCCAGTCCCAGTGCAACCATTTCCGAGGCTGAAAAGAGAGTCCTTGATGCTGAGAAAACCGCTCTGCAAGGTGCCGCCAATAAGCTTTGTAATCAGATCCAATTCGAAGAGAACGATCTGTATCACCGTCTCAGCTTCTTAGAGAAACCGGACAGGTTGGATCCCAACTCCTACGCGTCGCCCGACGAGATCAGTCAATGGCGAGCCCTCCTTCAACAGTTCAAAGATAAAGCCGCGAAGGTGGATGGCCTTTACCGGGGACTCGAAAAGAATTTCGATGCTGAGGTCCGAAATTCGAAAGTCACTATTGATCCGGTGATCGCGTCCAAGTTCAAATCGATCCTGCTAGGGGCATTCCCTTGGGACACCATCAACCGGAAAGACTCCCTGCTGACGCAATACGCCGAAGACCACCAGAAACTGTTGGACTTCTATCAGAAAAACTGGGGGATGTGGCGCCCGGCCGGCAAGGATGGCAAACCGGTTTTCCAATCAGCTTCTTTAACCACGGCTTATAACAAGCTTCGCGAAGACACCGTGTCCACCGGGCACCAGCTCGAACAAGAATATATCGCTATGACTCGCTAACCCCCCAGAAAATGCGTTTCCATTCACTCATTCTCGCCGTTTTGGTTCTATTGGGTACCCAAGGTTTTGCTCAGATACCATTGCTATCACCTTCGCCTCCCCTCGCTCGCCGGAGCGTCTCCCCAAATCCGTCTGCCGTTCAGCGACCTTCAGTGTCAAAGGAGACGGAAGCGGAAAGGAAAGCCAGATTCCAAGAACTAACCGCGGTTCTAAAGGATCGAATCGCTGAGGCTAGCGACAAGGTGATGAGCAAGATTATTGATCAAGAAAAGGATCTCCGGATGCGGCTTAGCTACTTCGAGAAACAGGACCGCTTGGACCCGAACACTTTCGCCACTAAAGAAGAAATCCAAAATTGGCAAAAGCTAGTCGATCAATTCCAAGCCAGCCGTGACAAAACCGCGAAGGTGTACGGCGATGCGAGTGAGAACCTAGAAGCCGCGCTTTTAGAGGAAAAAATTGCGCCTGCGCTTGCCACCGCGATTCGAAAGGAAATTATCAGCACATTCCCCTGGGACGATATCGTCAAAAAAAACGACCTGCTGACAACCTACGTTGGCTACCATCGCCAGTTGCTAAGCTTATTCGATCAAAACTGGCAGACGTGGAACTCGGCTAAACCTTACTTTGCCGATCAGAAAACCGAGGCTGATTACGAAAAGCTTTGCCAACAGATCACGTCCGCCGGCAAAGAGATCGATACGCTCTATAAGAAGGACAACTTTTAGGGGATCGCCACTCGCGGAGCGATGCCCCGCTTACGAGGCAGCGCTGCACTTTTCCTACCGGTCTGCCGGCGGAACTGGAAAAAGAAAACAGGTGGTGGTGCCGTGGGCATAAAGCTTTCCCACGTCATCAACGACTTTCCCTTCGGCAGTGCCGGTCCGTGACCCAGTATGCAGAGAGGTTCCAACCACCCGCAGAGGCCCAGTGGCAGCGGTTATTGGTCTCACAAAATTGACTTTGGTTTCGATCGAAGTCTGGCCCAGTCCGGCGCCTAAAGTCGAGTAAATCGCCAACCCCATGCAAGAATCGAGCACGGTGAGGGAATAGCCGCCATGCACGATTCCCATGGCATTGTAGAACTGTTCGGTGGCCTCACACCTCAAAGTCACGCTTCCCAGTGCTACCTCTGCTATTCGCATGGGGATGACTGCCGCCATCGGCGGCAGAGGCAAATGCCCATTTCGCATCGCCGTCAAAACCTCGAGACCAGTTTTTTCCCGCACGATAGCAGCCGGTAACAATCCTATTTTTGCACCACTAGGGTTTTCCACCACAGCAACTTAGCACAGTTCGGCGTTCACCGTTCACCGTTCACCGTTTGGCGTTTGGCGTTCACCGTTTGGCGTTTGGCGTTTGGCGTTTGGCAAGAAACGACCCCTTCAAACGTACGACGCAATGAAACTTGTGGAATAAATGGGACCAATGTGGTTGCCGGCGATTCCAACGGCGCACGGTCACCGCCGAACGCCAAACTGTGAACGCCAAACGCCGAACGCCTTAAACAGCTTGTCAAGTGAAGTCTCCTTACGCATTTTATAGTCAAAGCATTACTAACCTATGCAGGTGCCTCTCCATGTTCCCCTCGAAGGCCCGACTGAAAAGAAGGGTTTTTTTATTAACGGTCCGATCGTTGCCATTGCCGAAGTCGTCCTAGTCTTCGTAGCCTTGGGTTCGATCTTCACAGTCGCGCTCACGCGGCTAAGCGGCGGTTCAGTCGAAAGCGGTTCCGTTTCGGCTGCTCCGATTACCATCGGTTTAGTGACAGGATTTGTCCTCCTTCTGATTGTTCTACTGATCCTTCGCGGATTCCGGCTCCTCCGGCACGATCAAGCGCTGGTTCTGTCCTCTGGTGGACGTTACCTCGGCACTATTCGCGGTGGCGGCTTGATCTGGACAAACCCTTTCATTTCTCGCCGCAAAGTCGCGCTACATACCCACAGAAGCACGGTTCAACACCCGTTTGCCGGTATGCGTTCGGCGACCGCGGACGTCTCCTGGAAAGTCACCGACACATCCAAGGCGATCAACGTTGCCCATTACGACGAGAGCGTAAAACAGGCCATCGAGGATAGCCTCAACGAGGTGGGAGCAAACGCCAGCCCAGAACAATTTACTACAGCGTTGACTCAGCACCTTGGCGAAATCGGGGTGACCTCAACAAAGGTAGAAGTCAGGTCAGGCCGCATCGCCCTGTAAACCGACTTCGCCGCGCCTGGGCCGAATCCGCGGCGCGGTTCATGTCCGCGCCTCCGAGATTGAAAGTAATCAGTAGTCAGTATCCGGTGATCAGTGGCGCGAAACCCGACCGGCAGTTAATTCTGATTACTGACACACTGATAACTGATTACTTTTCTGTCACAGGATACCATCATGAAGCTAAAGCTTTTTTTTCTTGGACTCGCGGCGCTGGCACAAATGAGTTGCCAGACCGAGGTCGGTAACACCACCGGACAGCCTCAATCAGCCGGTGAGCCGCAAGACAGCGGTACCATGCCCCTGGAGAGTGGCTCGAGTGGCCGGCTCGGCCAATCTATGCATTAAATCCGTACCATTTGACCAGATCCTTCTTGGTTTTTACGGGATAGGTGACAGTCTGCTCCAAGACCGAATCTTGGCCGTTCAGATCCGTGACCGTGAAACGAAACGTCCGTCTCGCGGGTGTGCTATCGAATAGCCAGGGAAGCGCGCTTGCGCTCGGTTCTATTGCCCCCGTGTAACCAGTCCAAGCACCCCCTTGTACTTGCGGTGCTTGATCATTAACGAGAGAAACCGGCGACCCCTCCGTTACATCATCGATGCGGATCGATCGCAGTTGCACGGGCTGTTTCAATTTCAGACCAAAAGTCCAGCGGGCATACTTCTGGTTGTCTAAAAGAATCGCAGAAAGTTCGACGGTAGTGACTGCAAACCGCTCATTTTGGACTGGCGCATAGGCAGGCCGGCCTTGACCACTTTCACCCGCACCTCCGGCACCGCCGGAACTTGACCCACAGCCGGTAACCAACGCCGTGATCGCCGTCAACGCCGAGATCGCCGCGAACGTACCTAAGACAGCATGCCTAACCACCACTCCAACGGCTCCGTTCACGGCGTTCCCGCTCGCTCCCACTTGTTCTCGCTCGTTCATCCTTTATGAGGGCTGGCCAAAGATTTCCTTAAAGAACAGCTGCATTTGAGCCCAGGCACGGGTGGCCACCTCAGGGTTATAGCCAACGCCGTCGAGACCGGCAGCTCGTGCTTTGTCGGCCGCCGGGTTCATAAACGCATGAACGGCACCAGAATAACTGAGAAATTGATAATCGAATTTACCCTCATCCATCGATTTTATAAATGCCGCTCGCGCCTCCTCGGGCACCTTCGGATCTAGCTCACCCTGAAGAATCAGAAATTTCGCCTGGTTCTTTTTTGCGGCTTCGGCCGACGCGGGAATAAGCGCACCATGGAAACTGACGATCCCCTTTAACGGAGCGCCGCTATACGCCAGCACTTGTGAGCAGGCGCCACCAAAACAAAAGCCGATCGAGGCAATTTTAGAATCGTCGACCAGACCGGTCTTGATCAGTTGATCGTATGCTGCCTTTGTCCTCTCGAACATACTCGGTTTTCCGGCAACCGCCGTCATTAGCTCTTTTGCTTTATCGTGATCGGTCGGAGGCAGGGACACACCATCTCCGTACATATCGGCCGCAAACGCCACATAACCGAGCTTCGCCAGCGCATCCGCTCGTCCTTTTACGAAATCGGTGAGCCCCCACCACTCCGGAAACACCAACACTCCTGGGGCCTTCTTATCGCTCGTTACGGAATCGTCGTAAGCCAGATAACCACGAAGTTCCGTTTCACCTTGCCGGTAAGAGATGGTTTTCGTCACCAAGGCTGCCTGCACCTGAGTGAGCATCGCTGCGACGAACAACGCGAGGCACAAACTTTTCATAGTGCCGCCTAAACAGGCTTAGAGACTTGGTCAAGGCAGATTTTCAAATCGCCCGAAGAAGGCGGCTAATGTTGCTACCGCGTACGATCGC
>JAFAZK010000014.1 GCA_019239825.1 Verrucomicrobiota bacterium | reverse complement strand
GACGGTAAAACCAAGTACGGAATCGGCGCAAGGAACGCAAAAAAGGACCCCGAGATCCCGATCAAAACCTTTCAAATTTCACAACAAGGCCACAAGGGTAGAAACTTCATGTTAAGGTTTTGTCTTTGTGGCCTCTGTGGCCTTGCTGTGAACAATTTTTGTATTTGGTTTTACCTTTGCGTCCGTTGCGTCCTCTGCGCGAGGCTCTTAGTCCCCCTTAGCGCCTTTGCTGAGATGCTGTCCCGGTGATCTTTTCCGTTATCAGCTGGGCTAACCGGAATTCGTCACCGGTTAAAGCCTGGGAGCAAGCGATGCGCAGGCTGGCCAGTCCATGCAGGCTAGCCCAGAAGAGCTCGGCGAGCTCAGAGGGTTTGCCGCATGTTTTTTTTGAGCCGCTGTGCAGCTCGGTGAACGCAGTCACGATTAGCCTCAGAGCGGCTTCGCCACCACCAGAATCGCGATGGGTGAAAACGGCTTTGGTGAGCTGCGAGTCCGCCATAAAGATAAGTCGATAGGTCTCGGGATCGCTCTGGGAGTACTCCAGATAAGCATTCGCATAACCGCATAACCGGGTTGCCGGGTCTTTCGCGGTGACACTCTGAAGCCGCTCATAAAGCCGGCGTAGCCCGCCGAAACAGAGCTCCTGAGCAATTTGCTCCCGGCTTTGAAAATGCAGGTAGATCGCTGCGGGTGAATAATCGATGGCTTCCGCTACCCGTCGCATGGTGAGCGCGGCAAATCCCTGGGAAAGCAAGATTTCGCGGGATACGTCTAAGATCTTCTGGCGAAGCACCTGTTTACGCCGGGTGCGGGGATCAATGGTGGACACGTGACGGTAAATTAGGGTTGACCGCCTCAAAATCCAGTGCAAACTGAACACTGTTTAGTAAACACTGTTCATTAGTTGATTATTGTTCATATTATGGATTTTGCTTATGTCTACTCTGAATGATAAACCCTCGATCGCCTTATTCGGCGGCTCCGGTACCCTCGGACAAGCCCTAGCTCCTCGGTTTGGCGATCAACCTTTTCGGGTGGTCGGTCGCTCCTTAACCCAGCTCCGCTCCGCTTTCGCCCCTTACCCATCCGCAGATTTCGCTGTTTGGGATCCCGCAAAACCCGAGACAGCCGCTACCGCCTTGAAAGGGATTCGCACCCTCGTTTATCTGGTTGGTGTACCGTACACGGACTTCCGACTGCATCCGGTCCTTTTTGAACAAGTGTTGACCGCAGCCATTGAGCAGGGAGTCGAGCGCTGTGTGCTCGTAGGAACGGTGTATCCGTTCGGACTGGCTCAAACCGCTTTGGTGCGCGAAGATCATCCCCGGAATCCGCAGACCTTCAAAGGTCAGATGCGAAAACAGCAAGAAGATATTCTGCTGGCTGCCGATGTTGCGGGACGTATTCGCGGAACGATTCTTCGGTTACCCGATTTCTATGGCCCGAACGTGGACCGGAGTTATCTCTCAAGCCTGTTTCAGGCGGCTGCTCACGAGAAAACAGCGCAACTGATCGGACCCCTTAATACCCCGCATGAATTTGCCTATATTCCGGATGCTGCACAGATCTTATTCCGCCTGATCCAAGAAGCTGGAGCTTATGGTCATACCTGGAACTTGGCCGGCTCCGGTAAAATAACCTTGGCCGAAGTGGTCAAGTTAGTCGAATCGATCACCGGAAAACCAGTGCGGAAATTCGTCGTCGGTAAACGCATGCTGCAACTGTTAGGTTTGTTCAATCCCTTTCTAAGAGAGATCGTGGAGATGCATTATCTGATCACTCAACCGCTCTTCTTGGATGACAGTGCGTTAACAAATCTACTCGGTCCGTTGAATAAGACATCGTACGAGGAAGGCGTTCGCGCGTCGTTAGCGGCGGCGGAAGGAAACTAGCAGCCTCCCACAATGGAAGCATGAACGAGCCGGCTTCCCCGCGCGCCTCAAAGGGGCGATTCCTTTGTGTGCGATTTTTGCTGCCTTTTTCCTATGTGGCGGGCATAACCCCAGTATGACGTTGCGGGCGTTGTGCCTTTCACTCCTCCTTACGACTCTCGCCATTCCCATTTCTGGGCGCGCTGAGGACCACCAGTTTCATATCCTGTGGAACACGGTTTCGCCGGACGGCAGATTCGCGATTGCCTGGGCGACGAGTAACCCTGAAGCCGCACCCGACCCGTACGATGATCCCAACCCGGTATCGAATTGGCTAATTGAAATTGCTACTTCGAAAAAGATGGCTGATCTGCCAGAGCTCCATTTTTGGTGGTCCGAACATGAAGCACTCGACCACTATTTTCTCGATACAGTCTGGTCTGAGGATAGCCGTTACCTTCTAATATTATTAAATCAGCATTTTAGCCTTCATAACACGACCATCATGGTGCAGTTGGCTGATATCGCCGCTGGCAAAGCCACGGACCTTACCGATCCCATTACCGATGCGATAAAAAAGTCACACAAGAATTACGACGGTTCGTATTTCGTGAATCCGTGGTTCGTTGCTCCTGATCGTTTCTTGTTAGTCGGCGATGCCGGGGAACATGAGTACGATTTCTATTTCGAGTTCGCTAAGGCCGGCCAAACACTCAAGCTAGCGAAAGCCGTCCTCACGGATACCGAAGGCGAGTCTTCGGACCGCTACTTGAATCGCAGCTACCGAAAACTGCACGGCCTCCTGTCAGCTGATGAACAGAAAGCCTTGGTCGAGGAAGAACGCGCTTGGTTACTAAAACGAGACGCCACTAAGTCAGCGCAACAAAAGGAAACGTTCACGACTAACCGGGGCAACGAGCTGCAATTACGAGCCGATAAGATCGTCGACCAGAAATCAAACTAAGACGCTGAAGACGGAGCTACGAGGGCGTCTCGCGTGAAGGTTTGAATAGCGGAACCGGGTAGCGGTCCAATATTTATAGCCTTGGGTGAAGCCCGAGTTTCCGTTAGTAAAAGCGCTAGCGCTGAAGGCGCCAAAGCGTCGACCATTGGGTCAAATTGCCCAACCGGTTCGTATGGCGCATCGTTGACAACCTTTTCTCACGCCCCTTCAGGGCTAGTCATCTTTTTTCCGCACACCTAGGGCTCACAGACTCACCCTAGACTATAAATATTTCGCCGCTACGCGGCTTCTCACTTCTCACTTCCCACTAAACACTAATCACCAATCACTTCTCACCTCTCACAACCGCGCAGCAGAGTTACAGGAAGAGCACCGTTCGCACTCTCCCTGTAAATGTTACCTATTAACTTCCTCGCCGGTTAGAACGCGAAGCGAGCACCCCAGTTGATCTGGACGGCGTTGTTACTTGGGCCGTCAATGAGGTCGTAAGCAGCTTCAGTAAAGAGTCCGACATGCGGGGTGAGACGGTACTCGAGCCCGCCCCCGAAATTACCTAGAACCTTACTGTCGGTTCGCAGGTTGCCATTTCGATTGGTTCCGTCGAGACCACCGAGTAGTCCACCTACTCCGGCGAATCCATACGGCGCCAGGTGGAAGTTAGGCATCACCAAGTCTAACGGATATCGCAGTACCACGTCGTAATTGACGATGCCGGCGGTTTGATCTGCACGACTGATACTAAGAGCTGATCCTTGGAATCTGAAGCCCCCATATAGCCAGGGGAAATAGGCGACATCGAGACCGCCTCCCCAACCGTGTTCACCGATGCCCAGGTTCGATACATCTCCCACCCCTTTGCCGTAACTTGCGAATATGCCGATGTCCAACTCGTTAGCCCGGAAAAACGAGGTTGGCGGCGGTGCAGCCGGCGGAACAACTTCCTTGGAACTGGTTTCAGTTGGTCCGGCCAACGTGATCGCGGTATGTCCGAAGAATGCGATCACAGCCGAGGCAATGAGGGTTTTACTTTTAACAGTCCTTATCATTTGTACTTATCCTTAGTTAAAGCAAGGCTCAGAAGCCGCGGATGCGGTCTGAGCCTCGATGGAACCGTTGCCGATCGAGGGCCAAAGCGCAAGGATCTTTTATTTAAGCGGCTCCGAATGAGCTAAAGACGATCGTTTAAAACAGCCGAACACAGCGAGTGATAGCTCACACACAGGCAGAAACAAAATCTCACGCAAAGTTGACTTCCTCCTGTCTACTTAGAGTCCCGTCGCCGTGAAATATTCCCACCCATTCTACTTAAAATAGCGTTCTAGCTTTTAACGGCGCATTAGAAACGACCTAGGGCCATTCGTCCGCGAATCGAACCGACAATCCAGCGAGAACGGTTCCATCACACCTTCGGCGTTGAACCGGTTTTTCCCGAAACGGCCAGGGCTGGATGCACCGGCTGTGGGACGAGCCCGACGGAACCGCGTAGCGGTGAAATACTTGTAGCCCAGCCGGTGCCGGAGCGAGGCCCTGGGCAGGGCGTTCAAAAAGAGCCTGCGCAAGCGAGGAGCGCTCGATCAATCACCGATCACATCTCACCAATCACGTCTCACATCTCACTGAATAGTATATCCCCCGTCGATCACCAGATTTTCGCCGTTGACCATAGCTGCAGCGCTGCTGGCTAGAAATAAAGCGCACGCGGCGATCTCTTCCGGGTACGCGAAGCGGCCGTTGGGAATTTTCTTTTTCATGGCTTCGCCGACTTCGCCCGCCCAGGCTTTGCGGCCGAGCTCAGTTAGAACCACGGTCGGCGAGATCGCGTTAGTTTGAATATTGTAACGGGCCCATTCCAGCGCCAGAACTTTGGTCATGCTAATGATTGCAGCTTTTCCGGCACAATAAGCAGCATGTTTATCCAGTGCGATGACCCCGGCTTGTGACGCCAGGTTAACAATTCTGCCCCCACCAGTTTTTACCATCTCCCGAGCAACCCGTTGAGCCAGGAAAAACGGTGCCCGCAGGTTTACTGCCATCGTCTTGTCCCAATATTCTTCAGATAATGTTAGTGCATCATCGAGCAGGACGATGCCGGCGTTGTTAACTAAAATATCGATTCGGCCGAACCGGTTGATAGCGGCTTCAACTACGCGTTCCCGATCAGCGGTGCTCGTCAGATCAGCGGTCACGGTCTCAACTCGGTTCGCATCCGGACATATTTCCTGTGCGATATTTCCGATGGCCGGATTGAGATCCGCCAAAACCAGTTTTGCACCTTTTTCGGCGAACAACGTCGAAATCGCACGACCGATGCCGGCCGCGCCACCTGTGATCAGGCTTACTTTATCTGTCAAACCAAACGATTTGTCGTAACCGGTGAAGTCCATGGGTATCGAGAAAATAGCCCCCAATGCCCCGCAAATTCAACCGCAGATGAATGCAGGTTTACGCAGATGAAATCTCTGGAGCACTGTCTCGCTTGCGAGGCCGACGGGCCGAGAGATGTGCCCCTCCCAGGCAATCCCACGGGCGCGGGATGGCTGGCTACCTTCATTCAGTCCCTACGGGACATCGCCGTTTCGCCCCGTCGCTCTTTCGCAGTTTCGCCTTATTCCCGCTTTCCGAAACCGGAAGAGCCGGAGCTGGTTCCTACCGCTAACTCCGGTTCGGTGGTGCCATCGGGAGCGGGTTTTATCTCGAAAATTCGGTTATACAAATCTTCGCCGTAACTGGTGCGCAGGGGTTCGGCCTGGACAAGCTTAAAGGTACGAGTGCCGTCTTGTTTTCTTTCCGCGCGCAAAAAGGTGACATTGTCCCATTCCTTGCCGTGAAACCCTGAGGTGAAGGTGTATTGGTGGGATACAAAAAAGAGCTTTATTTTTCTCTCCAAAAGCGCACACACGATCTGGCGGGCTATCTCAGATCCTTCGCGCTCGTTGGTGGCAGCAAATGATTCGTTGAATAACAGCAGCGAATTGGGTGACAAATGATCCACGACCTCGCTCATTCGTTGGAGTTCCTCATCGAATTTACCGCTCCGCATAGTCTCATCTTCTTCGCGACGGTAATGCGTTAGTAAGTTCGGGCAGATGTTAGCAGTGAAAGAGGTTGCTCCCACGAACATCCCGGATTGCATCATGAGCTGCCCAAGACCAATACTGCGCAGAAAAGTGGATTTACCTCCACCGTTGGCTCCCGTGATAATAACCAGTTCCTTGTGCTCCGCCTTGAAATCGTTGCCTATCACTTTCGGACTGACGCTGAGCGCCAGACCGACATCGTATAATTCGCTAAACGTATGCTCGCGTTCGTCAGCTTTAACCGGTATCGGAAAACAAACCGGTTCTTTCTTTTCGGTCAGCGCTTGGTGCAAATTCAAACAACCGACATAGAACGCTAGCTCTGTCCGCAGCGTCTTAAAGAAGCTCAGGATATAGTCGGCAGATTGACCAAGGACGGTGGCGGTTTGAGTAATCCCTTTTTCGTTATATTCGCCTAAAGCTTTAGCGCCACGCTGATCTCGAGGGTGCAAGCGGAAAGTGAACCCGGGTTGCTTGTCGAGGCCAAATAATCGTTGGAACCGGGTCCGTTTAACGGGCGATTTCTGGAGGGTATAATCGGTTCCCCGATTGCCCTCGCCTAACTTTGCGCTAATCAAGGTGCCATCGACGAATCTCAAGTCCTTCAGATGGTTCTGCACATCGTGAAGATATTCCTCGGTCAGCTCGCGTTTAAGACGGGCGAACAAATTACGGAAACCGTCAGAATCGAACCCCTGCGTCTGTTTTTCGGCCAGGTGCCGCAGTTTCCTGAGCACATCCACCAACATGTTGATGAGCTCGAGTGATCGGTTCAGCAGACCGGTGGGATATTTGCCGAAGAATGCCCAATACCCTTTGTTTTCGCATTCCACGCCTTTCACCGCGATGGCATAAAGCTCTCGCACGATGTCCGGATGTTTTAGACAATCCTTTAGTACGCTTTGCCGGTACAGAATGGTGTCGACATCCGTAGTTAGACTGGCTAACACGACATCCCGGATCGCCGAAAACAAGAATTTGTCCCGGTTGGCCATCACCCCGAAAACGGTGTCCAACCCCAGGTCTTGAGCCAATGCCCGTTCATTCCAGGGTAGCGGCGGCGTCACAAAATTGTTCTCGGGATGCAGAAGACAAACCTTCATAAACTTAGGCGTTCCTTTATTCGATCGTAGGTAAGCCGATACTTTTCGGCGATGGTCAACGCGTAAGCAACCCCTTCCGCCGGCTTGCGGAATACTTTAAAGGTTCGTATCGCCGGGTTATCCGGAACCACTGTACTGACCATGCTCACCACCGTCTTCGAGTATGACGCCAGTTCGTCGACAAAGGTTACCCAAACACATAATGCATCGAGCTCGATGATCCTTTCCATCACGCGCTTGCTCAGAAACAATGCGTCCTGCAACGCGGTCGAACTAAATATCTCGTTCAGAATGATGATGCTATTGGGCGTAGCCTTTTCCAAAATGTTATGTATCCGGACCACATCGTCCTGGAGCTTGCCCTGCAGGTTCGTCATGTACTCGTCCCGTTCATAGTGAGTCATGATGTAGTCGAACAAATGAATCTGGGCCGCCCGTCCGGGCACGAGAAAACCCATACCGGCTAGATACTGCACCTGACCGAATTGCCGGGAAAATGTGGTCTTACCGCCTTGGTTGGGACCCGTGACTACAAAAATGCGTTCGGGATCTTTGAAATAAAAGTCGTTACAAACGACAGCGTGCCCTTCGCCTACCAGCCTGTATGCCAGGGCAATGTCGAACCCGCCGTCGCAGTAGATCTCTTTCGAATCAGTCGTGATCTTCGGGTAACAAAACTTCAATCCGGTGCGCCTGAAATTCTCGATATAGTCGAGATAAGAGATATAAAACTGGATCTCCCGCTCGAAAATTTGGATCGGCTTCTCTTCGTAATTAGCGTACCGGGTGCAATAATCGGTGAGAGCGGCGAAGATCTCGGGATACAGCTGAGTAACGAACTCGAGCACTTTAGCCTCGACCACGTTCAGGTGAGGCAAGTTCGGGAAGTTGTATTGGTATGCTTTCGGGGCGCCTTCTTTAAATCTTTGGAAAGTGCGATCGATCTCTGCGCTATAGTCCAGGCCCTCTTTGTACTTGGTCACCTTGAAAGTGCCGGAACCAAGGATCAGTGTGGAATAGCGGATCGAATCTAAATCGGCTTGCAGCTTTTTCGTTTCTGACTCCAGCTGCCTAAACGAGCTCGACCCAACGTAAGCGGATAAATAATCGCGGAACGCCGATAAGGCAGCCGAATTGAGTTTGGCTAGCGCGAGATCATGGGCCAACTGGTCGGTGCCGGCACAAAAAACGCCGACCGCGTCCAAGAACCACCTTTGTTTCTGTCTGTCGTCTGTGACCTTGCCCGCTTGCGTCAGATAATCGCGCATTTTGGTCATCTCTTGCGCGAAAGATTTCAGATTCTTGAGAAGCTCCTCGTCCTCCAGATCGCGAAGCACTTCGTGCCGATAAGCGATGACGTCAGTGGCGGGCGCGCAAGTGTAGAAAAGCGGTTTTAGATTATAGATCTCCTTTCCCGCGGTGATCGCATCGATCACCTGGTGGAGGTTCATGTCTTTAAAAAACTCCGGAGCTTCAGCGGCCTCTCTCGCCTGCGGATCTTCCACTCCAGGAAACAAAATGCTGTAAAACGTCATTCTCAGGAATCTCTATTAGCCCACAATAGGTTCTCTGAGATGGGCAAAAATCAACAAAAGAAGCTGGAACCGCGAATGGGCACGAATGAACGCGAATAAAGGCGGAACCGCGGATGAACGCAGATTTACGCAGATAGAACCGCGTTCGGCGAAACGGCGAATGCGCGAACCGTGGAGCGTTGACTTCCGCTGGCCGCGGGACGAGGCCGAAGCAGCCCGCACGATTGGAGGGGAGCCGCTTTTACTCGGACCCCCGTTTGCACGCACATTCTTGAACCCCCGCGTTTATCAGGCGGGCGTGTGCGAGCAGGCGGCTCCCGCAAACGTCTCCCGACGTCCCTATAACCCACAGCGATTCCCTTCGTTTCCTACCAGTGCAACACAATAAGCCAAACCGCATCGGGCGACGTTTCCGGGAGCCGCCTGCTAGACAACTTCTCAGAAATGGGACGGTTGCTTGCACGATCCGCTCAGGTTACGGGTAACGATCAAAAGCGGCTCCCCTCCACGGGTCGCGAGGGCAATCGGCCTCGTCCCGCGGCCGCGGGAAGGCAGCGCTCCACGACACGCCGAACGCCAAACGTTTCCACTAGACGCGTTTAGGCAAGAGCTGCGTGACATGACCAAGAACCGCGACCAGGGGTGCGATCAAGAGCAATGCCATTATACCCCACGTGGTTGGTCGCGCGAAGTTCAGGCTGTAACCAAGACCGAATCGTTTCTCGACGAAGATGGCTGAATCGTCTGGATTGAAATAGAAAACGCCGAGCTTCCAATAACGATCGGCGGTGCGATCTCCAACCGGCGGGGCAGAAGGCATCGATGATTTTCGGGTGGACGCCAGACCGCTCCCGCCCTGTCCAAGACGCGCAAGCACGAGAATCACCACCAGGGCGAAAATCGGAGCAAAGGGAAATAGGCCGAGACTGATCAAACCCTGATGAGGCGGAACCAGCAGGAGCCAAGACGATTGTATCGTGGTGTAATATTCCGCTCCTAAAATAACCGCGGCCACGGTCCGCCGAAACTGCAGTTCGCGCGCACGCTCGGGGCCGCCGCTATACACTGGCCGTACCCAGTGGGCTAGCCCGTAAAGCAGGACGGTAAGTCCGACCAAGCTTATGGTCATGGTCAGGGAATAGATAATCCCGCGCGCGGGTGTTGACCCGTGAATCCAAAGATAACCGGCACATAAAGCTAGCAGAACGAACGGTCCGGAAGCCGCAATCCATCCGCCAGGAATTATCCGAGCATACGGTTGAAGTTCAGCCTCGCGGATCATCGTCGGCTGAACCGCGTGCGGCAACACTCGGTTTCTCGCCCGATAAAATGCCATGAATCCGGCCGCCGTTTGGATCAGGGGACCAGCGGGACCAAAGCCGATACCCAGCAGAGCGATTCCGGCCACGAATACAGTGAGCGCCACGAGCGAAACCAGAAGCAGTTCCTGTCGGTATCGACGCAAAATCGATTTTCCATCGGGTTCGTCCGGAAATCCCGGAGGCACGGTAACCGCGAAATAGAGGTCCGGCCTGGTCAGGCGAGGCATGAACCACAGGATGGCAGCGTTAAGAATCACGATACCGCCGATGGTGGCGGCAACAATGACTTGGATTTCAAAAGGTTGATGGGTCATGGCGCTGTCCTTTCTTCTAGTCCTCGAGCGGTCTCGATCATCTCGCGAGCCAGCGAGCTCGGCGATAACCCATCCGCCAGTCCCTTGGCGACGAGCTCGCGCAACGGCCGGGTAAACCGCTCCATTGCATCAGGCCCCGCTTCGGGGTGATCGCGTTCACGGATGATTGCCCCGCGATGCCGCTTCAGTTCTAGCCAGCCTTCGTTAGCCAGCTGGCGGTACGCTTCGGCCACGGTGTTATGATGAACACCAAGATTGATGGCCAGGGTTCGGACCGTAGGGAGTTTCTCCCCAGGACTGAATTTTCCCGACACAAGCTCGGCTCGCAAACCGTTGGCGATCTGCTCATAGACCGGGACACGAGAAGCTAAATCGATCCGCAACATGACGGATAATGCAGAAACGAACCACAGGTTTGTACATCGATTATGTACAATTGTCAAACCCACTGGAGCGCCGCGTCGCAAGCGAGCAGCGCTACAGGCCCTCAGTATTGTTCGATTCCGGCAGCGATGGCTTTGGCCAGATTTTCCCGGGCGCCGGGCGTTACGATGCGGGCTGCCTCGGCAGGGTTGGTTAGAAAACCGCATTCGACGAGCACGGCCGGCAAGCGGTTCCTGCGCAAGACGAAATACCCTCGATGACGGACCCCGCGATCTATACTGCCAAGTGCTTGGATCACCCGCGGATGAATCAATGCGGCTAACCTGTAAGCGCGTGAGTTGTTGTAATAGGTCTCAATTCCATACGCGCCTAAACGTCTGCCCGAATTGAAATGGATCGAGACAAAAACCGCGTTGTAACCGGCGTACGCATTCGCAATGCTTGTCCGCTGGCCCAGCGAAACAAAGTAGTCGTCGCTCCGGGTAAGAACCACCTTGATTCCATCGGCCTTGAGTATTCGGGCCAACCGTTTGCCGGTATCAAGAGTGAAAGGCTTTTCGGGAAGAATCTGACCTGGCCCTCCTCCTCGATCGTACCCGCCGTGTCCTGGGTCGATTATCACCAAGGCAGGATGGGCTTCGACGTCTGCCGAAACCAACAACATTAATAAGAAGAACAGGCAAACTCTCACTATAAAAGAATCGCCAGCCGGTAACCTCCAAAATCGCCGAAGTCAAATGGGGAAGGAGTCAGAAGTTCGAGGAGTTGCCGGAGTTCAAGGAGGAGCGCCTTGGCGATCGGCAATGAGCGCTGCCTTCCTGCGGCCGCGGGACGAGGCCGAAGGGTCGAGGCCGAGTGCGGCCGGCACTGGGGGGCCGTCACGTTCCGGCAAGCATCGGTCAATGCCATGGAAACCAAGCCTATCGTGACGCGCACCCGTTTCTATCGGCGTTGAAGTCGTGATGCACATAAATCACGGAGGGTCGCGGCCCGTCGGCCTCGTCCCGCAGCCGCGGGAAGGCAGTCAGAATGCTCGTTTCGCTCATTAATTTATTAATTATCGATCATTTCGAGCATTTTATGCGTTGTAACTTGTTACTTTCCATGCAAAATTCGAGCCGTCGAATCCGCACTAACCTCTGAAATCCCCCTATGGACCCATCCCGATTTGCCCCCGCTCTTTTCACTTTCGCAGTCGCAAGTTTTAGCCTGAGCCCCTCACCGCTTCTGGGTACGGCTAACGCTGCCGATAGTAGTTTGATCGATGAGGCCGCCGTGGCTAAGGCGTTCCCACCCCAAAGTCCGGCCACGCCATCGGCGAGTTTCAAGACCAAGAAAGGTCCGTATAAGATAGCGTTCAGTAATTCTTACTTCGGAAACAATTGGCGCGCAGAAATGCTCAAAGCGGCAGACGCGTACGTAAAACAGCCGCAAGTGCAGTCCTTCATCAAAGAGTACAAGGTCTACAATGCCGGTAACGATGTCGGCCAACAGATCGCTCAAATCCGTCAGATCATTCTCTCCGGCGCAGATGCCATCGTGGTGAACGCCGCTTCACCCACCGGACTCGACTCAGTGTTGGAAGAAGCAGTCAACCGCGGCATCGTGGTGGTAGCGTTCGATAACACCGTAGGTACGGCCAAGGTGGTCAACGTTAACAACGACCAAGCCGCCATGGGAAAACGTTGGGCGGAATTTCTGGCTGACCAGATCAAAGGTAATGGGACGGTCCTCATGGTACACGGCGTTGCCGGGACCACAGTCGACAATGATCAAGCCGCTGGTGCCATGTCCGTTTTCAAACAACATCCCGACATCAAGGTGATCGATGTTTATGGGAACTGGGATGTCGGTACCAACCAGAAAGTAACTGCTAACGCTCTGGCGACCTATCCGAAGATCGATGCGGTTTGGGGTACGGAAGGTTGCACTGGAATCATTCAAGCATTTCTCCAATTGAATCGACCCTTGGTGCCGATGACCGGCGAAAGCGACAATGGGTTCATGCGTCTGGTCGTTGAAAACAAAGTCCCCGCCTTGGTTATCGGCCAACCACCGGCCATGGCGGCGGCGGCTGTCCGCGTCGCTATTAATCTGTTAAGCGGCAACAAGCTGCCGCAGACGATCAGTCTTCCGTTAGAAGAAATCACGACTGAACAGATGAAGGCCGGCGTAAACTATTTTCCAGCACAGCCGGATAGTCTAATCACGGACTTCAGTGTGCCTTCGTGTGATGTCGAAATCCCCGTTGAACAAGTAGTTCGCTGAGGGACGTTTGGGGTCAGCCGGAGATGAGCCAATTCTTTTCGACATCCCTTTCTGACCCCATCACAACGGTAACGTATAATAGCAATCCGGACTCGATTCTGGTTGCGGAGAATCTGAGTAAATCGTTTGGAGCAACTCAGGCGTTAAAAAAAGCTGACTTGCGCTGCCAGGCCGGCGAAGTGCACGCTCTACTCGGTGCAAATGGAGCCGGTAAAAGCACCTTGGTTCGTCTTTTATCCGGGGTGATTAGGCCTGACACCGGCACTATTCTCTTGCGCGGCCAGAACGTCAGGTTCTCCGGGCCGAAACAAGCCGCCGTAGCCGGACTAGCTACGGTGTTCCAAGAGCTTTCTCTTTTCCCGCATTTAACCGTCGCTCAAAACATTCTGATCGGTCAGGAGCCTACGTCTCGCATCGGCTGGATTAAAGAGGGTAAGGTCCTTACTCGTGCCGAAGAGATTCTGTCTCTGTTAGGTGATAGCACGATTGATCCTTCTGCGATGGTCGAGAGTCTGTCACTCGGCCAGCGCCAGGTAGTGGAGATCGCTAAAGCGCTTTCGCATCAACCTGACATTTTGTTGTTAGACGAAGCCACCTCCGCGCTCGGTCCCGAAGAAAGCGCCCGCCTATTCGCTCTCGTCCGGTCACTGCGGGATTCGGGAAAAGGAATCATTTTTATTTCGCACCGGATGGAAGAGATCGAGACCGTCGCCGACCGGATCACGATCCTCAAAGATGGAGAGACGGTCGGGCATTTGACCCGGGACCAATTCGATCGATCTCACATCTTTCGGCTGATGTTAGGCACAGAACTCTCGCGTTCTATCGATGTTAAGAAAGCGGAAAAGAAATCCTCCCAAGCAACCGCTCGCCCGATAATCCAGGTGGAAAACTTGGAGCTGAAACGACGGTTGCACGATATCTCTCTCGAAGTCCGGCCCGGTGAAATCCTCGGCTTAGCCGGTCTAGAAGGCCAAGGACAGGTCGCGTTGCTGCATCTCTTATTTGGCATGTATCGCCGAGGTTATTCGGGGCGGGTCACCGTCAACGGGCAAATCGGTCTCCCACGAACTCCGTGGCATGCGACTAAGCTCGGCATAGGTCTCATCCCGGAAGATCGAAAAACCCAGGGGGCCATCCTCCCGCTATCGGTAGAGACCAACTTTTCGCTGGCCAGTTTGAGCAGGCTAACTAACTGGTTCGGCCTGATTCGACGCCAGCGAGAACAATCACTCGTCCGGGAACTCACTTCCGGTTTAGCGGTAAAGACAACAAATCCGGGAGAACCGGTCGCGACGCTAAGCGGCGGTAACCAGCAAAAGGTTGTGATCGGAAAATGGTTGGCTCGCAACCCGTCGATTTTTTTGTTCTGCGATCCCACCCGGGGAGTCGATATCGCGGCAAAAGCTAGCATCTACGACATTGTTCGCCGGCTGGCGGCGGACGGAAAAGGGATCATCTATTACTCAACCGAGCATGAAGAGTTGGTTTCTCTTTGCGACCGGGTGCTGGTATTTCGCGATGGCCGGATCAGTGGATCTTTGTCGGGAGGAGAACTGAACCATCATAACCTCCTGGCGCTTTCTTTCGGCGGCCAACCCAAGAGTGCAGACCGGTCGCGCCAAGTTGCCGGCCACAGTCCCGCTCCGAGGGAAGAAGGAGGAAGCGAAGCCGAGGCGGACCAGGGGAAAGCGGAATGAAGACTCAGGCCAGGCCTCGACATTTTCCGGGGATCTCATTCGCTACGTTTTTGCCGACTATCGGGTTCGCCCTGGTCCTTTTGATCTATTGGATCCAGCAGCCTCTGATCCTCTCCGATTTTGGGCTAGTGAGTCTCTGCAACCAATCGGTGGCGTTAGCGCTGGCCGCGATGGCTCAGACGTTAGTGGTACTCACAGGCGGCATAGATCTATCTGTTGGCAGTCTGATCAGCCTGACCACCTGTTTCGCCGCCACTTACATGGGAACATCGCCCGAGACCGCGGTTCCAGTGATCGTGGCTACCCTCTTGCTCGGTGTCCTGACCGGCGCAGTCAATGGAATCCTGGTGGTATTCGGCCGGCTCGAGCCCTTGATCGCCACGTTGGGTACTTCTTTTGTATTCGGGGGAATCGCGCTTCAGATCCGGCCGCAACCCGGCGGCTCGGTTCCGGGCTGGTTTGCGACCATGCTCACCGGGAATCTGTCTTTCTTACCCTATTCCCTCGTTTTATTGATCGTGACCGTCTGCCTGGTCTGGGTGCCTCTCCGGAAATCACGGATCGGTCGAGCCATACAAGCCGTCGGTGACAACGAACATAGCGCCTTTATATCAGGCCTAAATCCCAAAAAGGCGAAGCTATGCGCCTACGCGACCGGTGGATTGCTGACAGCCATTGCTGGCCTGTTTATCACTGCGCAAACCACTTCGGGCGATCCAAATGTCGGTGAGGTTTACACGCTAAACTCGATTGCCGCTGTTGTGCTGGGCGGGGTATCACTCCGCGGCGGCCGCGGACATATCGCCGGCCCAATCTTAAGCGGTTTCCTTCTGTCCACCATCGTAAGCGCGTTGCTTGCCTGGGGCATTTCCGCACTCTGGCAATCTTTGATCCAAGGACTCGTTCTTCTGCTGGTGCTCGCCGGTATCGGTCTCCAGATCCAGCGGAGCGAAAGCTGGCGCCAATTTTTCGGATGAACCGCAGCATGGAAAACGCCTTGGACTTCTGGCCGAAGAGCATGCCTTGGATCGGAATCGGTCTATTTCGGCAAGCTGCTATTCCTCTCGGACTGTTAGTCCTTCTGTTCGCCGGCGCCGGCGTGATTAATCCTCAGTTCCTGTCCTGGGATTCGCTCCGAATTCAACTGACTTTGGCGGCATTTGTTGGCATCGCCGGAATCGGACAGACACTCGCTATTCTGATTGGTCAGATCGATCTTTCCATACCGGCGAACATTGCGTTGTCTGCCATCTTCTCCGCCAATATTTATGGCCAGACATCGAATCCCGTTCTTTCTGCTCTGGCTGGTTCTGCGGTAGGTTTGGCGGCGGGGTTCCTGAACGGAATCGGGATCGCTTGGTTACGAGTTCCTTCATTAATCTGGTCGCTAGGCCTGAATATGGTCCTGCAAGGGATCACGCTCGCTTACACCAATACCGCGGCTCCTTCGTCGACCATTGCGCCGTTCGCGCGTTGGATCGTCCTAGGCACCTTCGGCGGCGCGCCCATAATCCTGCTATTTTGGGGCGCTCTGAGCGCGATCTGTCTCATCGCTCTGCATGCGACCGGATTCGGTAGACGGGTTTACGCGATGGGGAATAACGAACTCGCCTCCGCGATGTCGGGTATCAATGTTTTCCGGGTCTATTTCCCTGTGTACCTGATCAGTGGGCTCACCGCTTCGATCGCCGGCATGCTGTTGTCAGGCTACTCCGGACAAACCTATCTCGGAATGGGTGATAGTTATCTGTTGATCCCTATCGCCGCCGTCGTCATCGGCGGCACCCCCTTGGCCGGTGGCCGAGGAAGCTATTTCGGCACATTGATCGGGTCAATCGCGGTAGTGTTGCTCGACTCCGTCCTGACCAACCTTCAGGTCAGTCCAGGGTTACGTAAGATCTTTTTCGGGGGCATCATCGTTGCCATGATGTTGCTCTTCCGGCGCAAGCGTGTTCTCGAATGAAACAGCATTTGGTTATTCTCGCCGATGATCTCACCGGGGCGGCCGATTGCGCCGTCCCTTTTGTCCGTTCCGGATTTCCTACCGAAGTTTTTCTGCAGCCAGAGTTGGTTAAGGAAACAGAAGCTCCCGTGGTTTCGGTCGATCTAAATACCAGGGAGCTAACTCCGGGTCAGGCCGTTCAGGCGACGTCCCGCGCATTCACCTTGATTCCATCAACTAGCAGCACCGTCTGGTACCGCAAGATCGATTCTACTTTGCGCGGTAATATCGGCCCCGATATTCTAGCCAGCTTACGCCGGCTTCGCGACAAACGGACTATCTTTTGTGCGCCGGCTTTTCCGGATACCGGACGAACCACGGTAAACGGAAAAGTCTTCGTAAACGGTCTACCCCTCGAGAAAAGCGGGATTCACTATCGCAACTCAAAATCATTGGCCGAGCTTTTTGCTGAGGTCGGGCTGCCAACGAAACTGGTGTCGCTGGACGTGATCCGGGGTGGCCCGGCGAATCTTTTAAACCGTCTAAAGTCTAATTCGCCAGTTACAGTCGCTATCCTGGATGCCGAGACGAACGAAGATCTCTCGGTGATTGCTCAAGCCGGTCTACAGATCCGGCACGAGCTCATCTTCGTTGGTTCGGCCGGTTTGACCCATCAGATCGCCGCCGTTTGGGGCAGCGAGCTGCTTCAGCCCAGCAGCCGCGACTTACCACCCGAAGAACAACCAAAACAGAACTCCAGTGCTGCGTTATTCCGATACTCCGAGTGCGATGTGCCCAATGAATCAAAAATTGGCAACGGACTAAGGCTACCAGATAAACCCATCCTTATTGTGGTCGGCAGTAAATCGGCGGTTTCGCGTGCCCAGTGCGAGCAAGTAGCTGATAAAGGCGGGGTCGACGTTTTAAGCGTCAAGATCTCCGCTCTGAAGTCGGGTGGCGGTACCATCGTCGATGCTGTAACTCGCGCTCTGGTCAATAGACAGGATCTCGTGATCACGACTGAGCTCCCGGAAGAGATCAGCGAAGCTAAAGTGCGATACCAGAGTCCGCCTGAGGCGAATGAAGGTGGAAGCGAGGCACGGTCTAACGGTGCCGACCGCATCGGGCTCGCGAGCGAAGCGCGCTCCACGGGTGGCGCTGTCTTGATGCGGAATCTTGGCGGTATACTTAGACCTTTTTTAGATCAGTTCTCGGCTCTGATCTTGACCGGCGGCGAAACCGGTCGCGGCGTTCTAACCCAATCGGGAATCGGCCGGCTAAGTATGATGGACGAGATTGAGCCAGGCGTAACTCTCTCTATGAGCCTCAGCAAGCCGGAGATCCCGATTGTTATGAAAGCCGGAGCTTTTGGAGCCCCGGCTACCTTGGTGAACGCATTACATTTTCTAAGGAGTCGCAAGCGATGAGCGCATCTATTCAGACAAACGGAAACGGGTCCCCGCGTATCGGCATCACTATGGGTGATCCAGCCGGAATCGGACCCGAGATTATCGTGAAGGCGTTAGCGCACAAACAGGTTTATGAATCAGCCCGTCCTCTGGTAATCGGTGACGTGACTCGTTTGCAAACCGCTGCCCAGATCGTCAGCTCGTCGGTTAAGATTCGCGCTGTAATCGATCCTGCTAACGCGAATTATGAGCCTGGCCAGATTGATTGTCTCGATCTCGGTCTGAGCTTGGATGACCTACCCTTCGGCCGGATATCGCCGATCGCCGGTGAAGCTGCCTTTCGCTGTGTGGAAAAGGCTGCAGCGCTCGCTCTAGGCGGCTCCATCGATGCAATCTGTACCTCGCCGCTGAGCAAAGAAGCTATGCACGCCGCCGGTCATCGGTTCCCAGGGCATACTGAACTCCTGGCTCATCTGACTGGCACCCGCGAGGTTTCGATGATGCTGGTTGCACCCGGCCTCCGGGTTGTCCATGTAACTACCCACATCGGGCTGATCGATGCGATCGACCGGATCGAACCAGGCCTGGTAGAGCGCACCATCGAACGTGGTCATGCCGCACTGGTCTCCGCGGGGATCGAACATCCGCGCATCGGCGTTTGTGGGATTAATCCGCACGCAGGCGAAAATGGATTGTTTGGTAGAGGCGAAGAAGAACAGAAAATTCTACCTGCGGTCAAAAGCACTCAGAAACGAGGGTTGGATGTGACCGGTCCTCTTCCCGCGGACACCCTGTTCTTTAGGGCGGCTCGCGGCGATTTCGATCTGGTCGTAGCGATGTATCACGATCAAGGTCATGGCCCGCTTAAAGTCCTGGGGTTAGATGAAGGGGTTAACATTACCCTCGGACTGCCGATCATCCGTACCTCCGTGGATCACGGCACCGCCTTCGACATTGCCGGCTCTGGCAAGGCAGACGAACGCAGCCTGTTAGCTGCGCTCCGCTATGCAGTGGAGCTGGCACCCAAGAGATGACAGAGAAAAATTTCACCACAAAGACACAGAGGACACGAAGGTCGAACCAAAATTTTATCCGGTCGGCGCCAGTTGCTCTTGCGCCTCTTTATCTGTTAGCCCCTGTTTAAAATCAGTCTTTGTGCCCTTTGTGTCTTTGTGGTGAAATTTTGTTCTCTCATTTTAGGATGAAACGCCGACATCGACACGAGCGAATCCTGGAACTGCTACAAACGGCCGAACTTGATATTGAACGGTTGGCCAGCACGCTCAATGTTTCGGTCGCGACCGTTCGTCGTGATCTTGGCCAACTCGCTGAAGAAGGCAAAATCACGCGGACCTATGGCGGGGCCGTATTACCGCCCACCCGTCTGGAGCGATCGTTGCAAGAGAGGGCCATGATTGCGAAACGGGAGAAAGAAGCAATCGGCCAACTAGCGGCCACACACGTGGTCGAAGGTGACACCCTAGTCCTGGACGCGGGAACCACCACGGGGTCGCTTGCCCGCCACCTCAGGCATTTTGGAAACCTGAAGGTAATCACAAACGGGTTTAGCGTGATGCTCGCTCTCGCTGAAGCCAAAAATATCGAAGTGATTTTGCTAGGCGGCACCCTCCGCTATATCAGCTACGGAGTCGTCGGTCCGTACGCGGAGTTAGTCTTACGCAGAATCACCGCCAAAAAGACGTTTGTTAGCGCCGATGGTATCGTGGCTGGACGCGGCTTATGTGAAGCAACGGCGGAACAAGCTGCCCTCAAAGCGTTGATGCTCGATCAGACCAAAGAAGTCTATATCCTGGCGGATTCGACTAAGCTCGGCGACAATTACTCTTCATTTTGGACCCCGTTTCCGGAGACCTGGACCTTGATCACGGACTCCGGAGCAACGGAGTCGCAGTTGGCTCCATTCCGTGCGAGCCCCGGCGTTCGGATCGAGATCGGACAGATCAAAGACGAACTGCGAATGGACACGAATTAGGGATACGAAGAACAAACCACGAATAGACGCGAATAAAAAAATCAACCGCAGATGAACGCAGATTTACGCGGACAAATACGGATAGTGTAGACCACGTAACGGCTGGCGTTCACCAATCACGTTTCACCAATCACCAATTCACCTCTCACTTCTCACTCCCGCCCCCTCCCCCTTATGTCCGATTCAAATGAAATTCGCGCTGGCAAATTGGCTCCCTATGGAGCGCTACCCGTTCCTCGATTAACCCCGGACTTGGTCAGTCTGATCAAAACGGGGACTGTGCACAGTCTGGCTGTGATCTATCGCGAAGGAATCCCGGTGCCTGGTCCGATGGCGCCCTACACACTCAATACCCGGTTTCGCCACGGAGATATAAAAGTAATGGCGCCGGCCTCCGCCGCAGCCGAAGCCATCACCATGTCTTGCCATACCGGCACGCATATCGACGCGCTTTGCCACATCGGAGAAGCGCAGGATAAAAACGGAAACCCGGATCCCGCCGGCGAGGTCAAACTGTACGCTGGGCCGGGTAAGACCGTGACCGCAGCCGATAAGGTCGACCTCAATGGCCAGCAGCATCTCAGCATCGCCGAGATGCCCCCTATCGTTCAGCGAGGCGTCCTCTTGGATATTCCCGGCACCCTTGGGGTATCGGTTCTGCCGGACGCGTATCAGATCACGGCTGAGGACATCGAAGCGACTCTGAGGAAGCAGAAAACCGAGATCCGGCCACAAACGGCAGTTCTAGTTCGTACTGGGTTTTATCAGCATCTGGCCGCCGGTAACCTGGTTTCTCGGGACGCGATCGCCGGGTTAAATCTTGAGGCCGCTAAGACGTTGCATCGATTTGGAATGAATTTGGTCGGCGCTGACAACATGTCGGTGGAAGCGATCCCGCCATTGGATCATTCCGTGCATCGTTATTTTCTCGTGCATAACGGAATTACCCATGTCGAAAACTTGTATCTTGAGGAGCTGGCCAAGGAACAGGTGCACGAATTTCTATTGATCATCACTCCCTTGCGTTTGGCCGGCGCGACCGGCTCCTGGGTTCATCCTATCGCCATCAATTGAGAGAACCGACCACGAATCGACACGAATGGACGAAGATTTACGCGGCTGGTTCATCTGTGGACTGGGCTTTTTGCGTTTTTTTGCGCCTTTTCACGGCTGGTTTGACCGTAGATTCGAGCGCAAAAAGGAGGAGGGCGTGGTCGGTCACGAGATAATTTTCACCGGCAGCGAAGGTCCCTGACACGATTCCTTCGGCAATGTTGGTGTCGATTAACAGCGACCATTCCGCGCCATCCCCAAAGATAGGTAACTGAAAGTTGACCGCCTCGTAGTGAGCATTAAAAACTAAAAGCAAAGTCGCTTCCTGGCCTCGCTTACGGATGCCGGTCTGTTGCGACAGGCCGTTCAGCATCATACCAAAACACCGCATTTTGTCGTCTGCCCAGTGCTCACGTTCCATCTCGGATCCGTTTGCATTGAGCCAGGTCACATCTTTAACCTTGAGTTCTTCGTTGTAGATTCCCTTAAGAAAGCGGTTGTGGCGCAGCATCGGGTACTTCTGGCGCAACGCTGTCAGTTTTTCGGTAAATTCTAAGAGTCGCTTTCCTTTATCTCCAATCTGCCAATCAACCCAGCCAATCTCGTTGTCCTGACAATAGGCGTTATTATTGCCACGCTGGGTTCGGCCGAACTCATCCCCAGCCAGCAGCATCGGCGTGCCCTGAGACAAAAGAAGCGTTCCAAGAAAGTTGCGGATTTGCCTTTCTCGCAATTGTTGAATGCCCGGATCTTCAGTTGGCCCTTCCGCGCCACAGTTCCAGGAACGATTGTCCGAATGCCCATCTTTATTGTCTTCTCCGTTGGCCTCATTATGTTTCTCGTTATAACTCACCAGATCGTTTAACGTGAACCCGTCATGTGCGGTGATAAAATTTACACATGCCCAGGGACGCCGGCCCTGATGATCAAATTGTTCCGGCGAAGCACATAGTCGGGGTGCCAGATCTCTAACCGGCAAATGACCTCTCCAGAAATCGCGAACCGCGTCGCGAAATCGGTCGTTCCATTCAGCCCAACCCGGTGGGAAAGCACCGACTTGGTAGCCGCCTGGTCCACAGTCCCAGGGCTCGGCGATAAGTTTTACTGTACCTAATACAGGGTCCTGACTGCAGGCTTTAAGAAAACCGCTCTGATTATCAAACCCATTGGGTTCTCGAGCTAAAATGGTTCCGAGGTCAAAACGGAACCCATCAACGAAAGTTTGTTCAGCCCAGTAGCGCAAACTGTCGGTCACCATCTGGATCACACGTGGATGGCTAATATTTAAGGTGTTACCGGTACCGGTATCATTGATGTAGTAGCGAGGCTGATCCGCCAACAAGCGATAATAGTTCGCGTTGTCGATACCTCGAAAAGAAAGCGTCGGCCCGCGTTCATTGCCTTCCGCGGTGTGGTTATAAACGACGTCCAGAATGACTTCTAGCCCGGCTTCATGACAACGGGCGACCATCTCTTTAAACTCGCGCAGGGTTTGGCCGCTGTCCGAGGCATATCTCGGGTCAGGTGCGAAAAATCCGATAGAATTGTAACCCCAGAAGTTAACCAGCCCCTTATCCAAAAGATAACTGTCATTAACAAACGTGTGGACCGGCAACAACTCGATCGAAGTAACACCAAGTGACTTGAGGTATCCAATCACGTCCGGATGGGCGAACCCGGCAAAACTGCCGCGTAACGCTTCCGGCAGACCCGGATGAAGTTTGGTGTAACCCCGGACATGGGTCTCATAAATGATCGTTCGATCCCAAGGAACCTGGTGCCGGGAAGGCTGGCCTTTCCAATCGAAGTCGTGATTTACGACGATGCACTTCGGCATAAACGGGGCGCTGTCCCGCTCGTCGAAGGTGAGGTCATCTTGGGTCTCAAGTTTGTATCCAAAAATGGCAGGGTCCCATTTTACGTTGCCAATGTGGGCGTGCGCATAAGGATCCAGTACCAACTTGTTGGGATTAAACCGGTGGCCAGCATCCGGTTCATAAGGTCCGTGAACCCGATACCCATACACCGTTTCCGGCCCGATATCGGGAATGTAGCCATGCCAGATTTGATCGGTGTGTTCTGGCAGCTCGATTCGTGTGAGCTCTCGTTCGCCATGTCCGTCGAACAAGCAAAGCTCGACTTTAGTGGCATTCGCGGAGAAGAGCGCGAAATTGACGCCCTGACCGTCCCAACTCGCACCGCGCGGAAACGGCAACCCTTCTTTAATCGTCGGCTGATCCATAGAATACGTACTCCTGGTTGGCTAAAGCAGTTTAGAAATTCTGCACCTCTCTGGAAAGAAGCTCCAGCGGTTTATTGGCCGAGAGCTGGTCACCCCGGCGTCAGACTTTCTTCTAAAAGATATCAAGATGCGGCACCGCTTCGGAACCGCTCTAGGGTAACCGCGCGTTCCCTGTAGTGATCGACCATCGGCAGCGGATAATCCGGCGCCAGTTTCTGTTCGGGCGGCTTAGCTAATCGGTTTGGCTTGACGTCCCTCAATTCCGGAACCCAGCGTTTGATGTATCCTCCGTGGGGATCATATTCAGCCGTTTGCGTCCAAGGGTTCTGAATTCGGAAGTAGGGAGCAGCATCAGCGCCCGTCCCAGCGCTCCACTGCCAACCACCATTGTTGGCCGGAATATCACCATCCACTAACTTCTGCATGAAATACTGCTCACCATGTCGCCAATGCAGGTGGAGATCTTTCGTCAGAAACATCGCCACGATCATTCGGACCCGGTTATGCATATACCCGGTTGCATTGAGCTCTCGCATACCGGCATCAACAATGGGAAATCCGGTTGTGCCTTCGCACCAGCGTTTCAATTTGTCTGGATCCTGATCCCATTGCACGCTCGAGAACTGATCTCTGAAGTCCTGGCGTAATACGTGCGGAAAATGCCACAGAATTTGAAAATAAAATTCGCGCCACACCAACTCATTAACAAAGGATTGAATTCCCTGTCGCTCGACGGCGTTGCACTCCTCAGATGCTTTTTTGCAAGAGGCATAGATTTCTCGGGGTGAAATCGTGCCGAATCGCAGGTCCTGCGATAGGCGCGAGCTCACGTCCGAGCAAAGATCATTTCTCCGCCTGGCATATTCGTAGATCCTTGATTTCAGAAAGTCTTTTAAACGACCGCGCGCAGCTTTCTCGCCGGCTGGCAAAATTTTAGCCTCAGGTTTAAGCCCCCAATGAGCCAAGGTCGGCATCACCTCCGAGTCAAGCTGGTGTGGAGTTGCGATTCGGCTAACCTTCGGGGAGGGCTCCGGCTTCCTGTGCCGGTGCCAAGCCCGGGCATAGGCCGTAAATATCCGAAAAGGCTGGCCGCTTTGGCTCAGAACTTCGCCCGGCGCCAAGATCACCGTGTCTTTGAAAAGCTGGACTCCAATGCCCTTAGCTAAAGCCGCCTTCTGAACCCGTTCTTCAATTTTCCGATCATAAGGGGCATAGTTTTCGCTGAAATAGATCGCATCCGCTTGGGTTTCTTTGGCCAACTCAATCAACTCCTTGACCGGGGAACCGGATCGCAGAATTAATCGCCCGCCGATTTGTTCCAGGTTTTTCGCTAATGATCTCAAACACCCGCACAAAAACTCCTGACGATTTGTGCCAGTCCAGGGATGATGCCGTTTCCAAGAGGAAAGAATGTAGACCGGAATAACCTCGTCACCATCCCGGCAGGCAGCATAGAGCGATTTATTATCGCTGATCCGGAGATCGCGCCGGAACCAATGGATGATTCGTTTCATAAGATCAACCCGCGTCAAACTTGCGTTCTAATTCCGCACGCTCTTAGCACGCACCAGCCGCGAACCGCTTCGAAAGCCGTAAATATTGCGGCCAAGGAAAGGAGGAGGCCTAAACGCCGGGAGAATGGAATAACGACAAATGCTGCCGCACCAAAAATCAGCGCGACTGCCCCTCGGGCCCGCCTTCCTTCACTTTGCAAATTGGGCACAAACAGTGTCTTCATTCTTTCCACATAACTGGTAATGTCAGCACCTAGCGACGGCCAATCAGATCGCTAAGCTTTGACGGAGCTAAGGCAATGGGCATTCTAGGAGGGACAGATATCGGTCTGAGGAGAGCTCCGTCAAGTCCTTGTCTAGCTATTGTTAGGCGATTTTTGATCTTTGTCTAATTTTTGTCTAGATTACGACTGTGCCGGTTTATTACCCCATTCAGGTTGTCGTTCGCCAAACCGGTCTGACTCCCCACGCCTTACGCGCGTGGGAAAAGCGGTGCGGAGCCGTGCGCCCAACTCGTTCCGAATCCGGGCGACGCCTCTACAGCGATCTGGACCTGCGCCGGCTCAAATTGCTTAGGCGAATAACGAAGCAGGGACATCCAATCGGAAACGTTGCAACTCTCCCAAATGACGCCCTCGAAAATCTTGCGAAACAAGCAACGATTTCCCGGGACGAACGACCGCGAGGCGGCAAAGGCAGCTCCAATCGCGAGCGCCGGGCCATGGTTAGAGATTGCCTAGCCGTAATCGATCGATTCGATTCAGACGGCTTAAATAGGATCCTGAAAAGGGCCGTGCTGGAGGTAGGTTATACGGCCGTAGTCCGTCAAGTGATTGCACCGTTGGTCCAACGATTAGGCGGGTTATGGAGCGAAGGCATTATCCAGACTTCCCACGAGCATTTCGCCTCCGGAGTAATTAGAGCCTTTCTATTGGATCCGGCACGCCAATATTCCGGTACCCCGCCAAGCACCGCGCTGGTAGCCTCCACTTTGCAGGGTCAACTCCATGAACTCGGCGTGGTTATGGCAGCTGCGCTTGCCGCTGAACGGGGCTGGCGAGTAATCTATTTAGGTCCTAGTTTGCCTGCCTTGGAAATTGCAAGTGTCGCGATCAAGAGCGAAGCACGTGTGGTGACGCTCAGCTTGGTCTACCCGGAAGCGGAGCCACAGATCGAGAACCAGCTGCGCGAGCTCCGGAATAGTCTGCCCGCCAAGACGCCAATCTTGATCGGTGGGAGTGGCGCCGAAAGCTACCGGGCAGTGATCGACGAATTACACGTACAATTGGTGGAAGATTTTGGAGCCTTTCAAGTTGCCTTGGCAAAGATTCGGGCGACAGGGGAGCAGTGAGCAGTGAAAAGTGAAAAGTGAAAGAGTGGAGCGTTGCCTCCCCGCATTTGTCTGTGCCACGACATCGAGCGCGTCGAATAGGTGACCCGTGATTGCTGAAAGACTCAATTAGCTGCGAGTGAGCGCTAAGGACGCAAAAAGGGACCGTGAATGGACACGACTGCACCGAAGCAAAAAAAGGCTCATCGGTAGCTATCATTGGTCACCACGCCAAATCTATCTGCGTAAATCTGCGTCCATCTGCGGTTGAGGTTTTTCCTCCCTCCCTCTTTGTGCCTCAGCGTCATTTCGGGAGATTTTATTCGCGTCCATTCGCGGTGCCTTTTTACATAGCCATGCCGGTCCATCATTCGCTAAAATCATGCGAATGAAATCTTCGTTCAGGATACTCTCGCTTCTGTTGGCTACAGCTATCGCTTCCTTTGCGGGCGAGATTCAAAAAGGGGCTACCGTGCAAGTGAAAGCAGATTCGATTTGGTTTCAGAAGGTGAAAGAATTATCCCATTGGCAACGGATCAAGAAAAGCGGCGATTCGAAAGCGTTGGAAGCTTACCAACAAAAGGAAATGGGTGAGCGAGATGCCTGGCAATTCGGGAACCAGCTGGGCGTTAAGATCATTAGCTACGATGCAGCGACGAATCAGGTGCACGTCAAAATGCTGACACCCGGGCGAATGCTCGGCACCGACTGGTTCCTGGACGCCGACGCTCTGGTGAAATGACAAAAGGAGCTCATGCACGAAGCACGCAGAGAAAATCTCACGCAAAGACGCAAAGGTTAAGACCAAGAGATGAATAGCTGCAAAAGGCACAAAAACGCGGACCCTACCTCAGTGCACGCTGCTCTGGTTACCTTTCACTTTTCACCTCTCATCTTGCGCCCTTTCCTTTGCGCCTTTGCGTCTTTGCGTGAGATTTTCTCTTCTTCCGTTATTTTCGCCTTTCGCCGAATTCGCCCGCCCTCACCCCCCTCCCTGCTGCGTGTTTAATTCAGTCACTTTACGCGCGACGCGGTCCGACAACTCTCCAATCCTATCCTGAACAACCTTTTCTTTTGCGCCGGATCCTTCGGTGGCGTCACGTTGCAGAATCCAGGCTCTTTCCTCTTTAACTAGCGCCTCTCGTTCGGCTGGCTCAAGGATCGGCATCAACGATCGATAGATTCGATTCAACTGCCGATCTCCTGGTTCTCCTGTGGAATCGGAGAGCGCGGCTTTTTCAAAGGTTACCGATCCGGAGCCGAGGCCAAAACTCATCACGTAGGTGAAATAATCGTCTTCTGTCTTGGGAATGTCAGCAGACGCCCGGATCTCGAAGCGGTTGCCGCTCAAGAACCAGGGACTATCGAAAGCGTAAACGTAACCCGTAGCATGCCGGTTATAGCCGCCCTCCCGACGTAAGACCTGCCTGAAGGCACTTAAAACCTTGTCCGTGATCTCTTTCACCTGGGTTGACTTAGAATTGACCAGGAAAATCTCCTCCGTCTCCCATCGCGAATTCAACACAATTGCGAGATTCAGACTGTCATCCGACCACACTGTCTCCATAGAGTAATGGTTCGGCCTGGACCCATCTGGTAGAGTCCAATAATAGGTGTTTGGGATGAGCAAGACGAGCTTACGCGAGCCTAGTTCAATCAGCCAATTTTGAACGCCGCCGTCTTTATCGTCTGGATACGGCATATCATCCTTGTCGATGGCGCCGGACTTCGTCCAAGCCAAGGCGTACTTACCATTCGGCGAAACTGTATCCCAATAGATAGTCGTCTTCCGGTCCTCCTCTGCATTGGCCATACCGACTAACCAAAGCGTACCGAGGATCCAAATCAGTTTCTGACGGATGATTGCCATGCGCCGATGGTAACAGAACCATCGTTAATACAAAAGCGGTTCTAAAAGAGACGAGCTGTCGCGTTCAGACGGCGAAGACCGAGGGGCGTGTCCCGAGCAAGTATCGAGCGCGTCGAAGGGCCTGCCCTGAGTAAGCATTAAGCGCGTCGTAGCGCCTGCCCTGAGTTTCTCGCCAAGCTCGAGACAGGCACGCATGAGCACCTTGGTGAGTGACAGCTTTGCGTAAAATGTTTCTCCACTTTTTCTTCGTGCCTACTATCCTCTCTCTAAGAGCACTGTTAACTGCTGACCATCTCATTAAATTTTGTTCAGGATTACTATGTGTTAGAACTACCTGAAGCTCGGAACTATGCCCTCCTACGGAGCTTGCGTTGTGTTTGATACCGGTTGCTATAAAGATGTCGCTCCTACGGAGCTGGGCTTCGACTGGGCCGTCCTGGATTACCCCTCCTAGATCTAAGTCCAATTGGCAGCCGATTAAGACCGCCAGGCTAGGTTCTTCGTTTTCGCGTCGACAGCCCAGACGCATTCGCTTTGATTCCTAAAGGGGATGAACTCTCGAGCCTGGACTCCATCTGGCGGCCCGAGTCTGCCAAAAAACCGGACACTGCCTATCCGCTCACGTTGTTGATCTACCATCTTTGCTTTCAGGAAGCCTCCGTCCATCGCATCACGTTGTCAGCCTAAACTCTGATCGTTTTTAACCCGTCTCCGACCCATTCGCTCCATTGCCTTAAGTGCTTCGAGGTCATCCAGAAGCTTCTGATGTAGGGGTTCAAGGCGTTTCACGTACGTCAAAAGGCGTATAGACAAGGGCTCGCGGCTGGTTTAGTTCTGCGGAGCAGAAGGTTCTTCGTCCGCCACCCCCTTCCTCCCATGCCGGGTGTCTGAGACATTGCTGGGTCTGGAGTTTCGCTCGATCGATCTCTTACGCCTAGGTCAAGCTGACTTTGGACGGGCTAAGACTCTCTTAGGTAAAAGTTAGTCGAAAGAAAGGAGCTGAATGGAATCGAACGTTACAACCCCGGGATGGTATCTTGACGCGAGTAACGTCTATCACGGCTGCGCGCGCGCTCGTGACGGCTCCATCATCACGTTCGATGTTCCAGGCGCGGGCACGGATGCCTTCCAGGGTACCCTCCCCCAGAGCATTAGTTCGGCGGGGACGATTGCGGGATACTTCATCGACGCAAGCAATGTGAGTCACGGCTTTGTACGCACTTCTGACGGCGCGGTCACCACGTTCGATGCTCCGGGCGCGGGCACCGGCTCCGGCCAGGGCACCGTCCTCCATACCATGAACGCACCGGGGGAGATCGTCGGATTCTACGTTGATTCAAGCTATGTAAGTCACAGGTTCCTCGTTGAAAGGTGAGTAAGCCCCTGCGAGAGAGTTTGGATTCAGCTCGCTAGAGCCCGTCAAAGAACGCCGGGAAAGATTCTCTCAAGGGCGCTCCGCTCCAGCGGGTTCAAGCTCAAAAGCAACATGGGTCGGTAACATGCCGCAACCTCTTGAAAACCAGTTTTACTGACCTCTGACCATCGGCTAAAGCTAGCTCCAATCACAAATCACCAATCACGCTACCTCCTCCCCCCTCTCACTTCCCACGTCTCACTTTTCACGGCCACGCTAGCGGCCCTGTGTTTATGATAAAGAAATGCCAAATTGGCGATCGAGCTGAATAGACTGGCGATATGAAAAACAAGACCCTGATTGGATGCCTCACCGTCTCCTAGGTGACGGTGGCGTTGTTGTTCTTTTTTGACGGCCGTTGGCTTACCGGCATCAACTCTGCGGTTCAGTCGGCGCTACTTTAAGTATGGCTCTTTGCAATCATTCTGTGGTATGCATTCGCGGTGATGGAGGAAGCGGACCACCTTGCTTCCCGATCGAGCGCAGTCGGTGGCTGGAGTTCTGGATTTCCGTGCTTTCAGCCCGCCGAGAAAAGAATGTGCTTGCGAGAAAAAGGTACGGATTAGGCCAACGCGCATCCGCAAAATCGCGATGCATGCATCGCTAGAGTTGAACCGCTAATCGAGACCGCGGCTACGAGTGAGCCGCTGCAATTGGAATTTAGGATAACAAGCGAGCCAAAATGAAAAAGTCCAATCTTTGGGTGATGATGATTCCGTCTGCTTGGCTAGGTGGCACTCTAGCCCTCATTGCCATGTGGATCGGCCCACCAATCTTTTCGGATCCGGTCAGGCTGATTGGTATCGGACTGCTCTTATTGATCCCAATCTTTCTCCCTTGGGTAGCAACCTACTATGTCATTGAGTACATCGAACGGAAGTTTTGGAAGCTCGAATGCAAGCTGAATAGTGAAGTAGAATTACAGGATCGCCTCACCCAATTAAGAGAACAGACGGAAGGTGTAGAGACCGAGATAACAAGACTCACCGACCTGTATGGCTCCCGCGAAGCCGCAATAGAGGTTTTCTATCAGAACCGACAGATCAATAAGAGCGGCGTTTCTAATCCTCTTGGTGCCCAGAGTAGCACCAAAACGAAGACTAGGACTAAAAATAGCCTTTTCATACCAAGCTAGTAAAAGGGGTTATGTAGCCGTTGGGTAGTGCGATGCGGGAGCGCACTGATCACAAATCACGAGCCTGTCCGACATAGTTGCCTGCGGCCGCGAGACAACGTCTGGTCGCTTTTCACCGATCCTCTCCCCCCATTCGACGCGCTAACGCTTGCCTGCATCGAGCTCGTCGAGATGCTCAGAGCAGGCCTCTCACTTATCACGGCCGTGCTAGCGGCGTAGTGTGCCTCTAGGATCTCATCGTTGCATTCCCTTAAAGCCTCGATTGTTGCCGATTTGCGATAACGCCAGTCTTTTGCTGGGCGCGAGTCTTACTGGGTAGCCGGAAAGCGATCCAAAAAAACAGAGAACAACTATCTTTATTCGCCAAATGCCGAATCCTCTATCCGGCGCCCGCATTTCCCGGTGCTAGAGTAATCCCAATCGTTCTCGTACTCGTCGTCTTCGTTCTCGAAAGGTCTTAAGGCGTCGCGTCTCTCTAAACCCGGTACCTTCACACGATTTAAAGCGTGGAATTACGGTTAAGCTGACCGAGCGGAATGCAACCCCCGTCCGATCCGGGTCACGCCTTCCACCTTTCACTTTTCACCAATCACACCTCCCCGTTCTCCCCTTTGTCTCC
>JAFAZK010000344.1 GCA_019239825.1 Verrucomicrobiota bacterium | reverse complement strand
AGGCGGCTCCCGCGAATTACCCAGCGCGACGCATATCTCTACGGTCCGGGTGTAAGGGAATCGAAAGCCACGCGCGAATGCAGTACCGTGTGTCGTCAGCGGGAGCCGCCCGCTTTCACGCGTTTCAGCCGTATTAGCATTGAGATGAACGTCGCGAGGTGACCGGGCGCATGCGAAAGCGGCTCCCTTCCAGGCGCTGGGCTATGGCACATCGCATAACGTGCCACCCCTTTCTCAAGGACGGGGACGACGACGAGTACGAGAAGAAAGCGTTACCCTCGCCTACTGCTCGGGTAACAGTCTTACCACGCCCTGCTCAAACTCGACGCTGCGGAACTGATTCAGGGTTTCTCGCTCAATCCCAAACCCGTTCCAGAGCTCCCCGAAAAATGGATACTGAATGATCCCCATGAAGACCGGCGCGATTGCTAGCCGGCCGATGGCGCCACCTCGATTATTGAAGGCCGGTCGCCCGAAATCGTCCCTAGCGGTATAGGCCCCGGAGAGATAGATCGGATAACCAAAGATCGAGTATCGGCTGTAGACCCGGCAGACCTTTCTCTGAAACGACACTGTCACCCCATCAAACCGGCAGAAATTGTTGAAGAGAAATCCGCGCGGCGCTGTCCGCTGCCCCAAATAATCGTTCACATCGGCTTCCGACAACTCGGCAACATCGCTGCCGCGCGATGCTTTCGCCTGAGCAATTACTTGCATCACAGCCAGGCCATTACTTCCAGAAGGAGGCGCCGGCAATTTCTCCGGCGGCTGGCATATCGAGACCAGGCAACCGAAAAAGAGCCCGGCGATGACGATTGCAACCAAACGCTTCAGAAAATGGCGTAGAGCGGAGTCAAACTTCCAGAGCGATACCGCTGGAGTTTTCGGCGATTTTTCTGAAGTTTCCGGCGATTTGCTGGACGCCCTGGTTCTAACAGGCGCGCTGCCACCGCTCTCTTTCTCCGCGGGCAGCTTGGTCGGCTTCCCGAACATGCCTCAGAACATAGCCACTTTTCGGTCGATATCCTACCGATCACCCCAGAGTTTCTGGCTCCAAGTAATCAGTGATCAGTAAATCAGTAGTCACTCAAAACTCATCCAGGGACTCGACCACCGCTGCCCCGCAATAATTCACTGATTACTGACACATGCTTACTGCTTACTGTCGCACGCCCGGGGCTAACTTTCAGATTTTGAACCGCTTCCGCTGGAGCCGCTTCCGCTGGAACTCTTTTCTTTAGTGGTTTTCGAGGCGCCGCTATCGGCCTTCGCCCCGCCGCTGTCTTTGCTGCCGCTATCTTTGCTGCTGCTCTCCTTTTTGGCGGCCTCAGAGTAACTTTGGCTCCTATAATCCGTGATATAAAATCCTGAGCCCTTGAAAATAAGTCCGGCGCCGGCGCCAAGTAATCGCTTCACTTTCCCTTGGCCCCAAGTCTCCAGCCGGCAGTGTTCTTTTGGGCAAATCTGCAACGCATCGTCCTTCATTGACTGAAACATTTCGAAGGTTTCCTTACACTTTTCACAGCTGTATTCGTACGTCGGCATAGCTTTACCCGCACTTCTTATAGCAGATGGATGCGACTGAGGCAATTGGGCAACGAGACGGACGGGCGCCGACCCGAGCAGCCACCGCGTATCACAAGAAGTGAAAAGTGAATGGTAAGACGCCCCCGGCACTGCCTCGGTGCGAACAACGGTGAGAAAAGCCCAACTTAGCGTTGACCGTATGCATGACCTTGCGATCGGCTATCGCGTTCCACCTTTCACGTCTCTCCTCCCACTGTGACCACCCGCCCTCAAATGCTTGACCTTTTGATCTAAGACTATTATTTGAACTTCCGTCGTTGTTTATGAGTCTAAGAGTTTTCGCGGCAGTTGTCTTGGTAGCATGTGTAGCGGGGTGTGAAAATGGTGAAACCTCTCGCCTGAACAACCCGAATACCCCTTACTTAGCGGCATCCGGTAGTTCTGCCGCTTCGCAGGGAACATCCGGATACGATCCGATTTCTTATTGGGACGGTGATGGAGTAGCTGGCGCACCGTCAGTACAGATCCACTTGAGCGAAGAACGCGCCTACTTTTATAAGGGCGATCAACTCGTCGGTGTCTCTCAGATCTCGACTGGGCGAGAGGGTCATGACACCCCGCCTGGAAACTATAAGGTCATCCAGAAAGACCAGAATCATGCCTCCAGCCTTTACGGTGACTACGTAGACGCCGCAGGCAATATCGTTCAGAAAGATGTCGAACTGGGCAAAGACCCAAAACCTCCCGGCGCGATCTTCAAGGGCGCTCCGATGCCTTATTTTATGCGTATCACCGGCGGAGTTGGCATGCACGAAGGCTATCTCCCCGGGTACCCTGCCTCGCACGGTTGTATCCGGATGCCCGGTAAAATGGCGGTGGCTTTCTTTTCGAACGTTTCGCTCGGCACCCCGGTAACGATTTACCGATAAAAGGCCGATTTCACTACAGAGACACAGACAACACAGAGACTATTTTCACGGTAAGGCCGCGAAGGCCACCAAGATACAAGGCTCCCAATGGAGTCGTGTCTTTCTTTGCGGCATTTGTGGTCTTGCGGTGAAAATAATCTGTGTTTTCTCTGTGTCTCCGTGGTGAAATTTTGGTCTCCGGGCCTTACGGCTTTCTCCGGCGACGGATCCAATGATAGATAACAAGAATCAGAATTGCTCCCAGCAGGGAGGAGATGAATCCTGCAGGACGCAAAGGATTGCCGCGATCGAATTGAGCGCCGAAAACATAGGTGCCAATAAAGAAGGCGACAAACGAACCAGCGATTCCGATTAAGATGGTCGTCAAACATCCCCCACGTTCCTGGCCGGGAACAATCAGCCTAGCTAATCCCCCGACTAAGAAGCCAATCAATATTGCGCCAAGGATTTGCAAGAAAAACATAGGGTCTAACTTGGGATAAAACCCCTCCCCAAATCTGAAAGCAACCATTTTCGCCGCTCCAGCCGCCACAAAGCCAGCTTCCTCCGTCATCCCATTTCCTCTTACTATGGCGGACAGCTCACTCCCTTTTAGCCACGCCTGCCAAGGATACTGGCGACACGAGAAAAGCAATACCGCAAAGAAGGACATGACAGTCACGCTCGACAGGAAACATTTATCTTTCGCGGCCCTGGCGGCCTCACCGTCAAAATAATCTTTGTGTCCTCGGTGTCTCTGTGGTGAAATTTGCCCTTTAGGCTTTACTCCATGGCATTGATCACTTCCGAACAGGTAATTCGTTGGCTGGAACGGTTTGCCGGACTTGTAGCTGAAAACAAAGACTATCTTACCCAACTCGACGCCGCGATCGGAGATGCAGATCACGGAGCCAACATGGACCGTGGGTTTAAAGCGGTGCTGGCGAAGAAATCCGAGCTGGCAGGCAAAGATATTGCTTCGGTTCTTAAAACGGTCGCGATGACTCTCTTATCGACCGTGGGCGGAGCCAGCGGTCCGCTCTACGGCACGTTTTTTCTGCAAGCGTCCATGGCGGTCGGTGGAAAATCTGAGATCACCCCCGAAGAATTCGGTGCCTTATTACAAAAGTCTCTAACTGGCATTCTCCAGCGCGGCAAAGCCGCCGTCGGGGAAAAGACGATGGTTGATGCTCTCCAGCCGGCGGTCGAGACCTATCAAGCCACCCTGAAATCCGGCAAGCCATTTAAGGAAGCCCTAGAAGCAGCATCTAACGCCGCACAGAAAGGGATGGAAAGCACCGTCCCCTTGCTCGCCAAAAAAGGCCGAGCCAGCTATCTCGGCGAACGCAGCATCGGCCACCAGGATCCAGGGGCGACCTCCGTTAACCTCCTGTTTCGTGCCGCACGGGAAACCCTCGTGTGAGAGGTGAGACGTGAGAAGTGAGAGGTGATTGGTGAGGCGCCGTGCGTCGAATCGCAGGTGGAAACTTTTGTGGCATTAGGATGCACTCGTGCTAATAATGCGCGTGCCAGCACCCAGTTCACCAATCACTTCTCACTTCTCACCTTCCCACCTCGCCAGTGATTGTGCGTGCAGATGACCTTTGCGCAGGCGCCGGAACAAGCCGTAACGCGGACTCAGAAGAAAACTCACCAGGAACAAAACGCCCAATACCAGCACGATACAGGCCCCGGCCGGAAGATCCGTCCAGTCAGAGACCAATAGCCCGAGCAACGACGCGAAAGCGCCGAGCAAACCGCTTACCCAGAACATCACGGTAAACGAATCGACAAAGAGATACACGGTTGCGGCCGGGCCGATCAATGTCCCCAGGGCGAGTATAATTCCCACGGCGCGCAGGGAAGAAATCATCGCCAGCACCAGTAGGACCATTAAGAAATATCTAAGGGTTCTGACCGGAACTCCTTGAGTGGAGGCGATTGCGGGCTCGAACAACATCAAGAGCAATGGCCGCTGAAACAGCACCAATAGCGGAAGCACGAGTAATGTGATCCCGTAGGTTAAATAGAGATCCCCATCGCTCAGTCCCAGAATATTGCCGAAAAGGTATTCACTAATCCCGATATGAGCAGGCGCCAGCTTCAACAGCGCTTGACCCAGGGAGAACGCACAAGCGAACAACAAGCCAAGTGCGGTGTCCTCCTTTATGCGAGTGCTATTGGCAATGATCTGCGTGCCTAATGCAACCAACAGCGCCGCCAGAAAAGCGCCGGCCACCAGGGTAGCCGGTGCCAGCCCAAAAAGGAGGATCGCGATCGCTAAACCCGGCAACAGGGAATGCGATATCGCGTCCGCCATCAACGAGAGCCGGCGTAAAACAATGAAAACGCTTAAGACTCCGTTAGTGAATCCGATCAAGACGGCCGCGAAAAGCGGGCGCAACATATCCTGAGCGTAGAACAAGTGCAGCCAGCCGTTCGCCATCAGGTGCGTGCTCCCGAAAAAGTGTGGGTTCCGAATGTTCGCGCAATGGTCTCTTCGTTGAACACCTGCTCGGTAGGACCGTATGTCACCAGCTCGCCGTTTAAGAGGATCACCTCGTCGAATAGCGCCGGCACCATCCTCAAATCGTGATGCGACACAATTAAGAGGTTCCCTTGCGCCGCCAGCCTTTTTAGAATCTGGCCAAACAAGTCCTGCGAAGGCCGGTCCAGCCCGGTGAATGGCTCGTCCAGCAAGAAAACGTGAGCATCCTGGGCCAGAGAACGAGCTAGAAAAGCCCGCTGTTGTTGACCACCGGACAAGGCACTAATTTGTCTCTCTGCCAGATCGGTCAATTCCATCGCTTCGAGCGCTTTATCGACCTTTTCCCGATCTATTTGGCGAAATGGTCTCCACCAGCCTAGCGCAGAGTAGCGGCCCATTTCGATCAGCCCTCTGACCGTCGTCGGGAAATCCCAATCGATTGCTGATCTTTGCGGAAGATAAGCCGTGTAGCTCCCTGGTCCGCGTTTGTGATTGTGACCGCCAAATTCGACCGTTCCCGTCTCCATCGGGACTAAGCCGGCCAACGCTTTTAGAAACGACGTTTTGCCGGCTCCGTTCGGACCCAATAGCCCGACACATCGACCGCATCGCAACGTCAGATCGACATGATGCACCGCTGGAACCCGGCGGTAACTAACGGTCAGATCTTTAATTGCCAATACGTGTTCGGCCATGGGCATTAAAGGTAAGGTCAGCCGCCGCAGCGTGTCTCCAAGACTACCTGCGAGAACAGAGTCTGACCGAATAGCCGCGAAAGATCGCAAGGATCGCAAAGAAACTGGACCATAGTTAGCCGCACGCCGTTTGAGACTCTGTTGGTGAATTTCATTCCTTTTGCGTTCTTTGCACTCTTTTGCGGCTATTCATTCCTCTCTGAACGTAAACACATCACTCGCCGTTCCTTGACCCCAGAGCGTCTGGTGTAGCGCGGTCCCATCCGGCAACGACAAGGTGATCTCCATTGCCGCTAAAGCTTTGGACTCCCAGGTTGCATCCACCACCAGATCAATTCCTTCTTTGGGAAAATCAATATCGAAATCCTTGGCCAGTTCAGGCGTTGCGGCGTCTTCGGCCCATAAGGTTTTCCCTAAAAACGTGATTTGGAATCGGCACGGCACCGCCGTGGTTCTGAGGGCCAGATGCACCTGTTTCGTAGGCGTGGAAACCGCTGTTTGCGGCGCCGGTCTTTGCTCTTTTTGAGTGAGACGATGCAGCGGAATCACCAATAACAAAAGCGCGACCACTACCAAAACCGCTTGTGCGAGTGGCGACCCTCTCATTTCAGGGCGTCCACGATCGTAGTAACGTTATGCCGGAGCATGCCCTCGTATGTCTCCCCGTCTCCGGGACCTAGTCCATCGGCGTAAAGACTACCTCCGATTTTCGCGCCGCTTTCCCGAGTTATTTCCACACTCACCTTGGGGTTGAGGGTGTTCTCCAGGAAGATAGCCTTTACCCCCTGCTTCTTTATCTCCGCGATTATCGCGGTCACATGACTGACAGACGGCTCCTGATCCGTCGTTAGTCCCTCAATCGAATCGATTTGAAACCCGTAGTCCTTGGCAAAGTATTGGAACGCGTCGTGCGAAGTCACCAGTATGCGCCGGTCGCGCGGCAGCTCGGCCACTTTCCGTTTGACCCATGAGTCGAGCTCCTTGAGCAGGCTGAGATAAGCCGTGGCGCCCGCTTGGTAATCGGCGGCGTGCTGCCCGTCCAGACGAGCCAAGGCATCCCGCACAACCGCCGTCGCCTTTTCCGTCTCTGAAATGCTATTCCACCAGTGCGGGTCTTGCGTCGCTTCTTTCTCGGCGTCTTTCCCTTCGTCGGCTCCCTTGGTTAAACTGGGAATGTCGTCGCCGACCGCTAATACTTGGACCTGCTTCGGTAAAGCATCGCGCAGATTTCGCAGATAGGTCCCTTCCATCCCCTTCCCGCTCAGAAGAACGAGATCCGATGCCGTGGCTGCACCCAGGTCCCCAGGCGTCAATTGGTACTCGTGCGGATCCTGCCCAGGCTTGATAATGAAAGTTACCACCACATTTTTGCCACCGACTTTCTGCGCGATTTCCGAAAGAACCGTGGAGAAAGAACCCACCTTGATCTGGGCCTGCAAGTTAGCGGTTGTAAAAAGCAGCAAACAGGCACAGAAAGCTCTCGAGGCAGATGCGAGACCCATAACGGAAGATTCAACAATTGCAACTTACTTGCAACAACAAAGGTCCGCGCTACAACTTTCACTCTCCAAATGTTGTGTTTCCGTCCACTGCACCGTAATATCTCGAATCGTGAAACTTTCTAAGCGGGGCGAGTATGCCCTCCGGGCGCTGATTGATTTTGGGCTAGCACAAGCACTCGGTAAGCCGCTGCTCCAAGTAAATGAACTCGCTTCCAAAGAAGAGTTGCCGGTTAAGTTTTTGGAACAGATCCTGATGCAGCTCAAGGGAGCCGGGTATCTGGATAGTCGTCGCGGTAAACACGGCGGCTACCTCCTCGCCAAACCTCCCGAAGAGATCATCATCGGCCATGTCGTCCGCTTAATTGACGGGCCGCTCGCACCGATCGCTTGCGTCAGTCAGATGGCTTACGAACGTTGCACTTGTCCGGATGAAGAGCATTGCGGGTTACGCATGCTGATGTCCGACGTTCGGAATGCGATCGCCAACATCTTGGATCGGTTTACCCTGGCGCAAGTGGTCGAGGTTACACTTCGCAAAATGCGGCGAGACAAAGTCCCCTTGCCATTTGCCGCGACCGCTCTTCGCCCCGAAGAAGGCGCCGAGCTCGAAGCGCTGGAATCGTAGCTGAGGCAAATGTTGGTGGGGCGAGGCTCCCGAACGGCCTGACAGCGGCAACGGAGCGATCGCTGCTGCGCCAATCTGCGACGGACTACGCGGAAACGCCGCTGAGCCGTCATGGCAAGATCACCGTGTCTTTTCGCACATACAACGCAGCGGTCTCGCATTCGAACCACGTGCCTGCTCGACCACAGGGAAGGCAATCAGTTTTCTGGCTTCGAATAGTTGCCTTTCTAGCGTTACTCCTGGTCGCTTGTTGGTGGCCGGCTGATCACCTGATATCAACAATCGCCACGCTACTCGCGTCAACCGTCTTAGATCGGCGTGGCTTGAGGGTTGCGGCCGCGGCTGGTTTGGTGACACTCCTCTATCATTGGGAAGGGGCCGCCATTCTATTCGGCGTCTTTGGCTACACGCTCTTCTTTTACTCCCTGATCGGACTGCGCTGCGAACGAGCGGCAACCATTGGTTTCGGCTTTGGAGCAGGTCTGGTTGTGCTCAACCTGCGTTGGCTGGTCTCAGAATTCGATGCCCACTGGGCGGGCCTAGTTCTGTTTATCGTGTCTTTATATGGCGGCCTTTTCATGGCTGCGGTCGCCGCTCTTCTGCGCTATTGCGTAATACGTCGCCCCGGAATCCTAGGGACCACCTTGACGATATTACTCTTGCCCGCCGCTGATTATCTTCGGGTGGTAACTCCTCGGTTTGGAACCAGTAACCTGTTTTCCGCGCATTTAGTGGTTGCTAATCTCGACATCGCTCAAGCGGCCCATTGGGTAGGCGCAGGCGGCCTCAGCACTCTCGTGGTGTTTTGTTCTTACGCTGCCGCGGGTTGGCTGGCTCACGAACTCCGGACGCGATGGGCGCCCCGGATCGCCGCCCGGAAGGCCGCGCGCCAGCGTATCGCGATCGCAATTGCGCTCGTTATTCTTACGGCCGCCGCCGGCAGGCTCGACCGTATAGTCTCAGGCGCTTCTACAAATTCTACTCTCCTAAAGATCGCAGTGATCCAATCCGGCTTGCCCTCCGAAGCAGCTCGAAATCCTTCATTGGCACCAAGCAACACACAGCAGGAACCTAGATCGCGCACTGAACTGGCGAAGGATGGCTTGCCCTCGCAAAACCCCGACACGCAGGGTTCCGACCATGAAAATTACGCGGCTTCGTTGAGAAGTTATCTAGGCTCTAATAATTCCTGCGACATCCTTTTCTTGCCTGAAGGCGCAATTTCCATCGGTGAATGGAACGATCCAAACGACCCGAATGCCGAGCCCCTGATGTCGCTGTCAGACTTGGAAAACAAGTTCGCCGATCAGATCAATTCGTTCCTTGTAACCGGCGCGATGATCAAGGAAGAACGCGACCAGAAAGTCTCCTTTCGTAATACCGCCATCTCGCTGGACTCGTATTTCAACTTGCTCGGCCAGGTCGACAAACAGTTTGGTGCTCCACTCGTCGAGGTAAATCCGTTCCAAGGAATTCCCGTACTTGAGGGAATCGGAGAACGAGCAACGCATCTATCCCGACGAATGGAGCCGAATCAGAACCGTGCGATTCTTCCCATTGGCTCTGGCGTGCGCGCAGTTGTAGCAATCTGCAATGAACACCAGCTACCGGACATCTGGTCGCGGCGCGGTGTCCCAGACTTATCATCCGTCAATCTCCAGCTCGTTCTGTCGGACGTTAGTTGGTTTGACCAATCGCAAGAGGAGCGTGACCAATCGCGTTTGGCCCGGCGCCTTCTGGCCGCCAAATACCGGTTGCCGTTGCTCTATGTTGCCAGCGGCGGTTCCGAACTCTGGAATCAGCAAGGCAACCTCATGCACGCGCTCGATAGCCGGACCCAGTTCGGAGTTTGGGATCTTTCGATTCCTCGTATCGACCCTGCGCGCAGAACCTGGCAGCCACCAAGTGAATTGTGGCCTGTCGTTCTGTTCTGCGCCTTGTTTGTCTGGCGCCTGTTTCGATCCAAACGGATCACGCGCCCAGCCCGGTGATCTGGCCGCAAGGTCTTCCTCGTCCTCGTACTCGTTGTCTTCCTCATCCTCGATTGGGTTTGGCGCGTTCACGTGGTTTGCGATTACCCACGACCTGGAGGGGAGTCGCTTTGGCATGTGTCCCGCCGCCTCGCAACCTTCGCCTTATCATTGGTACCGCTGCAACATGTGAGAACAAGCGGCTCCCGCGAACGTCCCCAGCGCCATGCATTCACGCGTGGCCTTGGATTCGTTTACACCCGCCGCATAGAGCTGCATCGCGCTGGGTTACTAGCTGATCAATCGTCGTCTTCCTCGCCCTTGAAATTTCTGGCCGTAACGTGGAGTCGAAAATGTGGATCGGTGGAGAGCTGGCTTGTTGTCCACGAAGCCGAATACATCAAACCGTTGTATCGCTCAGCGCCCGTATCGATCGCCCCATTCGACGATCACACCTCGAATCGATCCGCCAACCCAATCGAGGACCAGGACGATTGGTCGGTCTATCGCCCGGCAACCTTTACCATTGGCAGAACCACCTCACACCGTTACAATATTACGTATTGTTTCAAGCTGTTACTAAGGTTTGAATCGAATGGAGTGATTTAGACCCGCGTCCAAACAGTTAAGAGGCCGCGAACTCCTTAACAGCAGCTTGAGATAACCTGTCCAACTGAACCCAAGGAAGAAACACTGCTCATGAAGAAATCGTCTTCGCTCCTGGCTGCTGCCTTACAGCTCCTGGCATGCATCAGCCTTACACCAAACAGCGGTTCCGCCAAGGTGGATCCCAACAATTCCTCCCAGGAAACAATTTCGGAAAGAGTCGCGCGCGTCCGCAGCGCGATGATCGAACAAACCAAACAGGACACCGAACAAGGTAGCGCCCAGCTGACCGGATGGGGCAACTGGCATAATGGCTGGCGGAATTGGGGCAACGGCTGGCGTAAAGGTGGTTGGGGTAATGGTGGCGGCGGCTGGGTCAAGTGGGCTAAAGGTGGCTGGAGGAAGTGGGGTAATAACTAGGCCCTAGCTGGCACAAATTTTTAACCGAAAGGATGCGTTCGGCGGTAACCCGACGCATCCTTTTCGTTTTTGGGCTGTATTTAGGCCGGTTGACAAAACGCGTGGGTTTGCTCCGAGCGCTTGGAGGGGAGCCGCTTTGGCATTTATCTCCTCACCCACGCAGCCTTCGCCTCGTGAGTCGTGCAGCCAAAACGTATCCCAACAGGCGGCTCCCCTCCAGGCACCCGGGGCGATTACGCACCGCATGGTCGCTTCAACTTAAAACCTCAAACGTAAAACCTAAGCTTAGAACCATTTGGACTTTACCCGATCAAAAGAGTATGCTTTCTAATCCCGATGTATTTAGCCGGGTTCTCTATGCGATCGCTCCTCCGAGCCCTCACCATCGTCTCTGTGGCCAGCTCGCTCGTAGCCCATGTGTCGGCAGACCCCATCCACCTCCTCAATGTTTCGTACGATCCAACACGAGAGCTTTACGAAGAATTTAACCAGGCCTTCTCCAAGGATTACCTTTCCAAGACCGGCAAACAGGTGACCATCGAGCAGTCGCACGGGGGGTCGGGTAAACAGGCTCGCTCTGTGATCGACGGCCTCGAAGCAGACGTCGTAACTCTGGGTCTCGCGGCGGACATCGACGCCCTTCACGACAACGGAAACCTAGTCGCAGCGGACTGGCAGACGATATTCCCGCACAATAGCTGTCCCTACACTTCGACCATCGTGCTTCTGGTCAGGAAAGGGAATCCCAAAGGGATAAAAGACTGGCCAGACCTGATCAAACCGGGCATCCAAGTGATCACGCCGAACCCGAAAACATCCAGCGGCGGCAGGTGGAATTTCATCGCGGCTTGGGGTTACGCGCTGAAAGCCAATCAGAATGACGAAGCCAAAGCCAAAGAATTTATCACCGCCCTCTATAAGAACGTCCCGGTGCTAGACTCCGGTGCACGCGGATCGACCACCAGCTTCGTGCAACGAGAACTCGGAGATGTCTTAATTGCTTGGGAAAATGAAGCCTATCTGAGCTTCAAAGAATTCGGAGCCGACAAATTCGTGATCGTCAATCCGTCGGTCAGCGTTCTGGCCGAACCTCCCGTTGCGGTAGTCGATAAGGTGGCGGACAAGAAAGGAACCCGGGACGCGGCCACGGCGTATCTGCAATATCTTTACACGCCGATTGGCCAAGAAATCATCGCTAAGAATTTCTATCGGCCGAGTGATCCTCAGGTTTACGCGAAGTACAGCAAGCAATTCCCCAATATCGAGCTGTTCACCATCGATAAGGTGTTTGGCGGATGGAAGGCCGCCCAAGCCAAGTTCTTCGCTGACGGCGGTATCTTTGATCAGATCTACCAACCCAAATGACAAATTCTGTTCCCTTCAGTCTTTGGTGGCGGCGGCAAATTCTTCCCGGATTCGGTTTGAGCCTGGGTTTTACGCTGGTTTACTTAGGCCTGATTGTCCTGATCCCGCTCGCCGCCCTTTTCATAAAGGCGTCCGGGATCGGGTTTGATGGGTTTGTCCGCACAATCCTCAGTCCGCGGGTTTTGGCCGCGTTCCAACTCAGTTTTTCGGTCTCTTTCTACGCCGCGTTGGTAAACATATTCCTGGGCACAATCCTCGCCTGGGTACTTGTCCGGTATCGATTTCCCGGGCGCCGATTCTTGGACGCGATCGTTGATTTTCCGTTTGCTCTACCCACCGCGGTTGCGGGTATCGCTCTCACCGCCATCTATTCATCGAACGGCTGGATTGGCGGCCCCGTCCACGCCCTCACCGGCTGGAAATTAACTTTTACTCCGCTCGGCATCTTTCTGGCGCTCGTTTTTATCGGATTCCCCTTTGTCGTTCGGACGGTTCAACCCGTGTTAGCGGACCTCAACATCGAGTTTGAAGAGGCCGCGGCTAGCTTAGGAGCATCCCGGCTCCAAACCATTTTCCGATCGTAATTCC
>JAFAZK010000258.1 GCA_019239825.1 Verrucomicrobiota bacterium | reverse complement strand
AAAGCTCGTCAAGGAGGGGGTGGCCGGCATCATCGTTGGTCGGAATGTCATTCAACACAAAACCCCGGAGAAGATGACCCAGGCCTTGCGGGCCATCATGCACGAGAACGCGTCGGCTTCAGACGCACTGGGGTTCCTCAAATCGTGAATTCCACCTGTTTATGAAGCAAAGTGAAGTGAACCTCCTTTGCAACGAAGCGGCTGTCTGCTTCGCGAAGAACCAGTGGGCGCTCCCGCCAAATCCACAGTGGGCAGCAACCGACTTCGGGCTTGGCGATTATCGAAAGGCCGGATTGGTCGAAGTGCTCTTGGCCAATGAACCGGAGTATTGCGAGAAAATTATGTATGCGCGGAAGGACATGGTTACGCCTGTCCACACGCACGGACAAAAAAAGGAAGATATCATCTGCCGCACAGGTAGCCTACGTCTTTGGCTTTGGCCTTCCAATCCACGCGAAACCGAGACGACCCACCAAGTTACCGTCCGAGTGAACGGGGAGGAACGGGCCGTCAATGCCGGTGAAGCTTTTGAGCTGCGGGCCGGCGAACGTATTACCTTGACACCTGGACTCTGGCATGAGTTCGCTCCGGCGACCAACTATTGCCTGATTGGTGAGGTGAGCACCTGGTGCGATGAAGCCCACGATAATTTTTTTGCCGATCCGGCGATCGATATTTTTCAGCCAATCGAACCCGATGAGGCTGCGAAATTGCCCAGTTAGATTTTGCAAGATGAGATCGAACGACTGTTCCACCCGCTTCACGAAATGAAAGACATACAGGCATTCATTTTCGACATGGACGGCCTGCTTCTTGATACAGAGGGAGTCTACAAACGCTCCTGGACCGAGGCGGCTCGACTTCTTGGGTTCGATTTGAGCGATGAAATCTACCTCCTGCTAATAGGTATTACGGTGGCTGACGCCGAAATCCGCTTGGTAGAAGTTTTTGGTTCTCAATTTCCAATCGATGAATTCCGAAAGGATGCAAAGTCCCGTTACGAAGCGATTGTGGAGACCGAAGGCATCCCGCTCAAACCCGGAGTTCGCGAGATGCTGGAGTGGGCTCGCCAACAGAACATCCCATGCGCAGTGGCGACTTCGACAGTAAGCGGGGAAGCGCGAGACCGACTGGCCAAACATGATATTCTCAAGGAATTCCGAGGCCTCGTCGGAGGGGAAATGGTAAGCAAAGGGAAACCGAATCCCGATATATTTCTGAGTGCGGCCAGGCTGCTGGGAATCGATCCAACTCTCTGTTTGGTTTTTGAAGATGCTCATAGCGGCGTTCGTGCTGCGAGAGCTGCAAACATGCCGGTGTTGCTTATCCCAGACATGCTGCCTTCCACTCCCGAGATCGAACAGCTGGCGACGCACGTAAGTAAGAGCTTAGTAGATGCCCGAATTTGGCTGGCGGAGAAGTATCTCTAATCGCCGGACGCTCGACGCTCTTTCATGAAGCCCTCCGCAATCGCCAAAATCGCGCGGCAGATGGAAGCAGCGCCTCATTCGTGGACTCGCCGTGAATTTCTTCGTGCGACGCTAACGGCAGGTGCTGGTCTCTTTCTCAGCGGCCAAACCGGGTTTGGGCAACGCCGTCGTGTGCTATCACGACCGAGGGTCCTTATCATTGGAGCGGGGTTTTCCGGGCTGGCCTGCGCTTTTGAACTGCAAGGCGCGGGGGCAGAAGTGATCGTGTTTGAGGCCCGCAACCGTCTGGGTGGGCGAGTACTTTCGGTTGATTCATTCATCAAGAAAAGAGTGGTAGAAGCAGGCGGCGAATTGATCGGCTCCAACCATCCGACCTGGGTGACCTACGCAGATCGCTTCGGTTTGCACTTCGATGACGTGGTGGAACCCGAGCCAGCGCGATCCCCAATCATGCTGAATGGTCGCATCTATCAGGACAAGGCGCTGGCAGAGCTTTGGGACTCGATCCGAAACGCAATGTCATTGATGAATAAAGACGCGCGCACGGTAAATCTTAAGGCTCCATGGAAGACTCCCGACGCCGGCAGACTAGATCATCTCTCGCTCGAAAAAATGTCGCATACCTGGTCATTGGACAGGAACACACGCCAAGGTCTGCTCGCGCTGATCGGAAACGACAATGCTGCGTCTCCCAAACATGCAAGCTATCTGGGAGTCATCACTTCGGTCGCCGGCGGAGGAGTCGAAAGATACTGGACAGAAACCGAGGTGTTTCGTTGCCGGGGAGGAAATCAACGACTGGCGTTCAAGTTGGCGAGCGCCATTGGCACAGACCGCATTCACCTGAGTGCCCCAGTCGAACAAATTCATCTCGGTGAACAACACGTTTGGCTCACTGCGGGCGGAAGGAGGTTCGAAGGGGATTTGGTCGTTCTTACCGTCCCGCCGAGCGCTTGGAAAAATTTCAGTGTAAACCCGAAAATCCCTCCGACTTACCAAGTACAAGGTGGGCCCGCCGTGAAGTATCTGTCCAACGTAAAAAGGCCCTTCTGGCTTGCGGACGGACTATCGGCCAATTCGCTGTCAAATGGGCCGATCGGTGCAACTTGGGAAGGGACTGAGGCGCAGCGAAGCGATCCCAATGAACCAGCCTGTCTCACCGTATTTTCTGGCGGTGTGGCTGCGCAGCGCTGTCTGGCGATCTCGCCGAAAATCCGCGCGGAGGTTCTCGGACGGAGATTGGAAAAAATTTACCCCGGTTATATGGCGAACGTCGAGCGTTCCATGTTCATGAATTGGCCGGCGGATAAATACACAATGTGCGGGTACACTACTCCGGGACTTGGAGAGGTCACGACGAAGTACCCGCTGCTCAGCGAAGGTTTTGCCGAGCGCATGTTTTTTGCCGGCGAATACACGAGCCTCTTTTTTCCGGGCTATATGGAAGGCGGTCTTCACTCCGGAGCCGTGCTGGCCAAACGACTCGCTCGAAAAGTGAACCTCGTGTGACACGAACAAAATATTGAGTAGTAACTCCAAACTGCTGACTGGTCTCTGCTACGCCGCGATGATGAGTCTGGCCATTGGACTCAATCTGCTGCCGGTATTCTTGAATAGTCTTCGCGAATCGTTCGGTACGACGCTCTTGACGCTTGAGCAGCTTGGCCGGCTGGGGGCGCTGGCGTTTACCGGTCTTTGCGTGGGGATTGTGGTAACCGGCCCGCTGGTTGATCGTTGGGGCGCCAAATTGTTCGTCCAGATTGGGAACGTACTTATCGCTATCAGCCTGGTGGGAATGATTTTCGTCCCTACTTATACCACACTTGGTTTTGCGGTGTTCGTGCTTGGCCTGGGCGCCGGAATTCTCGACATGGTGCTCAGCCCGGTCGTAGCCGCGCTGAATCCCGATAACCGTTCATCCGCTATGAACTGGTTACACTCCTTCTATTGCGTGGGTGCAGTCGTTACCATATCGGCTGGAACTGTGGTCCTCCAGATGGGTTGGGGATGGCGCACGGCTTGTTTCGTGTTGCTCCCTCTGCCTTTGGCGCTCTTCGGTCTGTTTGCCCGCATGATATTTCCCTCCATTGTCTCAGACGAGAAGGGACGCACGTTTGGAACGATTTTGAAACAAAAGTGGTTCCTCGGGGCCATGGTCGCGATTTTCCTCGGCGGCGCAACCGAGCTTGGTATGGCCCAATGGCTGCCCGCCTATGCAGAAAGCGCACTCGGTTTCCCTCAATGGATTTCCGGTATCGGACTGCTTTTATTCTCTGTTGCGATGGCGGCCGGAAGAATGTTGGTGGGAGCCTTTGGCTCGAAGCTGGATCCTTTTCAAACCATGGCCTGGGGGTGCGGCTCTTCAGTGGTCTTCTTCCTTGCTGGATCGTTTCTACCAATATACTCGCTCGCCTTGAGCGCGTGTGTGCTAGCTGGATTTACCGGAAGTTGTCTCTGGCCTACTATGCTGGCAGTCACCGCTGATCGCTACCCCGATGGTGGAGCAAGCATGTTCGGAGCCCTAGCCGCACTCGGCAATGCGGGTGGCATCTTCATGCCCTGGACGGTGGGTTGGATCGCAGGTATCCATGATTTGCACATTGGACTGGCTATTTCGGCGTTGGCGCCGCTGTTGATGCTGCCGGTCGTGCTTGGTCTAAGTCGATCGGCTCATCCTCATCAGATATCCTGATTCTCATGGATGGCAGGCGCTCTCTTTCTCCACTGGTATCCGTGGTTTTCGCCCTCTTCACCGACGCGTTCCTCTATGAAGTAGTCGTACCGCTGGCGCCACTGTCACCGGCTGGAATCAATTCCACCTCCGAAATCGCTTCAACCTATTGTGCTTACGCTCTCGGAGTCATCCTCTTTACTCCGCTTTGTGGAATCGTTTCAGACCGAATCGGTCGTAAAATCCCACTCCTTATTGGAGCTATCGGCCAATTGGTCGCAATGTACACTTTCGCCGGTGCCACGACCTTTTCGGCACTGATGCTGGCGCGAATTATCCAGGGCGGAGCTGCGTCGGCCACTTGGACCGCTGGGCTCGCGGTCATCGCGGAGCGGTATCCTGACCGGCGAGTGGAGAAAATGGGGCTCGCTATGGTAGGGTCGACCATCGGGGGTTTCACGGCGCCGCTCGCTGGCGGCGCTTTCTACGAAATGGGAGGATACCACGCGCCGTTCTGGATTAGTGGAATGATAGCGTTCGTGGATCTCGTCCTACGCCTCGTTTTGCTTCCATCCGACCGACATCGTGTCGCCGTTCCCAATGCAATGCCGCTGCTTTTTCGTAATCGAGCCGTGCTCGCCGCTGCGCTGATCGCGGCTCTGATCGCCTGCGGGTGGGGCGTGATCGAACCCGATGTGCCGGCGTTCTTAGTTGAAAAGGCGGGGACATCACCCACTGTGATCGGGCTGTTGTTTACTCTCTCCGGTTTGGTCTACTGGGTCGCATCGACGCCGGTGGACCGTTTGGCCGAGCGGCGCGGGCGACGATTCGCGATTTCGCTCGGTATGACCGTTATGGCCGTAGGAATGCCGCTGCTTGTTCTTTTTCCAAATGTGATCCTGGTGGGTATTGCCTTGTGCTTTGTTACTGTTGCCTATGCTTGCGCAATGAATCCTGTCCTCAGCGAACTTGCGGACGCGGTAGACCGTTGTGCACCCGGCGCCTACGCTGCCGTCTACGCCATTTTCAATATTGCTTACGCCGTTGGATCGATGGCCGGCAATGCAGCTGCAGGTCCGCTTACCGACCGCTTCTCGTTATTAACCGTGTTCCTATCGATCGGGGTCATCCTCCTTTTATGCGTGCCATTTCTCACACGCGGATTGATAGTTATTCCAGCACCGGCAAGCCAAAGCCGATAACCTTCCGGTAAACGTGGGTGCTCAAAATCATCTTCTTGAGAATAGGTCATGCCAAGGCGTTCCATGACTCTTCGTGATCGCAGGTCGCCACAAAGGTGAAAGAAACAATCTCTTCCAGTCCTGCGATCTGAAACCCATAATCCAAGGCTAAACCCGCAGCTTCAGTCGCATAACTGGCACAGGAAAGTCAGCACAAGAGCAGAAAGAAATGACAAAAGGACAGATAAAAGATAACGACTTGAGGGGCGCTAATGAACTGTACCGCCTATTTCCGAGAGTTAGCCGACTACTAGCCTGCTCGATTATGGTCGCCGCCTCAACTTACCAAATGTCGATTGGTTAGAGTGCGACGCTTTCTCGCTGCACAAGATCGAAGACACGTTCGATGGAGCTTGTCACATCAACTTCATGAATCACGTCCCTCGCGAGTTGCTACCCAGGTTCCTAGATGAACTTCACCGCAAACTTGAACCGGACTCAGTAGTTTTCTGTGCCAGCCAGCGATGGCAAGGATCGGCTGAAGAACCTTGGTATGAAAAACCAGAAACCGGAGACATGGTGTCGCTTCGCCACCATGACGACGGTCGTCCAATCGAAGTGGTGGATACGTTCTTTACAGAAGATTTGCCAAGAGAAGTGCTAAGCGGGAAAACGCGTGAGCTACAGATCACATTAAAGCCATGGTGGTGGTTTGCCTGCTACCGGGTGGCATAGGGCTTCCTGAGCAGATCTCGAGACCCGTCAGAAGCGCGTCATAAGATTCGTCAGCCACGCCGATCTTTCCGTATTGTGATTTGATAGGAGCTAGACGCGCCAACAAACCGAGAGCCGAATCATGGACTGTGGCACGCGTCGAGACGTTCCCGGGAGCCGCCTGTTTGCCATCCGATAGAGCAGCCAAACGGTAAAGCGGCTCCCCTCCAGGGCTGGGCATTGCTACACTGTTCCTAATTTGCGTCCGTTCGTGTTCATTCGCGTTGTTAACTCGCGTACCACAGAACTGCACAAAAGTGACACGCTGTTCCGGCGGCCACGAATAAGTGCCAAATGAAATGGGCATATCGGATGTGTTTAGCCACGTAGAAAGCGACCCCTCCCGTATAAGCAAGTCCGCCTGCCAGCAGCCAGATCAACCCGGGCAGCGGCACGTGCACCCAGAAAGCGCGGACTGCGAAAATCGCCATCCAACCCATCCCGATATAGAAGCAGATCGAAACCCACCGATACCTCATTCCAGCCAGCGCTTTGAACCCAATTCCGACGATAGCCATACACCATATCACGCCAAGCAGGGTGAACCCTAACGGGCCACGCAATGGCCCTAGGGCAAATGGGGTGTAGGTTCCCGCGATCAGTAGATAAATCGCAGAATGATCAAACAGGCGAAAGAGCTTCTTAATGTTAGTGCGCGGTAATGCGTGATAGATGGTCGAAGCGAGATAGAGCAAAACCATGCTGGTTGAGAAAATGATCACCCCGGCCAGATTAAGGGCGCCGTGGAGTATCGCCGAGCCGTAGAGAAATGGGATGCCACAAAGGATCGCAAGCAGGGCAACTCCGGAGCTGACACTATTAGCAATTTCTTCGCCCCGTGATTGAAAACGCTCTGGAGAGGCCATGGTTTTCGTCATCGGCCTCAATGCCACACGTTGTGGCAAATAGCGAGCACCGGGTGGCGTTCGGCGTTCGGCTGTTACCAATTCGTTGCGCAACCCTGCAAAAGCAACTGTCCGACTCGTACTCGCGTAGCGGTCATTACCCGTTACCGCAAAGCATGGTCAACTGCGGCCAGAGCTGCGGATCGCAGGCCCTCGTCGCCGCCCTGCATTTGGCTCAAAGCTTCTGCTACTTCCTTAGTGTAGACTTCGCTGAAGTTCGGGCCGAGAACCGAAACACCTTCGAGGTTCGACACGAAGTCAGCATATTTAATTGTCTTGGCCCGATCGCTAATCTTGGATAGACGCTCCAGTTCTTTCGCTTTGCGCTGACGTCGATTTAGTCCTGGATAGTCGTGCTTGGTAAACTTGTCGGTGAGTTCCTGGACGAGGTTAGCAACATCCGGACCGAAAACCGTCAGTACGTGACTGAGCGGGACCGGAGTATCCTCGACTACGTCGTGAAGCCAAGCGGCTGTAACTTGAGCTTCATCGCCACCGCTTTCAGCAACCAGTCTGGCGACTTCGGAAAGGTGTTTGGTGTAAGGCTGGTGCGAGCCTTTGCGGAGCTGTCCAAGCCGCCCTTCATGGTTCAAAACCAAACCGTGAGCGAGTCTGGCAAACCGTCTAGCCTTTTGGATCGCTGTCTTGGACATTACGAATCTGCTGAACCGGCGGAAGACGCTATAGGTGGAGGACCGTACTTCTCGTTAAGGGAACAAGGAATGCGGCTCCCCTCCCTTCCGGATGATGGACAGCCGTTACGTTACATGGCCTGCGCAACTAGCCCGTTTTGGAAAGTTATCTGGCGATAATTCCCGTCGGGAGTCTGATACGTACAAGCTTCGTAGGGACTATAGTACTCTTCGTAGTCTTGAGTGGATACGGGTGGTCCCCAATAAGAGTCAATCAAGGCTTCCGGCATACCCACGTCGACTTGATCGTCTAACAAGTCGTCGCACCAAGTATCCAGCAGAGAAAGAGGATAGCCCCAATCGATTAAACTAATAAAGTAAACGCGGGATTGTTCCAGGCGGTTTCTGCGGTCGGGCCGGTCCCAAGGCTTATTCGCCATCTTAATTTCAGCCTGCTGAAACTTCTGATTAATATTCCCGGTCGCTTGTGATCGTTCCGCCGGCGTGGTGACTTGGGGTTTTACTCCCGGCGGTAAGCTGATCGGTTTCTGGTCTGCTCCTTGCGTGCTTGAAAGCGACCGAGACGCAACGGACACGTTTGCTCGGTCCGATTGTGGCCCAGGTTCGTTAGTTCTATCCCTAGCGAGATTATTGGCAGAGTCTTCCGCGACGCTAGCCTGATTTTGTCTCGATGGAGGTGCGTAAACCAGCGGCTCCCGGTTGCCTTGAGCCCCGTCCGGCCGATAACCAGTGTAGTAGAAGCCATGTACAGCCATCCCTCCACGGGTAGCCAGAAGCCGAGAACCCGTCGCCGGAATACCTCGCGATTGATGAGTGCCAGAAATCACTGGGCCCGCCGGAGCTGAAGCGCTAATGGCCAGTGAAAATATTACGACCTTCAAAAGTCCCCCTAAAAAGCTTGCTCGAGGCTTTGAGCCTTCTACCGAAGAACAAGCAGGCATGCGAACACCCACTATTTCCATACCACCGAATGTAGCATAAATGCTGCCTAACCGCATTCTTCGTGCTCGAAGCTCTGGGGCCTCGGGAGATATCGTTTTCGGTTGCAAAATCGAGATTGATCGTGCGTTTTGAAAGCACGAGCACGAGCACGAGCACGAGCACGAGCACGAGCACGAGCACGAGCACGAGCACGAGCACGAGCACGAGCACGAGCACGAGGGCTTACAGCGCGTAATCGCCGGAATATTCGTTCATCCGGAGGCCGCGAATCAAAGCCGCGCATTCCTGCAACCCGTCGGCAATTCCGTGATAACGGCCGACAAGATCCAGCATTTGCAAAGGCGCTTCCAGACTCTGTTCATCCAGGATCCGTCGGTCGCGGATCTGTTCGACAGTATGATCAATCCTTGCTAGCGCGCCATCCAGCGCCGGGAAGTCGCGCTGAAATTCTTGTTTACGAAAGGCTTCCTGAAATGCATCTAGCAACTGGCTGAACTCAGCCTCTATTTGTTGAAATGGCGGCCCCAAAAATTCTTCCGTTACTTCCGGTAAAAGATGACGAGCCGAAAGAAGATGGTGAATCCGGTTCGGCACGGCCTGCAACAGATGAACCAACGCGATAACTTTCGCCCGCTCCTCGTCCGAAAGACGTTGACTACGAATCTGGCGAACCGCTTGCAGCGCTTCTACCGATAGAATCACCAAGCGAGTTTGAATCCTCTCCTGACCAGGTTCGCGCTGGAGTAAAGCGTTCGTATCTTTGAAGAGAGCGAGTAGATCGTCTCTGAGTAAGGTCTGAGGTAACGTCGGCCAAAGCAACCGGCCGATGACAGTCGCGATCGCTAACCCGGCGATCATTCCAAGAAACGTTTCGATAATCGTCAGGGAAGGCACTGGATGTTGCGGATCGAGCCCGACAAAGGTGCTGATCGTCAATAAGGCCATCTGAATCCAAAACGTGATTGCACCGACTTTGGCCAACCAGAAGCCGAATGCGAATAGGATTGCGAACAACACCAGATTCATTACGAGGTAATTCGATAAGAATGGCGTGGTGAAGAGTAGCACAATCGCGCACCCGATTAACGCTAACGAACCTTTAAAGCCGTTTTGAAAAGCTCGAAGATCTCCAGTGCCGCCGGATCGAATATACGGCCGGCCAAACAAGGTCATTACCCAAGCCATCAAGGTTAATGCGGCTGGACCAGGCGGATTGATCCACAGCAGTAACACAACTGAAATTGTTGCAGCGAGGCTTCCTTTAATTGCGACCTTGACCCAAAACCAGTCGATCCTAGGTAAAAGATCCCATTGCGGTTTCGGTTCCGGTGGGGGTTGGCCCTTTCGCGGCAACCCCTCTAGATTGGCCCGGATATTATTGAACTCGTCGCGAAGAGACCGGAGAGCGGCAAAATGGCCAGCGAATGCCACGGTCGTCTCTAAAGGTTGCGCCCTTAGAAAACCCTCGGTACGAATCTGCAACACTTTGCGCTCGAGGTCCTCGAAGGCTTCGTTCAAAGAACTCGAGGGCAGTTTTTGACCGGGGCGAGTGAACGCCTTTAAGATCGCACCTTCTTCGGCAATCGCTGCGCCTACCTTGCCAAGCTCGTCTTGCAAGCGTTCGACAATCGGCAAGTCGACAAGACGTTTTCCAGCGAGATAAAGGGCACCGTGAAATAGGCTTATCAGCGATACCAGGAACGCATTATAGTTAGAAACCCGAGTTGAAAAAAATACGCTCTCCCGGGTACCGTTATTTAACAGATCCTTCAGAACGGCTAACCGGTGCGCGAACTCGGCTCGGATTTCTCCGATTTTCTCAGGGCCCTTTTGTCTTTCGACATAGGCTGCTGTCTCGAGCGACACAAAATCACTGATGGTTCCTAGAGCGGCACGACTCGCATCCAAAAATTCTTCCCGAGCATAGCGAGGCCAGAGGATCGTCATTACCAGGAGCGCGCACATGGCTCCCACTAAGATCTCTTCTGTGCGAGTCAGTCCGATGTACCACGCTTGATCTGGAACCGGCACCCCATTCGTAACCACTGTGAGGGTCGTCAGACCAACTAAGAAATAGGCATACGGAACCTGGCGCGCTCCGACCTGGCCAAATTTATAGCTACTAATGGCCATCACGATAAACAGAAGAGGCAAGAAGATCACGGGCGTCGACGTGTAGTCACCCACAAGCCAGACACCGATAATCGCTCCGCCAATGGTGCCAGTAATGCGCATCACCGCCTTCAACGCCATCGAGCCGACGAATTGGGAGGTGGTCATCACAAGAACGGTGAGGATGGCCCAGCTATCGTGCGGCAAACGCAAAAGTTGGGTCGCGAGCAATGCTGATAGCCCAGCCAGGCCGGTCTTTATCCCGTTCCTCACCGCGCGATCGCCAAAAAAATCCTGCAGCGGCCAATGCCATTTCCGCTCTAAAGGAATCGCAACGGACTTTGTGGACATGGGGAAAAGGAGCTAGAAGGACGGGTCAGAGGTGAAAAGTGAAAGGTCTGATATTCGTGGCTCACAAAGAACCGATTGGCTTTTTCGGGAAATAGCGAATAGCAACTGCGGATAGCAGATCTTTCAGCAGTCCTCCCCGCTAACTCCTTCCTACGGCGCCGCCTTCTCTTTCTCGCCTTCCGCCGGCACAACCTCTGGGAGCATCGCGACCGAAACGGTTTGGCCGATCCTCAAGGGAACTGGCGGTTTCCCCGTTACATGCAGCCGCACCGGGAATCGCTGCGGAAGACGAACCCAATCAATCGTCTGGCTAACCGAGGGCAAGAGGCCGGTAGAATCGCTACCCGAACCATCCTGCACATAAATCCCCCATCCGATGCTGCGAACCACGCCCTCGTACGGTTTATTCTCGTAACCGATGCTTGTGATGGTGGCTTTTTGCCCAATCTGAATGTGCGGGAGTTGAGTTTCTTTGAAGTAGGCGGCTACCCAGAAGGAATCAGTGTCGACTAGAGCTAACAATTCTTTTCCTGCCGTCACATAGGTACCGACGCTCGTGTTCCAGTTCGTGACGTACCCATCGACCGGCGCGACCACTTTGGTATAGCTCAGGTTAAGCTGGGCGAGCTCGAGATTCGCTTTGGCGGACACGACTTGGGCCTGGGCGGCGTAATAAGCATCTTGCGCATTCTGGAAGTCCTGCTGCGCCGAAACGTGCTTTTGGTAAAGGTCGGTTTGTCGTTCGAGATCTTGTTGACGCTGTTTGAAATTCGCCTCGGCATTTTGCACCTGGCCAACGGACACATCGACCTGAGCCTTGAAATCGGAAGGATCGATCTCGAACAGTGGATCACCGATTTTCACCTGTTGATTGTCGTGGACCTCGACCCGAATGATCGGCCCCGAAACCCGGGGAGCGATACCCACGACGTTTGCACGGACCTGTCCATCTCTAGTCCAAGGATTTTGTATATAGTTGGAATAGAGCGAAACGGCGGCCCAGACCGCCAACGCGATGATAACAAATGTGATGAGGTAATTAAGGAGCCTAACCTTCATGGTTGAAAGACCATTCCGATCAACGAGCTCAATAGCACGACCAGCGCGAGGAAGAAAAGAGGAAGATGCCAGACGTATCGAGACAGGCCGGTGCGCTCCATGATGGCAATAATTAGCCAGCCAGCAAGGAACCCAAGTACACCGATTACTGCTACCCATGGAATGAGCACTTCCCCTAGCCTCATTTCCGGTAGGTTTAAGTCTAGGGCGAGAAGTTCCATTGCGGTACCGCTGACCAATTGACCGACTTGTGGAGAAGATCAAGGTATTTGGCAGGGAATAGTCCGGGAGAGCAATGCCGTAACGGTGCGAAAGGAGGTGGCGAGCTACTTGGTGGGGCGAGGCTCCCGAACGTCCTTATCGTTGAAGCGGAGTGGTTGACGAGCTTGGCCAGAGGATGCTGATACACCTGAACGCGCGCCGAGCCGTGATCCAGCGCTGCACCACGGCTCGGCGCGATTTCAGGCGTATCAACACCATTCTGCAAGAAGGTGCCAAGCACTCTGCTTCAATGATAAGAACGTTCGGGAGCCTCGCCCCACCAAGGAGCTCGCCCTCGACCCGGCCGCTTGGTCAGCGGCCGGATCTGCCCAGTACCAGGTTATGCCATCCTTGCTCTATATCCGGGAAGTGATGATTCCGTCCGAATCCTTGGGAAATTCGTTTACCTGATCCAGGGTCAACCCGAAATGATCTGCCACCAGCTGTGCGGGGTTCGCGGCCAGCCACGAGGTTAACAAGATTTCCTCGTAGGTCGGCGCATTGAACAGGATCAGCAAACGTAGCGTTTCGGCACCGGTGTTTTCTACGAAATGACCGTAACCCTGTTTAACGAAAGAAATCATGCCGGGGCCGTAAGCCATCGTCTTAACCCGTCCATGCGAGCCGAAAATCGTGACTTTGCCCTCGCCGCCCATCACGAATTGCCATTCGTCTGCATTCGGATGCCAATGCATTTCTCGGAGCCCACCCGACTCGATATCCATCCGGGCTGCCGTCAACGTGCGCTGAATCGGGAACTCTTTGGACGAAACGACTTTGATAAATCCACCCGAGAATTCGTGCGTTGGCGGCATCGTTTCCATGCGGAACTTGTGGGACGATTGGCTGGGCGGTACCGCCGGATTCAAGTTGTCCGGTGCATCTTTGGGCGGTACGTGGCCGGTGCCGATGTATACTTCTTTCTTCGGGATATTCACCAACGCGGCTGCGGGTAAATTTAGCGCTCGGCTGAGGATTCCGAGATCAGTGTGTCCTAACCAGTCCGTGACGCTGAAAGTGCCAAACTCAGAGAAGTGTCCGCTATCAAAACCGAGCAAAAAATGGCAGGGCTGATTCCCGAGACATTCAAGGGCGTGGCCGTGCCCCTTTGGAAAATACCAGATATCGCCAACCTGGAAGTCATCCGTCTCAGCTTGACCATCGGGAGAAATGACGGTCGTGCGCACGTGGCCTTCCAAAACGTAGGCCCATTCGGCGGCAATGGCGTGCCAATGCAGTTCCCGAAATCCGCCTGGATTTAAGCGCATCGACACTCCGGCGATGCTTTGAGACAGTGGGAATTCAGCCACTGAAGCCTCTTTGGCGGAGCCTCCCGGCCCGGTCCAGCCCTTTCCATCTTTTTCGATATCGAACATGAAATCGTCGAGCTGTTCCTTCTTCGCTTCACTTCCCGGCGACGGGTCCGCTGCGGTCTCGACGGAATTCTTTTTCTCGGTTAATTCGGCCGCAACCGAAGAGGTTACGTTCCCCAAATTCAGGCCGCTAACCGCGACGCCGAAAGCAGCCAAAGGAGTACCTGCCAGCAACTGGCGGCGACTAAACCCACTGGGTTTGCCTTGTTGATCAGGTGCGTTGGAGCCATTTGGATCTGGGCTTTTCATAAAATCAAGTCGGGGGGATTACGCGCATCCAGGACCGGTATTTTCCTTTCAAATGAAAGGATCCGGTCGCCGTTCGGGAGACGAAACAGCGAAGTTTTTCACTTTCTCCCCGATCTTTGACACTTTCTGCAGAGAAGATGGCGGGCGACCACAGAATTAGTCCCGGAGAGATCGAATGATCGTAGCCAGGCAACTTATCGGGCAAACGGGCGACCCACTTGGTGGGGCGAGGCTCCCGAACCACCCAGGGCATGAGCGGACCCGCGATGAATTAACCGCGATTTTGCGTCGCTAGGCCGCCTGATCCGCCGAGCCGCTGGTCTCAGATCCGGTTCGTTCTAACAGGTGGTGCATCACACGTCACGGCTCGGCACGATTTCCAGCCCAACAACACCGACGATCCTAAGTTCATTTTCGCGCCCTGCTCAGTCGTCGAATCGCTCGGGAGCCTCGCCCCACCAAGTGGGTCGCCCATTCACCGACGGGTGCCAATGCACAACACTATTCTCCCTTTTTCTCGCCTAACCTTTTTCCCAAGCTTTCGAGTAAGCTGGCCGCAAAGGCCATCCCGCGACGAGAGTCCCGGCTGTTAAACTTCTGTAGAAGACGCAACATGCCGGGTGCGCTGGTTTTCTCAGAAGACACCTGCTGCAATGCTTCCGGGACGGCGCCCACCAAACTCCCCAGCACATCAGGGTCGATGTCACTCAGGACTTTGCTCAATATTAAAAGGTTGCGAATCGCGCGGATGTTTTCGGGCGTGTTCGCAGTTTCTACGACCGTATCGAGAATGAAGGTACCGGAACTTAAAACACCGTTCAACGCATCCAGAACTCCTCGATCATGTAAGCCTTGCAAAAGATCGTAGACTGCCAACAAAGCTTCCGCGTGTGTAGCCGGAGCCTGGTCGAGGCGCTCCAACAGTTCTTCGCGAGCACTTCGACGCGGCGATTCGAATTTGATAGGCACACCCATTGTTTTCTCCGCTGTTAGTGCTTTGACCCGTTCTTAGCCGTTCCACCGTTCCGAGTTCCAGGCAGTGTGTAATCCGGCCGCTTCCATTTCCGTTCCACTTCCACCCCATTCTGCGGGGTCGGATGGCCAAACCGGAAGTTGTTCCGTGGAAGTGGCGATTCATCACGCTCACCGAGAACCTGTAGCTTGACCGCCGTTTCTTTGTAAGCCGGAGTGTGAGTAACACTATCGGTCACGCTGCTAGTTAGCCGATTCACCGGATGTTCACTCGAATTCATCGGCATATACAACTCGCGTCCCTGCACTCGGTTAGTCACCAAAGCACGTATTTTTACCTGGCCACGTCGAGAGGTTAGCCTAACCCAGCTTCCGGTTTCGATCTTCCGTTCAGCCGCCAATTCCGGAGAAATTTCTATCCAGTTGTCAGGGGTCTTCTCTTTTATTCCAGTCACCCGATAGGTCATGTTCCCTTCGTGGAAATGCTCCAGCAGACGCCCATTGTTCAGATGCAGATCGTATTCCTCATCGACTTGCTCGGAAGCTTCAAGCCACTTCAACGGATAGAATCGAGCCTTACCATCGGGGAAATTGAAGCGTTCGGTATATAGCAGTGGTTCATCAGAACCGTCCGGGTGCACCGGCCATTGCAGCGATTTATATCCTTCTAGCCTTTTGTAAGTCACACCCGCGAGCAGCGGGGTCAGCGAAGCGATTTCATCCATGATTTCTGATGGATGTTGGTACTTCCAGCTCGCGCCTAAACGATTCGCTACTTCCTGTATGATTTGCCAATCCGGTTTGGTTCCGACCATAGGCTCCAACACTTGATAGAGCCGTTGAATCCGCCGCTCCGTGCTGGTAAAGGTCCCTTCCTTTTCCAGGCTCGGTGAAGCCGGCAAAACAACATCGGCAAAGCGGCAGGTATCGGTGAAGAAGATGTCCTGCATCACAAAAAACTCTAATTTCTCGAAAGCGCTGCCGACCAGATTTGAGTTGGAATCGACCAAACTCATTTCTTCGCCATATAGATACATGGCTCGAAGTTTGCCTTCGAGAATTGCGTCTACCATTTCGTGATTGTCAAAACCGCGTTCCGTTGGCAGCGGCGTACTCCAAACCTTCTCAAAACGCGCACGAATCTGCGGATCGGTAACGGCTTGGTAGCCCGGGTATCGGTCCGGCATCGCTCCCATGTCCGACGCACCCTGCACGTTGTTGTGTCCGCGTAATGGATAGGCGCCGGTGCCGGGGCGCATATAGTTTCCGGTTACCAACAGCAAATTCGAAATAGCGGTGGACGTGTCAGACCCGTTTCCGTGTTGAGTCACGCCCATGGCCCAACAAATGGCGACTCCGTCCGCAGCAACCACCATCTGGGCTACTTGCTCGAGCGTTGCTTTCGGGATTTCGCAAACCTTCTCCGCGAACTCCAGGGTGAAGGGCTCCAGACTCTGGCGATAGTCGTCGAAATTGTGAACCCACTGTTCGATGAATGCCTGTTTGGCCAGGCCACGATCGATGATGTAACGGCTGATGGCGGATAACCACACCAGATCGGTGCCGGGACGAGGCTGCAGATGAACATCCGCTCGCTGGGCCATTTCGTTCATACGCAGATCCGCAACCACCAATTTCTGGCCTCGGAGTTTGTGCGCTTGCTTGATCCGCGTGGCCAAAACCGGATGACTCTCGGCCGTATTGGCTCCCACAATGATGACCAAACCCGCCTTCGCAATATCTTTAATCGAACCGCTATCGCCACCGTACCCTACGGTACGAAAAAGCCCCATCGTAGCCGGCGATTGGCAATATCTAGAACAATTATCTACATTGTTCGTACCCAACACGGCCCGGGCGAGTTTCTGCATCAGATAGGCTTCTTCGTTGGTACATTTAGAAGAGGCAATGAATCCGATGGAGTCGGGTCCGTGAGTTTTTTTCAGCTCCGTCAGCTTGGTTCCAATCAAATCCAGCGCCTCTTCCCAGGTCGCATTGCGGAACCGATCTCCCTCCCGGATCAGCGGTGACGTTAGCCGCTCTTTATCGTTAACAAAGTCCCAGCCGAACTTACCCTTTACGCAGGTCGAGATACCGTTAGTAGGACCATCCAGCGGCTCGACCTTTAGGATGTGACGGTCTTTAGTCCAAACATCGAAGCTGCAACCGACTCCGCAATACGTGCAAACCGTCTTCGTCCGGCGGATTCGCGACTCGCGCATATCGGCTTCCACCTCTGAAACCTTAAGAATCGAGCCATACCCTATCTCCGGCTCGATGCCCTTCACCAAGTCGATCATTCCGTTAAGCGCCTTCTGCGGAATCGAGGTCATGTAACCGGCCTCACCCAACATTGATTTTTCCATCAGCGCATTACATGGACAGACGGTAACGCAGTGCCCGCAAGAGACACAGCTGGACTCGCCAATCGTTTTGCCGCCATCCCAGAGGACGCGCGGGTGCGCATCCTCCCAGCGGATCGATAACGTCTCGTTGACCTGGAAATTCTGACAAGCTTCTACGCAGCGCCCGCAGAGGATGCACTGATCTGGATCATACCGGTAGAACGGGTTGGTGTAATCGACCTGGTACGGCTTGGGATGGTAAGGTGTTTTTTGATGTTCGACTTGCAACAGTTTCGTCGTGTTATGAACCGTGCAATTGCCATTATTATTGTCGCAGACCGTACAGTAAAGCTGGTGGTTTCCTAAAATCCGATCGAATGCTTCGTTCTGCGCTGCCCTGGCTCTGGCCGATTCAGTAAGGACTTCCATTCTGGCCGAGACCTTCGTTCCGCACGCTCTGGCCAGCGTCCCATCAATTTCGACTAAGCATGTGTCGCAAGTCTGAATGGGTCCAAGTTGCGGTTGATAACAAACCTGAGGAAGCGTTTTGGTTACCCGGTTAATGACATCAACTAGTCGCTCGCCCTCTGACGCTTCACAAGATGAACCATTAATCTGAATTTTCATGGCGGCTTCTCCAATTAATCTCGCGCACAGGCAGTTCGCAACAAAACCGGGTTCTGTGGTATTTTTCTACGAACTTTTGACACTTTTCGCCCGAGCTGCACCTGGCGATACCCCAGTCAGACGGCGGTAGAATCGAACAAAATAAGAAACATTCCGAAAGTTGAGCCGATAAGCGATCTCCGAAATGGTTAGGTCGGTATAGGTCAAAAGGCGACGCGCTTCCAGCAGGGTCCGATCCCGGATCCAAACGCTCGGCGATTTCCCAGTCTCGGAAAGAACGGCATTCACAAAGGCGCGAGCATCAACGGAGAGCGCCGAGACGTAATGATTGGCGCGATAGAATTTACCTTCTTCTTTTTCCAGTAGGGCGAGAAACCGGTTCGTCACCGGATGAAAATGATCTGTGGTCTCGACCCTCGCCGGAACGCGGCACAGTCGATGCAAGGAGATGAGGATGCTCGTAATCTCCGTCCTTAACATCTCGTCCCGAAATTCTTCGCTGGTACAAAACTCGCCAGCCAGATCTTCGAATTTCGTCTTGAGCAGTTCGTAGGGGTTGCCAGTGACTTCGATCTGACTCTTGGTGGTCGCACTCCATTGGGTCAGCTCGTGCAACAGGCGATGCGGCCGGTCGGTTTGGCTGAAAAGCAGTGTCGGCTCCAAAGAGAGGATATATCCGCCCAAAGCTTCTTTTGATTCCCAGGTATGCACTTGGCCCGGCGGAACAAAGATGAGGCTGCCTGCCTTAATCGGATAGCTTTTGTCATCCCGTATGAACGTGCCGGTTCCCGACTCGATCCAGGCTACATGATAAAAATCGTGTCGATGAGGGATATGACGGAAAGGAACCCGCTGGTCCAATTTTTGAAGAGAAATACCGAGACGATCGTCGACGTGAGTGCGGCCACTAGCCAAACGGAACAAGGGGATCTTTAGGGGCTTATTAGACACCATCTTAAACAGGGAAGAGAAACGATGGGCCGAGATTTGCTCGGGTGCAAGGAAACGCCGTGAGAGCCTCTATATTCGTGCTCGTCCGCGTGCTCGAATTTTTGAGGCGGGTCGCGTCTCGGTCGATTTTTCTATTGCAAAATCGGTGGCTTTGATTGAGCACGAGCACGTTTTGCACGCACGGGCGTCGACGGGCGGCCTGGAGGGGAGCCGCTTTGGATCGTACCGAGGAAAACCCGCGATATTTGTCTTGGCAGTTGCCTTGGCCCCAAGTCCTGTTAAACAGGCGGCTCCCGGGAACGTTTCAACGCGGGTTAGGTATGTCAGCAAGTTGAGCGGATGAATAGTTTTCTAGGGATACGATAGGCAAAAGATCGCGTGCGGTAATTCGCGGGAGCCGCCTGTTTAACACCCTATCTGGCCTTCCTAGCAATTGGAAAGAACGTGCGAGATCTTCACGGGACCTTCCAAAGCGGCTCCCCTCCAAGTTTTGCCCCGGGTCACACCCGAGCGATCTGAGAACGCCGAATGCAACACCCCGACGTGGGTGGTGCGTGCGCCCCAACTGCTGCTAGGTTGAAGCGCATGGGCAGCTACTGGAAGAAAGCCATGTTATTTATGGGCTAGAACACTGGCTGCCCTGCCGCGCCTCACTTCCCATACAGGCACGGCTGGTCATTCCGATAGAGATCAAGCTCGGATCGAACTGAATCCGCTAAGCCGAAGTTGTTCTGGTCCGTTGCCAGCTGCACCGCGCGTTGTCCGGTTTCGACCGCTTCAGAGAATTCTCCATTCTGCGCATACGCCGCCGCCAGGATGCGCAGAATTCGTGGGTTGGCGCCGCCAGTCGTTTGGTTCGCGTCCACGGCCAGTTTAACCGAGAGCGTTTTTCGAATCGCTGATTGAGGCGACGTGGCCAGTGCCCAAGCCAGGTTGGCTTCTGCCCGGACATCTTGAGGATTTACTTCGAGCGCCTTCTGATAGTGATCGATAGCTTGTTCAAGCTTTCCCTGCTGAAACAATACGGCGCCAAGATTGTTTTGCGCATCCGTATGGTTCGGATTGATGGCCACCGTTGATTCGTACTCGGTAATTGCGTGATCAACCTCGCCGTGTGCCAGCAGCGCATTGGCGAGATTGTAATGAATGCTTGCTTCCGCCGGCTTTAATTCAAGCGCCTTTTGATATAGAACGATCGCCTCATCGAGATTTCCTTTTTGAAGCAGCGCACTGCCGAGGTTATCCAAGACACTGGCTTCATCCGGTTTGATCTCGATCGCCTTAGTAAAATGGTCCAGGGCATCATCTAGTCGTCCCTTTTTTAGGAAGAATGCACCGAGGTTATTGTGAGCCATCCAGGCGGTCGGGTTCTTTCGGATGGTGGTCTGCCACACAGTTTCGATGTCTTGATAAATCCTGCTCTGGAAATGACTCCGCGCGGTAAACGCGATCAATAAAAACGCGCAGAGTATGTACCCGATCCAACGTTGCCAAGACCGCAAGTGCTTAAGCAGCAAGGCGATGCCGGCCGATAGCGGTACCACAATGCCAAGCAAAGCAAGATACTGGAAATGATCTGCTACTAGCGAATATCGAAACGGATAGACATTGAGAAAACCCAGCACTGGAACCAACGTGCCGATAAAGAAGAGCATTCCGGCCAGCGGCGCGCGTCGCCAACGGCTGACCCAAACCAGAATCGCCAAGGTAAGCGCCACTGCGACCGGGAATAAATATTGCCACCAGCTGGATTGGCTGATCTCCCAGCGCGGATAAATAAAGATGAGCTCTAATGGCCAGAATAGCTTGCCGATATAAAACCAGATCACCCGGCCTGCAATGAGAACGCGTTCGATAAAAGAGAAGTTATAGGCTGAGCCTTCAGCGCCGATGAGCGTTCGCTCGACCCACGCGGTAAAGGAAGCTGCCGTTATTCCAAGAATAAAGAAAGGGATTAGGGGCAAAGCGTCCCGTTTGAAGGATAGCTTGCCTCGTTTCCACCAAAAGATGACCAGCAACGCTGCGGGCAAGGTCGCGATGACGGTTTTAGATAGGAGCCCTAGTAGAAAAAGCAGAATGGCCGTTAGATAAGGGCCGAGTTTACGCGTGCGATCGAAATCGAGATAGACCAAGCCGGAGCTTAAATAGAAAACGCCCGAAAGTGCGTTCTTAAGTTCTGAGATCCAGGCTACCGACTCCACTTGTACGGGATGCAGCACGAAGATAGCGGCTGCTAACCAACCCCCGGGAATCTCCAGCCGCCGCAATATCTTGAGCAAGAGGAGAGCTGAGATGCAATGAAGCAGGAGGTTAACCAGGTGATAACCAAGAGGTGCATCACCCCAGAGTTTATGTTCCACCCAGAATACCGTGTGAACGAACGGATAGTATTGCTGCGTGCTCCCTGGTTGAGTCCAGATCTTGGCCAGTCCATCCCAGGACCGCAATTCTGGCCGGGTAATATGAGCGTCGTCATCCCAGATAGGGGTTCCGTTCAATGCCGGGAGATAGGCGATGGCGGCTAAGATCAACAAGAGCAAGGCAAACACCCACTCCTGGCGCCACCAAGGGTTTGCTTCAGGGATCGCAATTGTCTGTCTAGAGGTCGATCGAAGCTGAGGCATTGAGGCGGAGGTTAGCCGATTTTAGGTACTTTGTCCCCTGGGGGACATCAAGAACTCATCCCTAGCGATGGCACCGCGAAATCGATTTGCCGGGTATGCAACTCGACACGAAGAGTTCCCCCAAATGCATCCCCTTCCCAACTTTCTTTCCACGGTAGCGCTGACGACGTTCGCGGCGATCCCGGCGTTTGGTGAAAGCTCTGATGCCGATCATTACCTGCAAACATTGGCGGAGACGCAAAACTTCTCTCTCGGACGTCCAGTTGAAGCGATGCCTACCGCTGATGGGAAATCAGTGATCTTTCTTCGTTCGGATTCGCCCCGTGACCGTACAACCTGTTTGTACCGATTTGATGTCGCATCTGGCCAGACCGAGGAACTGGCTACGCCAACGAGATTGTTGGGAGATCAGAGTGGGAACTTGTCGCCGGAAGAAAAGATGCGCAGAGAAAGGACCCGAACCAAGGTCACGGGTATCACGAGCTTTGCCCTTTCCGACGATGGCGATCAGATCGCTTTCACGTTGCCGGGTGCTCTTTTCGTGTACCGGCTCGGAACCAAGAGTTTAGTCAAACTTAAGGCCGGAGCCGGTAACGCCATCGATCCGACCTTCTCACCGGACGGCCGAAAGATCGCCTATGTCCGCGACTACAATCTATTCGTCTATGATTTGGAGAGGGACGAGGAACGTGCCATTACCACCGGCGCTAACGAAAGCCATTCCTGCGGACTGGCTGAGTTTGTCGCCCAAGAAGAGATGGACCGGAGGAAAGGCTTTTGGTGGTTGGAAGACAGCCGGACAATTCTTTATCAAGTAAACGATAGCTCCAGAGTCGAGGTCTGGTATGTCGGCGATCCGGCAGCGCCACAGGAGCCTCCCTATCCTTCGCGTTATCCTCGTCCAGGCAAGGAGAACGTGGACGTACGGTTGGCCGTTGGCAACGCCGACTTGTCCGACGTAGCTTCTGGAGTTTCAGACGACAGAGCGAAGTCGGAGAATGCCAGCGATGCCATGCGCTGGATCGAATGGGATCGGAACAAATATCCTTATTTGGTGCGCGTGAGCCCAACCAAGTTTGGTCCGCTAACGATCACTGTTGAGACCCGAGACCAACATGAGTTAGCGCTGCTTGAGGCAAACCCGAAAACCGGCGCCACGCGGCAGCTTCTCCAAGAAGAAGATTCGGATTGGGTCAATATCGATCAAAGCGTGCCGGCTTGGTTGCCCTCACATGAGTTTGTCTGGACCAGTGAAAGAGAGGGAGCCTGGCAACTCGAACTTCGACATGCGGATGGATCTTTGGACAAGGTGGTTGTCCCTCCAGACAAGGGATTGCAACATTTTGCGGGAGTGACCGGGTCCTATTTGCTTTTCCTCGCCGGGAAGAATCCGTCCGAGAGCGACCTGTGGCGCGCCGATCCGAACAATACCGAGCTTACCAGACTAGCCAGCGGTTTCCACGACGTCAGCCTAAGTGAAAATGGGGCGCCGGTTTTAGCCGATACCGCTCGTGCTCCAGATTCCTTGGCCAAAACTTGCGTTCGCCGGACCGACGGATCGGTTTTGGGAGAGTTACCAAGTGTGGCCGAAGAGCCGCCTTATTTCCCTCGAATCGAATTCCCGGATGATTCGAGCAAATTCGTCAGCTCGATTGTTCGCCCGCGTGATTTCGATGGATCGAAGAAATATCCAGTGATTGTGGATGTCTATGCCGGTCCAGGTTTCAACAGGGTCCAGAAAATCGCGGAACCGTATCTGATCGATCAATGGTTGGCCGACCAGGGATATGTCGTCGTGTCCTTTGATGGAAGAGGAACACCTGGACGCGGGCGGGATTGGGAACGTGCGATCTATCAAAAATTCGGAGAAATCCCTTTGGCGGACCAAGTCAGCGCCCTGGCGGACTTAGCGGCCAAGCATCCCGAGATGGATTTGAAAAGAGTAGGTATCACGGGTTGGTCTTTCGGTGGGTATATGTCAGCCCTAGCCGTGCTTCGGCGTCCGGACATCTTTAAGGCAGCCGTCGCGGGTGCACCGGTCAGCGATTGGTTAGACTACGATACGCAATATACGGAACGCTATTTGGGGCTACCAGGCGATGCCGTCTATGCGGCGTCATCTCTCATCGGGGACGCTCCGAAGCTCAGCCGGCCCTTTCTCCTCATCCATGGAACCGCGGATGACAATGTCTACTTCCGGCACAGCCTCGAACTGATGGACGCCCTTGAAAAAGCGGGCCGTCCCTTTCAATTCCTGCCGATCGTCGGTTCCACCCACATGGTGTTGGATCCCGGGCTTCGGGTACAAATCGAGAAACGAACGGTGGAGTTCTTTAAGGCGTCGCTATAGCGACGCTTTAGTGTTGGCGTAATTTGTAGAACTGGAGATTTTATTCCTAATCGGAGACGCTCTTATGACAAAAGGAAACCAAATTCGGAAAGCGGATTATCCAATCGATTCGGTATTTCTCGATCGCTGGTCCCCCAGGGCCATGTCTGGGGAACCGATCACGGAAGAAGAGCTTTTTACCTTATTCGAAGCAGCGCGTTGGGCTCCATCTTCCTTCAACAATCAGCCCTGGCGAATCTTATATGCGCGCCGAGATACTCCGCAGTGGCCGGTCTTCTTTAATCTGCTCGTCGAGTTCAACCAGAGTTGGGCAAAGCATGCGGCTGCTTTGGTCGTATTCATTTCTAAGAAGACTTTTGATCATAATGGCGAGCCCGCTTTGACGCACTCTTTCGATACCGGCGCTGCCTGGGAGAACCTGGCCTTACAAGGCGCACTGAAAGGATTGGTGATTCATGGCATGCAGGGGTTCGATTACGATAAGGCCAAAACAGCGCTTAAAATCCCGGAAGGTTTCAACGTGGAAGCCATGGCAGTGATCGGTAAACCAGGCCGCAAAGAAGATTTACCCGAAAAACTTCAGGAACGAGAAACTCCCAGTGGTCGGCGCAAACTAACTGAGACCGCGTTTGAAGGACCCTACCCCCAAACCGAAAAGTAATCAGTGATCAGTAAATCAGTAATCAGTGATTGGGAGTAGCCGGCTTATTCAGAACTGATTACTGCACACTGATTAGTGATTACTCTTTTTTGATAACTGCTAAGAAAAGAAAGAATACCAATGACTCCAGCCATTCAGTCGCTGACGGGCCGTCCCGGATGGAAAGCTCTCGAAGCCCATTTTCAGAAGGTTCGTGATTTGCATCTTCGACAGCTCTTTGCTGATGACCAAGAGCGCGGTGAACGCTTTGTTGTGGAAGGCGCCGGGCTCTATTTGGATTATTCGAAAAACCGCGTCACCAACGAGACAGTTTCGCTTCTTTTGCAATTGGCCGACGAATGCGGTTTGCGGGACAAGATCGACGCCATGTTCCGCGGCGACAAGATCAATATCACTGAGAACCGCGCGGTCCTTCACGTCGCATTGCGGGCTCCGAAAGGGGCGACCATTACTGTGGATGGCCAGAACGTCGTGCCGGAAGTGCACGCGGTGCTGGACAAGATGGCGACTTTTTCGGAACGGGTTCGCAGCGGTGCCTGGACCGGTCACACTGGCAAACGGATCCGAAATGTAATCAACATCGGGATCGGTGGTTCCGACCTAGGACCGGTGATGGCTTATGAGGCTTTAAAACATTACAGCGAAAGAAGCATGACGTTCCGCTTCGTTTCTAATGTCGACGGGACCGATTTTGCCGAAGCGGTTCAAGATCTCGACCCGGCGGAGACGCTTTTTATCGTTTCCTCAAAGACCTTCACCACCCTGGAAACGATGACCAATGCTCATTCGGCCCGAGATTGGGCTTTAAAGGGATTGGGAGGTGATACGAAAGCGGTAGCGAAACATTTCGTGGCCGTATCTACTAATGTAGCCAAGGTCTCCGAGTTTGGCATCGATACGGAGAATATGTTCGGCTTTTGGGATTGGGTCGGGGGCCGTTACTCAATGGATTCGGCGATTGGCCTTTCCACGATGCTGGCAGTTGGCCCGGACAATTTCAAAGCCCTACTGGCCGGTTTTCACGAGATGGACGAACATTTTCGGACCACACCATTTGAGAAAAACCTGCCGGTGATAATGGGGTTGTTGTCGATATGGTACAACGATTTCTTTAATGCGGAGACCGTCGCCGTTCTCCCTTATGAGCAGTACCTGAAGCGGTTCCCGGCGTATTTGCAGCAGTTGACCATGGAAAGCAATGGTAAACACGTGACGCTGGACGGGGCTATTACCGACTACTCGACTGGACCAATTTATTGGGGTGAACCGGGAACTAACGGCCAACACTCGTTCTACCAGCTCATTCATCAAGGGACCCGGCTTATTCCTTGCGATTTCATCGCTTTTATTAAAACGCTGAATCCATTAGGACGTCACCATGACATGCTCCTGGCAAATGTGTTCGCGCAGAGCGAAGCGTTAGCCTTTGGTAAAACCCCTGAACAGGTGAAAGCGGAAGGGACACCGGATTGGTTGGTGCCTCATCGGGTGTTCGAGGGTAACCGTCCATCAAACACCATTCTGACGCAGGAACTAACTCCTGGCACGCTCGGTAAGCTAGTTGCGCTCTACGAACACAATGTCTTTACCCAAGGCGCTATCTGGAACATCGATTCTTTCGATCAATGGGGTGTCGAACTGGGTAAAGTCTTAGCGCAACGCATCATCCCTGAGCTCGAGTCAAAAACCGAGCCTGAGCTCAAGCACGACAGTTCCACCAATTCTCTGATTCGCCGATATCGAAGACTCAAATAGCAGACTCCTCAAACAACCCAAAAAGAAAGAACCTAAAAGCAATGCAACTCGGAATGATCGGACTTGGCAGAATGGGCGCCAACATGGTGAGGCGCCTTTTGCGGGCAGGACACGAGGGCGTGGTGTTCGATATGTCGCCGAAAGCGGTCGAGGAATTGGTGAAAGAAAAGGCCGAAGGAGCCACTTCCTTAGCAGAATTCGTCAAGAAACTGAGCAAGCCGCGCGCGGTTTGGTTGATGGTTCCGGCCGGAGTTGTAGACAAGACTATCGCGGATCTAGCCCCTCTGTTGGAGCCGGGCGATATCCTCATCGATGGTGGAAATTCCTATTACGTCGACGATATCAGACGCGCCAATGACCTCGCGTCAAAACAGATCCATTATGTTGACGTGGGAACCAGTGGAGGCGTCTGGGGCTTGGATCGCGGCTATTGCATGATGATTGGGGGCGAGCCAGACGTAGTCAAACATCTCGATCCGATATTCGCGACCTTAGCGCCGGGACCAGGCGATATTCCACGCACCCCGGGACGGGAGAAAGTCGGCGGTACCGCAGAGCAAGGGTATCTGCACTGCGGATCAAACGGCGCGGGACATTTCGTTAAGATGGTGCATAACGGAATTGAGTACGGAATCATGGCGGCTTATGCGGAGGGTATGGGTGTTTTGCGCAGCGCGAACATCGGGAAGCGCCAACACGAGATCGACGCAGAAACGACTCCGTTACGGGACCCGCAACAATATCAATACGATTTGAACCTCAGCGATATCGCCGAAGTTTGGCGCCGCGGCAGTGTGGTTGCATCCTGGCTATTAGACTTGACGGCGATCGCTCTGCTAAAAGATCCAGGGCTTTCCAAATTCAGCGGTCACGTCTCCGATTCCGGTGAAGGTCGGTGGACCATCAAGGCCGCCATTGATGAGGGAGTACCTGTGCCCGTGCTCACCACCGCTTTGTACGAGCGTTTCAGTTCTCGCGGCGAAGCCGATTTCCAGGACAAAATGTTATCCGCGATGCGTTTCGAGTTCGGAGGACACTTGGAGAAGCCGGGGAAGGTTGAGGGTGAGAAGTAGGCTTGGTCGAAGCGTGATTCTGATCGGTGATTTGTGATTGGTTGGGGCGAGGTCACCAATCGGAGGGGCGTCGCATTCCGCGTTGTAGTGACGACGGGTTTCGACGCCTCTAAAGCGTGATTACGGGCGACGCGTGAAAAGATGCGACGCCCATTTCTTGGTGGGGCGAGGCTCCCGAACGTACAAAAAAGGGTCACCAACGGTTAACGCGAGGCCTGCTGCAGATGCTCAACGCCGAATAATGCGCCGAGCCGTGGCCCAGTGATAGACCACGGCTCGGCGCATCTAACGGCCTAAAACCGCTTTTCGGCCGATCAACAACAAACTCTTCGCATCAACCGTCACTCATTCGGGAGCCTCGCGCCACCAAAGTGGCTGATCTGGTCAATCCTTTTATAATTCCTTTCCCAAAAAAGAGAGCAGCAGAAGATTCGGAAAACCGAATCTTCTGCTGCCGCCGAAACCAAAACCAAATTTACAAACTATAATCTACAACCCAAAGTCCAAACCGGTTTGCCGATGGCGGGACTCGAACCCGCACGGACCTTTCGATCCAACGGATTTTAAGTCCGTTGCGTCTGCCATTCCGCCACATCGGCGCGCGACCAGGATCTCGAATGAAGCCGCGCGCCGTACAACTGCAAGCATAAACTTGCGAGCTTTAAACCGCCGTGGCCTTTTCCTCTAGCCGAACGACGTCGGTCCGGGTCGGGAGCGCGGTCGCACCCTCGGTCTTATTCCGAACCAACCGATGGTTCGTTTGGTAGATTTCAGTCCGGAAAATCGGGATCTCTTTCGGGGCCTCAATTCCGATCTTAACGGCATCGCCGTCGATCCGAGTAACTTTAATGTGAATGTTATCGCCGATTACGATACCTTCATTCACTTTTCTTGACAGAATTAGCATCCTTTTTTGCTTTCTACTTTGTCTTTTCTGTTCAGCTTGTCGTTAGACACTAGAGGTTTCTTACACCGCGGACGCTGACTCGGAAAAAAAGCGCGTCTTCAACTGTTGGTTTTGCTTCAACCTTTCTTCCATACGTCCACTAAGCCGTTCGACTTCGCTGAACAATGCTTCTAGCAGCGGCTGTACGTACTCCGGAAATCTAACAACGATTTCCGAAGGATTGTTGCCATCTGCTAAATCCATATGGGATGCGATCTCCCTAAGTATAAGCTCGCGTTTGCGGGTACAACCCGATGCCACGAGAATCTGCGTCCGGATCTGTTCTTCAAGTCTCCTATTTTCATCCGGAAGACGCAGATAGAGCACTTCGGTCTGCTGATTAAGAAATTGGAGTAGTCCGCCCTTTTCCTGCAATTCTTCCCGCAGTGCATTCACTAATTGGTCCCACTCTGAATGAGTATCCATCGCAGTTACGCCAGAACAATCAGGACCAGGGGTTTAAATGGCGTTGTAAACATCTGAGTGTATTTTTCGTCCTGCGACTGCCAATAGCACCCACTATGCCACGACGCCGGTCTCCAATGCCATTTGCGATCCTATCCTCCTCATTATCAGTCTCTTAAATTTTTATTTTGGTTTCTTCTCGGAGTCACGCCCATCAAAATGGTAGGCAATTTTTGCCGGGTGCAGGATGGCATTTGCAAAACTTTCCGTTTGGAAAGGGGCAAATTTTGCCGGTGGAGGGAGAGCGAGAGGAGGCCTGCTTTGGTTGCTACCAAACCCGCGCCATCGTCACACGAAAAATCGTGGCATTACCCAGCGTCTGGAGGGGAGCCGCTTTAAATTGTTGCGCGACCAATACCGTGATCACGCCGAAAACCGTGACACTATCTGACGAACGGCAGCAGGCGGCTCCCGCGAATTACCCAGGGCGTGAATTCACCCCGTCGTGACGATCTTTGAACCGAACGGACACGCCACGTTCGTGGCGGCATCAGGGACCGTTTGCGGGAGCCGCCTGCTTGTAAAACCTGCAGCCTCAGAACGACGTCAGGTTTCGGACAAGCACGCTCGACTGGCTACTGGCGTAAGCGGCTCCCCTCCAGGGGCTCTGCCCGCGGATACGCCTCTCTAGGCTACCGCTGCGCCTGCCTCTTTCTGCTCACGGACCATCGGACGGTAATAGCTGTCCCTTTGCAAAGGCTCAAAGCCCGCCTCGCGGATGGTTCGTTCCAGCGTCTCTACGGTCTGTTCCTGTGGTGTCTTTGACCCGGCCATATGAAAGATCTTCTCTTCCTTTAAGGTGCCGTGGAGGTCGTCTACCCCGTAGGCGAGCGAAAGCTGCGCCACGGGTAGAGTCAGGGCGATCCAGTAGCCCGTCAGATGATCGAAATTGTCTAGATAAATCCGGCTTACCGCTAACGTCCGCAGCTGGTCTACGGCCGAAGCAGCCCGGATATGCTTGAGCTCCGTTGTTTCCGGAACAAACGAAAAAGGGATGAACCCGGTAAAGCCATGGGTTTCATCCTGCAGCTCTCTGAGCTGACGAAGATGATCCACCCGCTGCTCGATTGTCTCGATGTGCCCGAAGAGCATGGTACACGTGCTTCGCTCACCCATGCCGTGCCAGATCCGATGCACCTCTTTCCACTCCTCGGCGGTTTCTTTCCCGCGACAAATCCGATCGCGCACAACTGGATCGAATATTTCGGCGCCTCCCCCAGTCAATGAATTTAAGCCGGCCCGGCGCAGTCTCTCGAGCGTCTCCCGAATAGGAAGCTTGAAGATCCTCTCGGCCAAGTGCCGGACTTCAATCGCAGTGAAAGCTTTAATATGAAGGTTGGGATCGAGTGCGCGGAGCGTTTCGAGAAGTTTGATATACCATTCGCCAGGCAAAGTAGGATGGAGTCCTCCCACCATGTGCACCTCGGTAACCCCCTGCTGCAGCGAGCCCGCGGTAGCGGTCTCAATTTCGGAGATCGCCATTTCAAAGGCGTGAGGATCCCGCTTACGCGCGCCAAAAGCACAGAATTGACAGGAGAGAACGCAGATATTGGAATAATTGATGTAGCGATTAAGAATGTACGTCGCCCGGTTAGCATTTTTGCGCCGGCGGATGATGCTCGCGATTTGCCCCAATGAATTCAGGTCTCCTGAACGAAATAGCGTAACGGCGTCCTCTTCAGTAATCCTCTCACCGGTGACAACTTTTTCGTACAGATGAGAAAGCGATCTCGAAACCAAGCGCGACTTTGTGAAACTTTTCACAATCTGAGTTTGGCACACTGCATTCACACCAGCAACCTTAACCGCGAATGGACGTCAATACGAAATTAAACCGCGAATGGATACCAAAATGAAAACTAACTGCGAATGGACACGAATTGACGTGAATAAAGTTTTCTGACAAAGGGAAAGACCAACCGCAGATTTGCGCAGCTGGATGTACTTCCCCGGTTCGTCTCAGGAACTTTTCCCAATTGCAGGCCGTACCTTCGAGGATCGCCGAACTGGCTTTACCTGAAAAACACATGAATATCGCCAGAGATCTACGACTCTCAGTTTTGCATGAACCGTAGCCGAATTCGATATCCTCTAGGTAAATCTGCGCCCATCTGCGGTTCGGGTTTGGTTCCCTTCCGAATCATTTCGCAGCCATTCGCGGTTTTCATTCGGGTCGATTCGCGGTTCCCATATGCGGTTAATTCGTTGCCTGAAGCCAGTATTTGCATACCATGAGCCTCCCCCAACGCCCTATGCGAGACAGTAGACTAGCTGACGATTTGCTGCCCACTGCCGAGCCGGTCCAACCGGAGATTGAATGGATGCAGCGAATCAAGGAGGGCGATATGGACGCTTTCCGTTTGCTCGTCGAGGCACATCAAGCGCGGGTGATTGGCACAATCAGCAAGATGCTCGGTTCTGACACGGAAGCCGAAGACCTGGCCCAACAAGTTTTCATTCGCGTGTGGAAATCCGCTCAACGGTATACGCCAAAGGCTAAATTCACGACTTGGCTATTCAGAATCACGCGCAACCTCGTCTTTAACGAAATGCGGCGAAGAAAACATTTCGCCGAACCCACCGATGACCTGTCGGAGCCGGCTGAGCGTACCGCTCATGAACCAGATCAGGCCTTGCTGGAAGAAGAGCTCCAATCCGCAATTCAGGCAGCCATTAACCAATTGCCCGAATCGCAACGGATGGCCATCATTCTGCGGCGATACGAGGAGATGCCGTACGAAGAAATCGCCCGGGTGATGCGGACAACAGTACCGGCGGTTAAGAGCATCCTGTTCAGGGCACGCGCCGAGCTAAGAGAGAGGCTGGCGAAGTATCTGGAGTAGATTGGTAGGGCGAGGCCGCGACGCAACAGCATGGAGGGGAGCCGCTTTCGCCCGTGGTCAGTCGATCGCGTGTGTCTGAAACCCGACGTCGATCTCAGGCTGCAGGCGTTTTAAACAGGCGGCTCCCGCGAACGGCCCCTGACGCCGCCACGAGCATGACGGATTCGTCGGGTTCAAAGATCGCCACTGCAGGGCGAATTCACGTCCTGGGTAATTTCCGGGAGCCGCCTGTTGCATCCCGTTGGGTCTTGTCACGATTTTCGGCAAGGTCGCGCTCTTGTTCGCGCAACCATTAAAAGCGGCTCCCCTCCAGGCCGTGTCCCCTATCCTTCCCTCAACTCCTTAAATGCCGCGCCGAGATATCTAAGCGTATCACTGGGGAGCATCGACTCCTCCGACTCGGATTCCAGGGCCAGCTCTGCAGCCCGCCCGCAAAGCCACGCGCCGAGCCTGGCGGCATCGTAGGGTTCCAAATGCCGGCCGAGCAGCGCTCCACACACACCGGTAAGAACGTCTCCGGATCCACCCGTTGCCATTCCGGGAGTGCCGGTTGAGTTGTAACACAAGGGTTTCGCTCTCTGTCCAATCAAGGTGCGCGCACCCTTGAGCAGAAGCGTAATCTCAAATTGGTTGGTAAAAGCGCGCACGGTCTCAACCCTGTCCGTGCTGCTTGGCCAAAGCCGATTCATCTCGCCTGGATGCGGCGTCAGCAGGCGCGGTCCCCCAACCTTCGTCAGGGTATCGATTTGGTGAGAAACAATGTTCAGGGCATCTGCATCCACCACCATCGGACCTTCGAAATCTCGGATGATGTCCAAGACTGAAGTCTCATGTGCCGTTCCGAGACCGGGCCCAATTGCGATCGCCGTTAATCGATCGTCGAGCACTTGCCGGTAGTCGTGAATGGGTTTTACCATCACCTCAGGCGCTGCTTTAACGGCCAGCAACGGGTAGCTGTCGTCCGCCATCGTATAAAGCGTTACTAACCCGCCGCCGGCCCTCACCGCGGATAAGGAACAAAGCACACCGGCGCCAACAAAGCCCAAAGAACCGGCGACGATTCCGATCCGCCCGAAATCACCTTTATGTGAGTCGAACTTACGTCTAGGGACCAGCGGGCGAAGATCGTCAGCGCCGATGAACCGGTCACGACGGTCGTCGGCCTCGAAACGCTCAGTGAGAGCGTCCAGAGCGATACAGTGAATCTTGCCGACCAAGTTAGTCGCATCATCCCGAAAAAGGCACTTCTTCGGAAAGCCGATCGTAACCGTGAGGTCCGCGATCACAGCATCAGCGTCGACACCCTCCTCGGTCACTCCAGTCGGTACATCGACGGCATACGTTCTCGCGCGCAAAGAGGACCGCAAATGATTCATCTCTTGGGTCATCGCTTTGAGTCCGGAGCGAAGATCAGGCCGAGAACCGATGCCCAGGATGCCGTCTACCAAAATCACGGGTAGCTCCCGCGAAATGCTGGCGCCGTCGCCTTGGAAGGGGCGCGGAGCAGACCCGAAGGCACGCAACTTCTTGCGAGGCAACGGCCCTAACTTCTCCGGAGGATCACTCAATCGGACCAAAATAGACCACCCGGCATTCTGTAAAACTGACCCGACTACCAGAGCGTCACCGGCATTGTTTCCTTTGCCGAGATAAAGAATGCAAATTCCTCGGCGGCTTTCACGGCGAATGATCTCCCGTGCGATGCCGATCCCTGCCAAATCCATCAAGCCTTCCTGGTCAACCCCCTCCGCAAAGGCGCGCTGTTCCAGCTCCTGCATCTCCGACGCAGCCAGTATCACGTTCGACATTTGTGATTAGAAAAGCTCACAACGCGGGCAAAGCCGCAACCAAAAGGCTCGGAAAAATCTCACGCAAAGACGCAAAGGCGCAAAGAAAAGAGTGAGGCTTTAGGCCGGCTCAGAAAGATTTTGCTAATAACAGAATTCTGAGCGTTTGCCAGGCTTCAATTTATGGCTGGCTGGTTGATGGAAAAAAATGTGGTGTGAGGGCAGCCACCTGTTTATCACGCTGGCCCAATTTGTTTCTTTTCTTTGCGCCTTTGCGTCTTTGCGTGAGATTTTTCGCTTTGTGGTTGTCGCTAAAAGGAAGAAAACCCGTTCGGCACGGGGGCCAAACGGGTTTTCTCGGTCACGGGGGGGAAACCAACTCCCTAACGTCCCCATTTTAGCCTAAACTTTTGTCTTAAAATCCTTTCCGGGAACAAACTTTACGGTCTTTGATTTCGGTATTCTAATCTGCTGCAGCGTCTTTGGATTTACTCCCTTTCGCGCCTTCCGCTCCACCACCTTGAACGTCCCGAAACCGACGAGTTGAACCATCTTGTCTTTCTTTACACCCGCCTTAATTGAATGAATTACAGCCGTAACCGCTTTTTCAGCGTCGGCTTTGCTCGTTTCGGAACCGAGCTGCTTCTTAACCGCTTCGACTAGCTCTACTTTGTTCATGAATATGGATGGCTGGATTGGAATCGGCTCCTAGACCACCTGTCAGGGCCGCTGAGCGCACACGCCCACGGTTTCCCTTTTTTCATCGGAATCGAGTCGTTTTGTCAATCCAGAACCACCGTTTTATGGCTGGAAATCGCTTTTTTTCTTACGGATTGGGCCAAATCATCTCCAGAGGGCGAACTTGGTTGTTCTGGTGCAGAAGCTCGCTTGCCATCACTGTTTCCGTGCGCCTCAATTTAACTATACTGACCAGTCTAGGATTTATGGCGCCACCCGATCTGCGCTTCGATAATTCTGCTTGTAAGAATCCAAGAGCGGCGAGGACTGGCGTCCGAGGCTAGTAGCGACTAACTAAATCTAAGCTTACCCGCCCTATGGTCGAGAAAGAGGAATTCACTAGTTGGCAGCGGTTTCTTCCCAAACAGGCCAAACTTGCGCCGTCAGTCTTCGTGGCTCGAACCGCGGATGTAATCGGCGCAGTTTCTATCGACGAGCATTCCAGCATCTGGTTTCAGGCGGTCGTTCGGGCTGACATTAACGAAATCGTGGTTGGCCGGCGCACCAATATTCAAGATGGTTGTATCCTTCACGTGGCCGACGACTACCCCGTGCGGATCGGCGATGATGTTACCTGCGGACATCGAGCTGTGATTCACGCCTGCCGCGTCGGCGATCGCGTGTTAGTCGGCATGGGTGCAATCATCCTCGACGGTGCAGAGATTGGTTCCGACTCGATTATTGGGGCCAACACATTAGTCACTAAAGGCACCAAGGTCCCGCCCGGCTCGTTAATACTGGGTTCCCCGGGCAAAGTAATCCGATCTCTGAGGGCCGAAGAAATCGCAACGTTACCGAGGATGGCCGCGAAATACGTCGCGGTTGCGGCAGCCTATCGAAGCTCGCCTGATGCTCGCTCGAATGACAAATAACAGATCACAAATGACAAATTTTGCCCGTTGAGCCCGGCATTGACGACGGCGAGAGCCGATTTGTCATCTGTCATCTGTCATCTGTCATTCCGAATGCGCTTCGCTCGATGGTTTTGAGCCGGTGAAGCCCAGCGCCGAGTCGAGGGACACAATCAATCAGCGCCCGGGTGTAGGGATGCTTAGGATTTTCTAGAACTGCTCCGCATTCACCAAATTCTAATAGCTTGCCCCGATACATGACCGCCACTTTGTCGGCCAAACCTCGAATGATACCGAAATTGTGTGTGATCAAAATGATCGACATCGCGAACCGCTCCTTAAGCGATCGAAACAGATCTAAGACCTGCTTCTGCACGGTGACATCCAGAGCCGTCGTCGGTTCATCCGCCACTAGGATTTTCGGACGCGTACAGAGCGCCATCGCGATCATCACTCGCTGTTGCATACCGCCGCTGAGTTGGAAGGGGTAGTCTCGAATCCGCTTTGCCGGCTCAACAATCCCCACTTGATCTAGCCAGTAAATCGCTTCGTCGCGTGTCTTTTTCACATCGGGGCGGTGCCGCCGCAACGTCTCCCCCAGCTGCTCGTCGATCGAGAAAACCGGATTTAGACTTGTCGCGGGATCTTGGAAGATATACGCGATTTGGCGTCCTCTGACTCTACGAAGACCGTCGGCGGATTTGCTTAGCAGCGAATCCCCATCCAGTAACACATCTCCACCTGCGATGCGCGCAGGCGGCTCAGGCAGCAGCCGAGTTAAAGCCAAGGCCGTTACACTCTTTCCGCTGCCGCTCTCTCCAACGACCGCAAGTGTCTCGCCATCGCCAACCGCGAAGGAAACCGAATCGACGGCGGTGAATTCTTCGTTCTCGCTGATGAACTTGACTATTAGATCGCGCACCTCAAGCATGGGCCGCATTCACCATAGAGAGTTAGAGGTCACTGCCAAATAATTCCCCAAAGTGACACAAATGGTCCCGCCCGTGCGCGAGAAAAACAGCTCCGTAGGAGCGACATCTTTATAGCTGGCGAGAAAAAAGCGAAAACAGCTCCGTAGGAGCGACATCTAATTCCGAAACGATCTTCTATGTCGCTCCTACGGAGCTTGTCGCGTTGCGGGATCGCCCTTGCTATAAAGATTCCGTTCCTACGGAACTTGCCGCGTTGCGGGGTCGCCGTTGCTATAAAGATTTCTCCTACGGAGCTAAATAGGCTGCCACGCGCGTTTGGACGTCTCGTCGCAATTCCTGCTTTGTGCGCTTCTCGGCTTAGCCGCTACGGAGTTTCCAGTCTGGTTCCCGTCACGTCGTCCTTATCGCTGTCCAGCACTTTCCAGTTTGCGTCCAAAAACTCCGCCAGACACTCATGGCTCTTGAACTCATCTCCTGATTCGGACAATCTCATGGTGCAGCGGACTCGCATGTATCCGTTCACTTCGCCTCCCTTCAATAGTGGCACGTAAAACATCAGACTGAACTCTTTGTCCCCGCTTTGAGCCCAACGGCCGTACCCGGCACCGCGCTCATTTCCAATGCCCTGATTCGGCGGCGCCAGCGAGAATTTGGTATTACCGGTAGTGTTAAAACTTCCGTCCTGACCGAACATCGCAATGCTCGAGAGAGGCGATGGCACGCCACCAGCAGAGATCTTCACCTCCCACACACCAGATAGCGACCCTTTTTCGGACGATTCTGCGATGAGATTGACTGGAACCGCGGCCAACAAAAGGCCAACCGCAATCAATCCATTTTTCATCGTCGTAATCACACGCGGGAAGCGTGTGTCATTTCGTATTTCTAGTTCGGTAATCATGTGTCCACTCAGATTGTTGAGTTTACCAACACGACGAACAAGTTACCGCGGCGAGGACATTTGCATACGGGCCGGACATTTTAATTAAAGTCTTTCTTTGAGTCCTTTGTGTCTTTGTGGTGAAATTTTCTCGTGAAATCACTATTCAGCGGGCTTTTGCTGGCATTTTTCCTTACCGGAGCGGCTGGAGCCGCTGAAAGCGAGCTGGTTATCGGCATGGAGATGCAGTTTCCGCCGTTCGAAATGCTCGACACCAACGGCCAGCCTGCGGGGGTCAGCGTGGATATGATGCACGCGATGGGAGAGTATCTTCACCGCCCGGTGCGTTTCGAAAACATTCCCTTTGATGGCCTCATCCCTTCTTTAAAAACGGGAAAAATTGATCTAGCGATCTCATCGATGACCAAAACGGCGGACCGAGCCAAGTCCATCGATTTTAGCGACGCTTATCTGACAATGGGGCTTTCAATTTTAGCGAATAAGAATAGCTCGATCCAATCGATCGACGATGTAGACAAACCCAACGTCACCGTCGCCGTGAAGAAAGCTACCACCGGCCATATCTACGCAATCCAGCATTTTCACAACGCAAAGATTAATACCTTTAGTGACGCCCCGACTTGCGCAACCGAGGTCGCTCAGGGGAAAGCGGACTGTATGATTTACGACCAAATCTCCATATTCCAGCTTTGGAAAAGCCACCAGGATACGACCAAGGCGATCCTTAAGCCTTTTCAAACCGAAGAGTGGGCTATTGGGATCCGTAAAGGCAACGACGAGCTGCGCCAACAGGTCAACGCCTTCCTCAAGCACTTTAAGGAGACTGGGGGCTTCAGCGACCTCGGTAACAAATATTTTGGAGAGAATAAGAAGCTGTTTGAGCAGATGGGGATTCCCTTCTATTTCTGAGCTCGCCTTAGGCTCGCTCAGAATAGCCAATAGCCGATAGCCAATAGCCAATGCTCGGCTTCAGTATTGGCTATTGGCGATCGGCGATCGGCCATGCGAACGAGCCTCAGGCGAGTGAGCCGTGGCTGCGAAACATCCGCAAAAAATGACGATGACGCCGGAAGTGTAGATCCAAAACAAAAGCGCCATGATCGACCCGAATGTGCCATAAACGGCATTGAAATTGGCGATTCGCGTCAAATAAATCCCGAACAGAGACTGTGCCATCTCTAAAGCAATCGTCCCTAGCAGGGCGGCAGGCCACGCCGAGGCGAACCGCACGTTTCGCCTCGGTGCAAGCATATAGAAGAGAAGCAGACTGTAAAAGAGCACCAGCGTAGGCAGAATTCCGGCAAAGAGATGGCTCACTACGTTCCCCCAACCAAACAATTCAGCCAGCCTGTCGAATGCGAACGGAGTGACCAGTCCAAGCGCGATTGCACTGATAACGATCCCGATCATCAGCAGGTTTTTTAGCGGGAGTTTCCACCAGTTGTAGTCTTTCAATTCCCAGGCTCGATTGACTCCGATCACCAAAGCCTGGGAGAAGCGCAAAGAACTCCACGTGAGGACCAGAAAGCCCAGCACACTGGCCCCCAAGCCGTGTTCGAGCACTCCCTGTACGGTTTGCAGGATTAAGACACGATCGCTCGCTTGCAACGGAAGATATTGATCGACCTGAACCAGGATCTGGGCCGCTGTGAGTTCGCGGTCCTGAACAAAAAGCGTAGCCATGGCTACACAGAGAAGGATAAGCGGGAAAAGCGAGAAGAAAGCGTAATAGGCAAAAGAGGCCGCGCATTGCTCGCCATCGATCAGGCCGTACCGCTCAATCGCTCTTCCAAGGTTCCGCGCGAAAAGTCCAAATAGCCGCTTGCAGAACCGTAGCCACTGCTGCCAATGTTTTGGCGGCGATGTCATCTGAGGGCCTTTCCTCTTCGGAAGATACCACTGACAGCGTCAATATGTTGCAAACTTGATCGCATGGCGGCCCATCCCAATCGCACCCGTTGGCTGAGGTATCTCCTCAGCGGGACTGTTCTGGGCCTTCTACTAACGGTCATATTTTACCAACCCATCTTTTTCGGGCTGGCTCATTTCATTGCCCAACAAGTCGCAAACTCGCAAAACCTCACGATTGAATTCAAAATCCACGGCTCCATCTTCACTAACCTGACTTTGGAAGACATCGAAGTCAGACCGAAGCCGGGCAATACCGTCTTTCCCATCGAACAGCTGGTCGTTAAAAGGATCGCAGCCCACTACAATCTCGGCCGCATATTCCAGAACCGGATAGCGGACATCGTCGATGTGGTTTTAGTGAGGGATGTGGAGCTGGTCATTCGGCCAGTTAGCCCAAAAACCCGAAAGCCTCCCCAGCTCGTTCGGTTCCCTTTGGTGCTCCCGTACAAGACTGACATCCAAAACTTTAACTTCACGCTGCGCCTCCCTACGGGCAACTTGGACATTCGGAACACCGGGCTCTCGTTCCGGCGAAAAGAGACAGGGGTTTTGTCGTGTGCGCACCTCAATATCCCCAATTTTGGGAGCTGGGACAACCTGCGGGCTTTCATCAGCGAATCCAATAACACTCTCCGGATTACTGACTTACAGCTCCTGCCGTACGTCTCAATTAATGAACTCAGAGCCGACCTAAGCCAATCAGCAAAAGGAGCAGGCGCGATCAACTTGGATGGCACACTGCTCCAAGGAACATTGCGGCTGGATGGCGCGATCGCCCAAGAACAAGCAGCAAACCAGCTTCGGGCTCCGTTTTCGCTCAAAGTACAAGCTACTGGAGTTGATCTCGCGGCCCTGCAAAAGCTGTTACCTGAACGCTTGGAAGGAGAATTACCGTCGATACTCGTTCAAGTTTCAGGCGACGCCTACCGTCCCAGCGAGTGGTCCGGTACAGCGCAGGCGACGGTGCAACAGGTCCGGTTCGACAAATACACCATCGATGGAGCCCGGTTTGAAACTGAGCTTGCCCAAGGGAAAAGCCGCTCTCTGGAGTTAGCCGTTCAAATGGGAAAAAATCTTGTGCACGCTTCAGGCAGCTTCGCACTTCCCACAGACTGGACCCGGTTGCCGACCGAAATTCGTGCTGAATTAGGGCTGGCCTGCTGGTTACCTGAGCCACAGACATTCGCGCCCCAAATCGAAACCGCTGCCCTTATCACTGGCAGCGCGGCGATAGATAAAGGCTCTCTTACGGGCAGGTTCAACTTAAACGCTGAGCCGCTCAAAGCAGCCGGATGCGTGGTCGAAGAACCAGAAGCACAGGGGTACGTTGCAGGTTCACTCCCCATAGGAGAAAATTGGGCCGACTCCATCGCGGCTGTACTCATCGCTCGAACTTCAACGATTCACTATCAAGACATCCGAGTTCCCGAAGTCCGGGTTGACGCAGAACTCACCAACGCTGCCAGCTTGGAGGCCACAACTCAAGTTCTGGCAGCACCGAGTTCGATCAAGATTTCTGCCTCGGTACCAATTCCGAAACCGCGGACCGCTTTGGACCTGCGGACCATTGGTGGCCGGCTCGCCGTCGACATCCACTCGCTAAATGATTTTCTAAGCGAACCCAACGTCTTAGGAGCATTTTCCGTAGGCGGCGTTGTTACCGTGCAGAATCTGGAGCCAGATGGAAAAATCACCTGCCAGGGAAGCTCGGTGAACTACCGGGGTTTAACGGCTCAAAACGTCAACCTGGAATTGAATTTCGCTCGCGATCACGTTGAGATCGACAAAGGAACCATCGACCTCGATGCTTTCAATTCGATTAATATCGGAGGCGCGATCGATTTGGCGGATCCATTCCGATACCATCTGGACAGCAAAATTGCTTTTCAGGACCTGCGCTCTTTTAACCCTTTCCTGTCCAATTATATTGCCGGATCTGATCTCGCCGGCAAATTCGCGCTCAATCTCGAAGTCGACGGCACGGCAAAGAATGTTCCCAGTTCGGCTCAATTGGCGATAACTGGAGACCAAATCGGGTTCCGTGGCCTTACGATTCAACAACTAGCGGTCGGAGCGTCGTCTGCCAACAACGATGTCAATCTCTCGGTCTTGAAGATCCTTTTTGATCCGAAAAATCACATCGATATGTCCGGTGCGGGAAAAATAACCTCTAAATTTCCGTATTCCGGGCGCGCAGATGTCGAACTGGAGAACCTCGGTTTTCTCAATCCGCCGCTGCGTGCGTTCCATCAAGATCTCGGATTAGGAGGAAAACTGACGATTAACTGGGGCGGGACTGGCGAACTCGCAACGGCAAACTCCAACGCTTCACTCCAAAATGGCGCCTCCGAACAACCTGCGCCCGAGCAGAATGCGACCAATCCCTCTAACGGCCATTTAGAGCTCCGGGGAACGGAGATAACCGTAAAACAATTTGAGCATATCAACGCAGAAGTCTCGGGAACTTATCAGGCGTTGGACGGTAACCTGCCGACGATCAAAGTTTCTTCGCCGCTGGGAAGCCTGGCCATGTCATTGCATGTGAATCCCAAGATTCTGGAAATGACCGGATTGATAGTAAAGACCCACAAGCATCAGTTAACCGGTACGGCGACTCTGCCGCTCGATTTTCAAAGCGGGTCTAAGATTCCGATCGCAATCGGCCAGCCAATCAGTATCGACCTGCGAACAGACAAAGTGAACCTGGCCGACTTTCAAACTGGGAAACCAGTAGTCGATGGCATTGGACAGTTAACGGTGCAAGCAAACGGCGACACCAGTAATCCCAAGGTCGCTGTGAATATCGACGCCTCCGATTTACGGTCAGCTGCTGCCTCAACATTTGCCGCCGCAAGTCTCCAGATTGCGGTCAACTTAGAAAACAAAAACCTAACTCTCAACGGCACGATTAAACAGCCAGATATTCAGCCTCTCGCCATCGCGGGCAAGCTAGCCTTCGATCTTCCACAGATTATCAAAACCGGAACCTTGGATGAGAACACTCCGATTCAGGCCACGGTTAAATGGCCCGACACCAGCTTGAGTTTCCTCCGGCGAATGATTCCGGAGATTCGCTCGATTGAAGGTCGAGCCGGTGTCAGTGTAGATGTGGCGGGCACGTTAGCTAAGCCGAGTCTACGGGGCGAGCTGCATACCAATATTGCGCAAGCTCGCGCGCGCACTGATTTGGTGCCGCCAGTCTCCAACTTTGTCGCCCAGATCAATTTTCGAGAGAATCGTGTCGATTTTGCCCAACTACAAGGAGAAGCGGCTGGCGGCCCATTCAACGTCAGTGGTTCCATCGACCTATCAAAGGGCACGGACCCGAAATTTGCTATTGGCGTGCATGGTACTCAGATTCTGCTCACACGCAGCGACAACATCATTGTTCGCAGCAACCTGGATCTAACCATCAAAGGACCACTCTCGGCTGGTGAAGTTGACGGCCGGGTCGAGATTACCAATAGCCGGTTTTTCCAGGACATCGATATTTTGCCGCTGAATCTACCAGGTCAGCCGGCGCCTCAGCCACCAAAGGCGCCTCCCAATGTCTCCGTCGATACACCGCCATTCAATAATTGGAAGTTCAATATTGCGGTGGTGACGAAGGATCCGTTCAAGATACAGAGCAATCTCGCCCGTGGTTCGGTGGTAATTAATATCCAGGTCGGCGGTACCGGCCAAAGACCCTCAGTCACTGGCTATGCCAAGATTGAGAACCTGACGGCTTCGCTCCCTTTCAGTCACATGGATATCAACGACAGTTACGTTAATTTTAATTCTGGCCAGAACCCGTTGGATCCAGAGTTGAACATCATCGGACGCTCTACCGTCCGTGACTACGATATCACGATGCATATTTACGGGCGGGTGTCGAATTTCAAGGTTCTATTCGATAGTTCTCCGCCGCTGACTCAAGGGGATATTGCCACTCTCCTGGCCACGGGGGCCACCTCATCTGAATTTGTCCAAGACCCTAGCTTACTGGCCGGACGCGCTGCTTTCCTGGTTATCCGTCAACTCTATTCCAAGATCTTCAAAGGAGGTGCTA
>JAFAZK010000256.1 GCA_019239825.1 Verrucomicrobiota bacterium | reverse complement strand
TTGGCTATTCGTGGAGCGCCGCGATGGGGTCAATTCGCGTGGCGCGCAATGATGCTCGGATCAGCATTGAACCGTGTTCTCCAGAACTGCTCGCTCAGTACAACGACTAAAGGGCCGCCAGAAACATCTTCGTTCTCACTAAACGGCCGCCCAAGCACCGCAGGCGATCCAGTGACCGCGAACATACTAGCCGTGATAAAGTCGACTCTCAATCGCTCCGGATTCCCTTCCCCGGTTAAATCTAGGGAGCCGCTTCCGACTTCAGCCATGTTCTTGAAGCTGTGCTGCGCCCGAAGGATATCCACGTAATCCGGGTAATCGATCGAGTCCTCATTTCCTTGATAGGTCAGAAAAACCTGAATCAGACTGGTCGGATCAGGATAGGGCAACGGCTTGAAAATGACCGCTTGGACCAGACTAAAAATCGCTGTGTTGGTTCCAATACCAAAACCGAAAACGAGTATCGCGGTCATAGCGAAACCGGGCGACTTGAGCAGAAGACGGATGGTGTGGCGCATTGGGAAAGTGATTGGTGATTAGTGATTGGTCGAAACCTGGAGCGCTGCCTCGCTTCCTCCTTCGTCCGGCTTAGCCGGACTTCGGAGGACAAGTGCGAGGCCGATTTGGCGGAAGATAAACTGTAGGGCGGCAAATAGTTTAGGAACTAGGAGCTACCATCTAGGAGCCGAGGCACTTTTTACGTTCTTTCTCGACATACCCTGGCCACATCTGTTGCGCCTATACAGTTATCTCATTCGTTACGCAGTGCAGTCGTTGGATTGACTCGAGCGGCTCGAGCTGCAGGAATGAGGCTGGCGATTAAAGCGACCGCGATCAAGATCGTGACGCTGACACCAATGGCAATCGGATCCGCCGGCGAGACACCATATAACGCGTTTTGTATAACTTTGGTAAGACTGGCGGCGATGATCATCCCCACTAAAAGTCCCACAGTAACCGTCCGCATAGAATCGCGCAGGATTAACCTCAAAATCGCCGCAGATGTTGCACCCAGAGAAATTCGGATTCCCATCTCTCGGCTACGCTTTAGTACACTGTAGGATAACGTACCGTAGATACCGAGAGCTGATAGAAATAGCGCAGCCCCCGAAAACATAGTGAGCCAGAGCGTGCCCGTCTTACGGCTCTCGGACCTTTCTGCGATCAGATCATCCATGCCCTTGACCTTGACCACCGGCACGTCCGGATCGGCCACCGATATAATTTTGCGGATTGCTGGCGCTAACGAGCTTGGATCTGCGGATAAACGCAAGACCAGGACTTCATGGGTCATTGGTTGCTGGCTATGCGGAAAATATGCATCGAAAGCTGCATGCTCATTATCCGGACCAACATGAAGAACGTTGCCTGCCACTCCCACGATGGTACAGAACTTACTCACTGACCATGTCGCTGTGTTTTCGATCTGCTTTCCGATCGGGTCCTCGTTCGGAAAATAGCGAGACGCCAACGCTTGATCGATAATGATCACAGGCGAGCTGGTCGGTGTATCTTCAGATCCAAAATCGCGCCCTCTCAATAAAGGAATTTGGAGGGTACGAAAATAGCCGGGAGAGATTCTTTGTGAAGCCAGTCTGGGTTCGTGCCCTGGTGCAGGAGCTGGCTTCCCAGGCACGAGAAATGGGTCGTGGTAACTCCAGGAACGGTTGAAAGGTAAATCTTCGTTCATCGCCACATCGCTGACCCCCGGTAAATTCCGGACTCCCGCAAGGACCGTACTGAAGAATTCTCTGGTCCGAGCCGGATCATCGTACTTCCGGTCAGTGAGCGAAATCTCAGCAGCCAAAAGTCGGTCGGGATTGAACCCGAGCGGTCTGCTTTGCGCGGCGATGAAGCTTCGAATCAGCAAGCCGGCTGCGATCACGAGTATGCACGACAACGCTACCTGTCCGATTACCAAAACCCGCTGTGTCCGCTGACGTCCCGGACCCGCAGTCGCACTTCGGCTGTTCTCGATATTTAGAGGGTCGTGTTTGAGCTTGCGTATCGCTTTCATTGCCGGAAGCGAACCGGAAAGCAAAGCAACCAGTCCTGTCATGCAAAGGAAGAATATCAGCGTGGAGCCATCGAAACCGATATTGTCAACACGCGCGAGATTCTCCTGCAGACAAATTGCCCGCATCAACCTGATCAGACCAAAAGCAATCAATAGGCCTAGAGCTGCTCCGACAATGGAAAGAATCGAACTCTCGATCAAGGCCTGGCCAGCCAAACTCAACCTGGTGGCTCCAAGCGCTCGACGGATCGTCATCTCTTTTTGGCGCTCGATAGCGCGACAGAAAAGTAGATTGGCGACGTTCGCAAGTGCTATTATTAGAAGACAACTCACCGATCCACCTATTAGCCAGAGACCGTTGGAGTTATCTTCCACCATCGAATCGAGCAAGGGCATCAGCGCGACCCCATAGCCCCGGTTCGTTTCCGGATACTGCTCGACTAACTTGCGCCGAATTATATCCAAATCGGCCTGCGCTTGCTCCATACTGACGCCCGGCTTCAGTCGTCCACAGCAACTTAAGAAATGAGAATCACGCCGCCAGACTGAATCCTCCGGTCTGGCCATTGAATGGATCGGAACGTATAAATCGGTTGAATCGAAGCCCCAATCATCAACCTGTTGCGGACAGACTCCTATCACTTCGAAACTGCGCCCACCAAGGATAAGATTCCTGCCTAACACGGCTGGATCACTGTGAAGATGACTTCGCCAAAATCTTTCGGCCAGAACCACCACTAAGGATCCACCAAACTGATCCTCTTTCTCAGTAAACGGCCGCCCCAGCAGGAAATCGCGGCCGGTCACCTTGAATAAACCAGCAGACACAAAACCAGCAACTATCCGTTGCGGCCCATCCGAACCGCTTAAGTCAACAAAATCGTCGTCTATCGCCGCAATTTCAGTAAAACTTTGTTGACTAGCCCGGTAGTCGAGGAAGTCCGGAAGATCGGCGCCGACGGTTCTCGAAGTATCAATCGGCACGGACATGCTAACGAGCCGGTCAGCATGCGGATACGGTAGAGGTTTTAGAAGTACACAGTTTATGAGATTGAATACTGCAGTATTCGCGCCAATCCCGAAGCCGAGGATCAGAATTGCCGTGATAGTGAATCCCGGCGACTTTAGCAGGAGCCGGATGGTATAGCGGAGTTGGGATGTTAGGCTTCGCATGTAGTTTAAAATCATTCACCACAAAGACACGAAGAACACGAAGGCAGGCTTCAGACGCAGACTGATTTAGATCCCTCCTAACTTTGTGTCCTCTGTGTCTTTGTGGTGAATCCTGGTTTGTTTTCATTCGCGGAGCGCTGTGACTGGGTTGATTCGAACGGCACGTAGAGCTGGTAATAGGCAGGCGACTAGGGCCGCCAAACAGAGGATCAAAACGCTGAGCCCAATTGTAACCGGATCATTACTGCGGACTCCATACAGCAGACTTCCGAGAAAACCACCAAAGGCAAGCCCGGTTGATAGTCCGATAACAATTCCTAACCCAACGATCGTGAATCCTCGCCTCAATACCAGCATCAGAATGTTCCACGAGAGCGCACCAATGGCGATGCGGACACCAATTTCGCGAGTCTGCCGGCTCACCATATAGGCCAAAACTCCATACAAACCGACGGCGGATAGGAATAATGAAGCGCCAGAGAAAATACTCACCAATAGTGCCGTTAATTTCCTGGCGCCGAACCGTTGCCCGACTGCATCATCGAAGGCAATCACCTTTCCCAGGGGCAAGTCGGGATCAATTGAGGAGATCGCTCTGCGCAGAGCCGGAATTAGATCGCGCGGATCACCGGATGAGCGCAGGAGTAAAAACTCGTAATGAGTGAGATGTTGGAAATAGGGACAATAAGCATTGAATTTTGGCGAGGGCTGATCCAGCCCAGCGTGTTGTGTGTTCTCCACCACACCGATTACGGTATAGGTCTTTGCGTCCATGTCAGAACCCGGTAACTCGATCTGTTCTCCGATAGCGCTGCGTCCGGGGAAAAAGGTTTCGGCTAGCGCCCGACTGATAATTATGCTCGTATTTTGGAAACGCTGTTCGGGCGGGCGTCTATCGCTGTCATCGAAATCGCGTCCTTCAAGCAATGGGATTTGCAAAGCATTGAAGTAACCCGGCGTGATCAACTGCCCATTTAGCCGGGGTTCGTGCCCAGGTTCTGGTAGAGGCTGCCCC
>JAFAZK010000215.1 GCA_019239825.1 Verrucomicrobiota bacterium | reverse complement strand
GCGATTCTTACCGAGAAAGCATCCGCCGCGGAATTGAGTTCTTGCTGAAAACCCAGAATAAGGACGGATCGTGGGACGAAGAGCTTATCACTGGAACCGGCTTCCCCAGGGTATTCTACCTGAAGTACGATATGTATAGGAACAACTGGCCATTGATGGCACTCTCACTTTATCAGCAGCGACTCAACGCCCAGGTTTCTACCGGCGCTAGTCGCGGCACAGTGCACGCCGAGCCGGAGCCGGCCCTAACTACACGGGGTTCTGGATCGGGACTAAAACCCGGGTTTGGGTTGTTGAAAGGGTTCTTCACGAAATTGAGCCATGGTTAACCAGAAAGTCCTGGTTGCCGACGCCATCTCGCCACGAGGAGTAGAAGCGCTTCGACTCGGAGGTCGGCTCGATGTCGATGTGCAAACTGGCCTGAAAGAGCCTCAGCTCATTCAGGTTATTCCTTCCTACGCTGCCATCGTCGTGCGGTCGCAGACCAAAGTGACCGCACCGGTAATCAGCGCCGCCAAGTCTTTAAAAGCCATCGGACGTGCCGGTGTCGGGGTTGATAACGTGGATGTAGAGGCTGCTACCCGGCGCGGGATCATCGTGATGAACACACCCGCAGGTAACACGGTATCCACCGCTGAACACGCTTTCTCTTTGTTGGTGTCAATTGCCCGCAGCATCCCTCAAGCCGATGCCAGCGTGAAGGCCGGCCGCTGGGATCGAAAGAGCTTTGAAGGCGTTGAGCTCAGTGGCAAGACCTTAGGGATACTAGGCATGGGAAGGATCGGCAGCGAGATCGCCCGGCGGGCAATCGCTTTTGGGATGCGCCCAATTGCTTACGATCCTTATCTCTCGCCCACGCGCGCCCGATCGCTTCAAGTTGAGCTCCTCGACGATCTCAACGAAGTACTCGCCCAAGCGGATTTCCTGACCTTGCATTTGCCGATGACTCCCGAGACTCGGTCAGTTCTCAATCGGGAGCGCATCGCCCTCATGAAAAAAGGCGCCCGCGTGATCAATTGCGCTCGCGGCGGACTTATCGACGAACAAGCGCTCTATGAGGCTTTGACGAGCGGCCATATCGCCGCTGCCGCCCTCGATGTCTTTGAGACCGAACCGCCGCCGCCTGATCTGCCTTTGCTCAAGCTTCCTAATTTGGTCTGCACTCCCCATTTAGGAGCCTCAACTCTAGAAGCCCAAGAGAGTGTCGGGATCGAGATCGCCGAAGCCATCCGTTCAGTGCTGCTGGAGGGCGTCATTCGGAATGCCGTTAATGTTCCCAACATCGACGCTAAGACCCTCGCGGTCATTCGACCTTACCTGGACTTGGCGGAACGCCTCGGTCGCCTCTTGCGGCAACTCGCACCGAAGCGCTGCGAGCACTTCCACATCAATTACAGCGGTAAAGTAAACGAAGTGGAAACCTCACCCGTTTCCCGATACGCATTGAAAGGGTTTCTCGAGGAAGCTGGCGGCTCCGACGTAAATCAGGTGAACGTCACGTCGCTGGCTCAGAATCTTGGGATGCGCGTGCTTGAGACGAAAGAGAATGCAACTGGTGACTTTACCGATCTCATCGAGATCCAAGTCGAAGGCGAAGGCAACAAAGTGTCTGTAGCCGGAACTTTTGTTGGCGCTTCCCCGCGGATTGTCCAGATCAACGGCCATTTCGTTGAAGCTCGTCCCGTTGGTACGTTGATGATCTTTGAGAACAACGACGTACCGGGAATCGTAGGCCAAATCGGTACCTTGTTAGGTAACCATCAAGTCAATATCGCCGACATGTCACTCAGCCGCGGTGACGGAGATAGCAAAGCACTGACCGTGCTCAATCTGGATTCACTTCCTCCCGATGCGGTCCTGCAAGCCGCCATGCAAACCCCCAACATCCGCTCCGTCCACATCGTCCAGTTTTAAATCGGCATCGATTGCCTCGAAGGGACGTGTCGGACTGCGCATGAGGTTTCAACCGGTTTCTACCCCAGGCGTAGTCCTTTAGTCCCTTCGGGACAAATCAGACGCAAACGCCGAACCCCGAACGCCAAACGTCAAAAATCCACCGGCACATACGGCAGCCCATGCGCATGCGCTACCGCTTCGTTCCTGACTTTGCCACCCATCACGTTGATCCCACCGATCAGAGCGGGCTGCTTCTTGATCGCCGCCGAAAGACCCTCTGCCAAAAACTCAACAAAGCGCGCCGTCACATTTGTCAGCGCTTGAGTTGCGGTACGTGCATAGGCTCCGGGCATATTCGCCACACAATAGTGAACGATCCCTTCTTCTTCGTAGACCGGGTTCTCATGCGTGGTGGGCCTCGACGTTTCGCAACATCCGCCTTGATCGATCGCAATATCCACCAGCACACTCCCCGGCTTCATCATTCTTAACATCTCCCGAGTGATAAGCCGCGGCGCCCTGGCTCCGGGCACGAGCACCGCACCTATCAAAAGATCGGTTCGCGGCAAAATCTCCAGAAGATGCGCCTCACTGGAGTAAAGCGTGTGCGCCGTGTGCATAGTAATATCAAGAAAGCGCATTCGTTCGATATCCACCTCAAGGATGGTTACATCTGCACCCAAACCCGTAGCCATACGTGTCGCGTTGATTCCCGAAGTTCCACCGCCGATGACGATCACGTTTCCGGGTAGCACCCCAGGCACGCCTCCTAACAAAACCCCTTTACCACCGCGATGTTTGGCTAGAAAAAATCCACCGACGATGATGGACATTCGGCCGGCGATCTCGCTCATCGGCTCCAGCAGCGGCAATCGGCGGTTGATCTCCACCGTCTCATAGGCCACCGCGGTCACCCCGCTGCGCATCAGTGCCTCCGTTAACGCCTTGTTTGCGGCCAGATGCAGATAAGTGAAAAGAATCTGGCCTTCTCTCAGTAGCGGATACTCCGAAGGCAATGGTTCTTTGACTTTAACGATCAATTCGCCTTGCTGAAAAACCGAACTATGATCGTCGAGGATTTTACCGCCGGCCTGTGCGTACTCCTCGTCCGGAAATCCCGCTCCGGCGCCAGCGTCCCGTTCTACGAACACTTCATGCCCCAAGCGCGTTAGCTGATAAACAACCGATGGCAGCAACGCAACCCGATGCTCTTGTTCTTTAATTTCCTTAGGAACCCCGATCTTCATGCTGCCCTTGTTTATCCCCTACAAACGCCAACGGCAACCCAACAGTTGGCGGCTGGCAACAGGAAGGATCGTACTCGTCCTCGAGCGGACGTGATGCAGCCAAGCGTCAGGCCGCGCTCAATAAAATCCACAGCGTTGCCAGTTCACTTGGTCCCCTAAGTCCACTCCGACACCCGCCTCGCCAGAACTCGAGTACGAGTACGAAGCCCCACACCCCAAATGTTCAGTTCAGCGAAGGATCATCCGGGGCCAGCGCCAACAAATAATAAACCGGCCCCTCACCCTTCATAAACTGGAGCCAGAGCGACTGATCAGGTTCACTGCCCATAAACTCAGCATCCGCTTCCCGAATGAGCCAAGCATTTTGGCCTAGTTCCCCTTCCAATTGTCCTGCCTCCCAACCGGCGTAGCCGCGGAAGGCCCGCACAAAGCCGCGCTTTTCCCGCAAGATCTCCTCCGCATCCGGGATCGACAACGGCACTTGAAGACTTGTTGCCTCACCGCCGCCGTCTCCGAGAAATCCCATCAAAATCAACTCGTTTGAGGAGACCGGTCCGCCTTCGTAAACAGGAACACTGGCTAGCCCGGGTAAGTCCGCTTCCGCGACAAAATCCGCCAGTTTTTGATGGGTTGGCCGGTTAATGACGACTCCAAAAGCGCCCACATTCTCCTCGTGACTCGAAATAAAGAGGATCGTCCGCCGAAAATTAGGATCCTTCAGCGACGGGTGGGCTAACAAAAGTTTTCCACTGACGTTGAATTTCTCTTCGCCCTGGAGCCTCACAAGGGTCAGATTAAAGGCGACCTGCTACTCTTCAAGAGACAAGTCACGAAATGAGGCTCCGTAGGAGCGAAATCTTTATAGCCGCCAAATTCCTTTGTGCGCTCGTTAGGAGCGAGATTGTTTACAGCTATGCAGAATGTGCCAATGCGTATCGCCGACCGCGAGTTCCAATCCCG
>JAFAZK010000183.1 GCA_019239825.1 Verrucomicrobiota bacterium | reverse complement strand
GGAGTTCAGGAGTTCAGGAGTTCAGGAGTTCAGGAGTTCAGGAGTTCAGGAGTTCAGGAGTTCAGGAGTTCAGGAGTTCAGGAGTTCAAAAGGCGAGGAGCAGCGAATTTAACTAGTTTTTCAAGCAAAAACCGACCGGTGAAACGGAGTCCAGTGTCCAATGCTCTGGCTTGCTGATCGCACCCTCCTGGAACTCCTGAACTCCTTGAACTCCTGAGCTCCTCGAAATGCAATATCTGTTGCAGCGTCCGCTTTCTTGGTCATCTTCGCCCTTCGCCGCCATGCGTTTTAAGTTCTTCTGTTATCCTTGGGGTGAGCCATTCATCCAAAGAGCCCATTCTTCCACCTTTCCATCCTTCCAATTTTCCGTCCGATGAGGGGTCTGCTTGCACTGCCAAAAAGGCATTACCTGATCCGTCAGTATCTTTTCCGGCAGATTGGCCAGCGATATACCGGGGCACGTCTAGGAGTTCTTTGGTCGATTATTACGCCTCTATTGATGCTTCTGGTTTATACGTTCGTGTTCGGGACGATCATGCACGCGCGCTTTGGAATCTCGAAGACGGAGACGACACTCGATTACGGTCTGGCGCTCTTTTGTGGCCTGAACCTCTTCAACGTGTGCGCCGAGGTAATCAGTCGTTCCCCGACACTGATCCTGGGCCAGCCAAACCTGGTCAAAAAGGTGGTGTTTCCCTTGGAGATCCTTCCCTTGACGACAACGCTGGACGCGTTGATCCATGCGGTCCTCGCTTTTATACCATTGTTGCTGGCATTGACGATCTTGCGGGGCGCTATCCCCTGGTCTTTCGTCTTCTTGCCCCTTTTCTTAATTCCGACGGCCCTATTGGCTCTAGGTCTCAGTCTGTTCCTCTCGGCTCTCGGAGTTTTTGTGCGAGATATTGCGAACCTGGTGAATCCGGTAATGACCGTCCTGCTATTTAGCAGCGCCATCATGTATCCGATCGCTTTCGTGCCGGATTGGATCCGTTCCTGGTTTTATCTTAATCCGTTAGCGGTATTGGTTGATGATTCCCGGAAAGTTCTGATGTGGGGTTTTTACCCGAATTTCGGTACGCTTGCTCTCTTAACCGGCGTCGGATTGCTTTTAGTGCTGGTCGGGTTTTCGTTTTTCGAAAAGTCAAAGCCGGCTTTCGCCGATGTGATGTGAACCGCGAATGCAACCGCGAATGGACACGAATGAGAAAAAGACGAGCCGCGAATGGACGCGAAACAAACAGAATAAATCTAACCGCAGATGAACCAGCCGTCGCTAAAGCTATGTCGGGCAGGCGCTGATTTACGCAGATGGATTTCGACCAGACGTTCTTGCTCGGTAGATATCCAAAATCTTCTCGGTGAGTTTGCTGCGGTTTGTCTGCGTGGATTTCAGTGCATGTGCGGTTCGTCTTTTTCTTTTGTCTTCATTCGTGTCAATTCGTGTCCATTCGCGGTTGATTTTTTGGAGAGTCTGCCGTGAGCAATATCACTGAGATTCCTAGTCCCGCGCGTGCTTCCACTGAGTCTGAGGTATTGCTTACCCTGGATGGGGTTTCAAAATCATATCGACTCTGGAACCGGCCTCACGAACGGTTCGTTTACGGTTTGTGGAGTCAGGTGCCGGCCTATGCGCCCATTGCACTCCAAAAATTGGCCGTTCACCAAAAAGCTAAGCTCGGCCAGGAAGTGTTCGCGTTATCTGAGGTGAGCCTGACCATTCGCCGGGGAGAAAGCGTGGGTGTGATCGGACGTAACGGCAGTGGCAAAAGTACTCTGATGCAGCTGATTGCCGGTGTGCTGCAACCGAGCTCGGGTCGGGCCGAAATCCACACCGAACGGGTCTCGGCGCTACTTGAACTCGGTAGCGGGTTCGATCCCAATTTTACCGGCCGGCAGAATGTGCTTTTGCATGGATCGCTGATGGGCCTTTCGGAGCGCGAGAATCAGGCCAGGATAGAGGAGGTAACCGACTTTGCTGAGATCGGCGAATATTTCGATCGTCCGGTCAAAACTTACAGCAGCGGGATGGTTGTGCGCTTGGCTTTTGCGTCCTCAATTACCGTACACGCCGATCTTTTGATCATCGACGAAGCTTTGGCGGTCGGAGATATTTTCTTTCAGCAAAAATGTTTTCATAAACTCCGGCAATTGGCGAAATCAGGTGTCACTTTTTTGCTCGTTTCGCAGGACCCGCGTTCCATTAGTGAATTTTGCGACGTGACCATGATTCTGGATCGAGGTCACGTTGTGTTCTTTGGGGACTCAAACCAGGCGATTGATACTTATTACACGCTCACCAAATCATTCTTACGGGCTAGCGTGCTGCGAAACGTCGTGCGCGGTCAATACCTCGAGTACGTTAAAAAATCAGATGGAGAAACCCTGGAGATCTCCAAATTCATGGAGGAAATCCCGCCGAGCCTGGTCGGGCCGGCCGAGAACCCGGTTGCTACGTTTTTCCGGTTTGCCCTTTTGGATGAAGACGGCAAACCCACTAACTTCTTTCGTGAAGGAAATTGGTTGACGCTGATCTTCGATGTTCGAGTCCTGGAAGACATCGAAAACCTGAGTCCAGGCGTCGTTCTTCGGGACAAACGAGGAACCTTTCTACACAGCAAATACGAGCACCAGACTGATTTGAGAGGCCTGCGCACTTGCCAGGCAGGAGACCAGTTCAGGGTAGTTTACTCGGTTCGTCTGGATATCGCACCCGGGCAATACACGTTATCCCTCGATATGGTCTCGATCCCTCCGGATATCATCCGAGACAACAAAATGTCACACATGGATTACGAGAACAATTCCCGGTGGGTTTGTTCGACTGGGACGGTGGTCTCGTTCACCGTGGCCTTTGATCCGGAACGAGTGGGGGCCCAGTGCCCGCACTTTGGTATGTTCGATCTGCCGACCAGGTTCTCGTAGGCAGAGAACGAAGAAGAAAATCTCACGCAAAGCAGACTTCGCCCCATCTCCCCCTTTAGCTACGTCGGCCAGGGACGCAAAGGCGCAAAGGTTGGAACGACGAGAGTCGTTGTTTGGCGCAGCCGTGAATGGTGCGGTGGGTTGGTGCGTTTTTCGGAGTTTATCCCGAAGGGATTTAAGGACTAAGCCTGGGGTTTCAACCCCAGGACGAAGCGCCTTGTTTGGAGCCCGCTCAATCAGGTTTCAACAGGCCGCTCAGGCAGGGCTTTCGCCCTAAAACGCGGAAGTGCGGCTTTACACCAATGGTTCGCTTTAAGGAATAATTGGTAATCCTGAAAGAAAAAGATTTTGCCCCAGGACTGTTTCGGCGTGGTCGCAAGATTTGTCGCCATCCGGACGAAATCTTCAGACTGGGTCCGGTAAATGATAATGTTCCAGTAATACTCCGAATCGCGCATCGCCTTGATGGTTTCCGATACCGGCTCTTTTGCTTCTGACGGAGCTGGTTCGGTATTCGCGAATTCGCTCTGGATTACTGCCGGCCGAAGCGGTGCGATGCGGTTAAGCATACCAATTTCTGAATAACCCGCGCCGACGTTCATGAGATCGATCCGCGCAGGCAGGGACGGTCCCACGTCCTCGCGCCCCGCGGATTCGCCAGGCGACGTGGACGACAGGTCCAAAGTCTTGATTCTGGCATGCTCGATTGTGTCGGATCTTTTCCGGTCCTCGGCCGTAAACAGCAGGCAAAACACCTGGTAACCAATCTCAGCCAGAGCCTTTGCATACTCGGGGTTTCGCACTCCGGCATCTACGGCGGTTCTGTTCGGCAAAAAATTGTACAAGAACCCAGCCAGATCGTAATCGGGTTCGGTCTGCGCGAAATTCTCCGCCGGTAACCACGGTTCAACCCGGCTGCTTGACCACATTAGAAACGATTTGAGGCGTGCAAATGATTCCGAGGATTCACGGAGCTGCCAGAAGACTTTATCCAATCGCTTGTCTGACTCGTCTAGCCGGTTCATGACGGTGTCGAGTTGAAACCGGAGCCCATCGATCCCGAGAGCGCGTTGAGCGATTTCGCTAATCTTTTGTTTAATTCGAGCAAGCATGGCAGCGACCGAAGAGAATACTCACGCAAAGACGCAAAGACGCAAAGGAAAGACCGATCTCAGCTGCATTCGGTTTTCCGCATCCTTTGCGCCTTTGCGTCCCTGGCCGACGTAGCTAAAGGGGGAGATGGGGCGAAGTCTGCTTTGCGTGAGTTTTTTCTTTGGGGCTACTCAAGCGAGGAGCTGCTCGAAGCGATTATCGACCGCCTGACCTCGTTGCATGGATTCCCAAAGCCAGGTGGCTAGTTCTTTAGTCGAAAACGTCGGGCTAAGGCTCGCGGCTCGCTGCCTGATCTTTGCGGAGACGGGCGGGTCGGTTACCCGGCTCACCGCAACCTGAAAACTCTCTGCAGTGTAATCGCAGACTGTGCCTAGCCCGAGATCAGTAACGAATCGGGCTGCAGCGGTTTCCGGATGGCCCATCACGATCATAGGCACATTGGCGGTTGCCATCAGGTAAACGATTCGGGAGGGAAGACTGGCTCGCGCCAGCCATTCATGGGTATCAGAGCCCTCTAATGTGCCGGCAGGAATCACCGCGAAATCCGCAGCCCGCGCCAGCTCAATTAAGGAAGGTTCGGGAAGATGCGAACGGAGAAAAATGCCTTCTTTGCTTAACTCATCCGGATCCAGCTGGATAAACGGCTTTCCAGCGTTGCCGCACCAGTCAATCTGTAAACCGGAACGGCGAATGGTCTCACGGAATCGGCCCAAGGTATGCGAGCTCCAAAGATTGCCTACCAGGATTCCCCGAGGAGGGACTTTCTCCTGAAACCGGTAATCGGCCGGTACAAATAGATCCGGGTCAGCAGTCGGAGGCGCCAGCCAGAACCGGCGCCGATATTTTTCCTGATACGCCGCACATAGAGCCGGCGAAATCGCCACACAAATATTGGCTTGCTGTATCAACCGGCCGAGCGGTTCATCCGGAATCTCATGCACATGGACATTCTGGTCATCCATGACGTACAAGGCCAAAGGGGCACCGGTACAAGCTTGAGCAGTCAGGGCGGTCTGCACCTCGTCCTCGTAAAACGGTACACATAAAATTCTGCGAATCTGCTTATGAACGAGGAGACTTTCTACGGACCGGCGCCCGCTTTGTAGCTGGTTACCGGAATGAACCACGTGAAAAGCGGGGACGTTGATGTCATGAGTCTTAAAAAAATCCTTGGAATGAAATACCGCCAGGGACGGCTCATGGCGGAGAAGTTTTAGCAGTAAAGCCCCAGTCCCGTGCCGGCTGGACAGTTCCGCGTGCGTGATAACCAGAGTGGCTCCATCCGGGATCGCCTTTGCCGGCTCCGATTCAGTCTTGTTCCCCTGCAGAGCTGGAGTACGCCGGTACTGTTTTAGCCAACGGGAAAGGATGTTCATGCTAACTGCGGAATCGCGCAGAGCAGAATCGGAACACAGATTGCGCAAATTTCCACAGATTTGATAGCGCGGTACGGCTGAAACCGAAGAAAATCTCACGCAAAGACGCAAAGGCGCAAAGGTTCAGAGGAGGGGTGGCACCAAAAGCTATTTGATAACTTAATATAAATACGTTATTATATCGCGGTGCTAGAGGAGAACCGGATTGCAAGAGAGGTGGTCGATGCAGCACTCAAACTACACCGACACTTCGGTCCGGGAATCTATGAATCGGTCTACGAACCGGTGTTGATATACGAACTCGCCAAGCGCAGCCTGACCACTCGCCGGCAAACCCCTGTTCCGCTAGTCTACGAGGGAATCACTTTTGATGCCGGCTTCAAGACTGATGTTATTGTGAACGATTTAGTCATTCTGGAATTAAAATCTGTTGAGAAGCTAGAACCGGTTCATTTCAAGCAGCTTCTGACCTACCTTCGGCTTACCAGGCTCCGCCTAGGCCTCTTGATCAACTTTGGCGAGAGTTTCCTTAAAGACGGTATTCACCGGGTCGTTAACGACCTCTAGCCCCGCTCGCCCGGCAAACCCAGCCGTTCCTCTACTGCCTGACCAGCCCAAAAGCTCAATAGGTCAAACGACTACTCTCTCTTAGTCCGAACCTTTGCGCCTTTGCGTCCCTGGCCGACGTAGCTAAAGGGGGAGATGGGGCGAAGTCTGCTTTGCGTGAGATTTTCTTTGGTTTCAGCTGTACCGCGTCACGGAAATTGATTGATTTGCGGGCTGATTGGCGTCAAGAGTGCGCGTTGGTTTGAAGAGCATGCAGTTCGAGACACCAATCCTTTTTCTGATATTCAACCGTCCGCAACTGACTGCCCGAGTGTTCGGGGCGATTCGCGAAAGCAGGCCAGCAAAGCTGTACGTAGCTGCAGACGGACCACGCCCCGAAAAAGCGGGAGAGTGGAAGCTCTGCGCGGAAACTCGGACGGTTCTGGATCAAATCGACTGGGATTGTGACGTCAAGACGCTGTTACGCGACGAAAATCTTGGCTGCGGCCGCGCCGTCAGCCAAGCGATTACTTGGTTTTTTCAGCAGGAAGAAGAGGGAATCATTCTCGAAGACGATTGTCTTCCGGATGCAACCTTTTTCCCTTTTTGCCGGGAGATGCTGTCCCGTTTCCGGGACAGTCAAGAAGTAGCTTCGATTTCTGGAGATAACTTTTTCCCTCCGTCACTGCATTCCAATCAGCCGTATCATTTTTCCAAGTATGCGCAAATCTGGGGGTGGGCGTCGTGGCGCCATTTTTGGAACCTGTACGACTTTCATTTGAAAGGTGATTTATCGGAGTGGGAAGAGATCATCGAGAAGGTAAACCCGATCGAGAACCATGCGCGTTATTGGATTCAGGTTTTCAAGGCAATGCGATCGGGACTGATCGATACCTGGGACTATCAGGTGATGTTTTCCGCCTGGCGCAATGGTTTGGTCCACATTTATCCGAGCAAAAACTTGATTGTAAACCTTGGTTACGGAGCTGAAGCAACGCATACCCGCTTCGCTAGCCCACTTACCGAACATGAGAGCACCGGCCTTGAAGGCTTTGAAGTGACGTTACCGATCGAGGTGGACGCGAAGCTGGATCATACGACGTTCTATTTTCGTTTTCTGGAATCCTTAACCAGCATCTGGTGGCTAGAGGCAGCAATCGATCCAACCCAACACATCGGATGGGCGCGTTGGCAAAGCAGCCAGACGCAGGCCGAGCTCGCCCGGCTGAAAGCGCTGACCGAGAAACAAGCCGCAACCATCGCCGACATTATAGAGATTCGTTCCCGGGAAATCTTCAAGGCTCGGATCCGGCTGTTACTGGCTCATTTTGTTTTCACGGTCCGGCAAGCGATAGAATTGGCGCGTACCCGGTTTAATCAGCTACTGAGGCCATTCCGCCCAAGTCGTCCGCAGTTGCCTGCCGGAGGGGACAAAGAGAAGACAGGAAAAGCTCGGGAGAAGTCAGCCGCTCTTTAGCCCAGGTCCCGAAAGATTAAAAATCGACCGCGAATGGACACGAAGGTACGCGAAGAGAAGCAGAATAAATCTAACCTGCGGTCTGTCTTTTTCTTTTGTCTTCATTCGTGTCCATTCGCGGTCGATCTACCTCCTTTTCCAAACCAGGGTTGCTGACACCGCATAATTCCAGACGGAGCCGATCAGCGCGCCCAATAATCCGCTGATCCACCAGGATACTGACAGACCGTAAAAGTAGCTTGCTATTTCGACATTCACGAAGGCCCCGACCGAACATATTGCAATAAAGCTCAGTAAGCCGCCCAAGAACTTTCTACCCGTAAGCTGGTGGTCTCTATGGGTAAACGAGTTGTTGAAAGTGAAATTTAAGATCATTGCCACCAAAGATGCGATCGACTGGGCCAGGGGAAATGAAATTCGGGCCCCTAAAAATAGTGTTCCCAAAACGGTCAAATGCAGGACCGCTCCAAAACATCCTACAAACACAAACAAAAGAAATCGATAGGGAACAACCCTTCCGAAGGTTTTGTCCAGGAGCAGGATAGCGAATTCCAGAGCAATCGAAAGACTGAGCTTGCTTTCGCCGGCGAGCCGCGAGCGAAAGGCATACGGTATCTCGATCAGGCGAACCTCGCTTTTGGCTGACGACAAAATATCGAGTAAAATTTTAAATCCTTTGCCGCAGAGGTGATACGCGGTCTCGCGAAAGAGTTCGCGTTTGATCATGAAAAATCCGCTCATCGGATCCGTGATCTCGTTTTGATGGGTCGCGAGTCTACTGACCAGGGTAGCGACACGGCTGTATCGAAGCCGCCGCTTGGACCAATCGCCAGTCCCACCGCCTTCGATGTAGCGGCTCCCGATTGCGAGGTTATACGGACCGTCACGAAGCGCGCTTAACATCTGGAGCAAAATACGAGGATCGTGCTGCAGATCGGCGTCCATGACAACGAGATACGGTGCGAGTGAACTGCACAGCCCTTCGATGCAGGCCGAGGCGAGCCCATGTCTGCCGATGCGTTCTATTAACCGGACATTGGGGCGTTTTTCAGCCAGAGCAGCTACAACCTGCTGAGTGTCATCTCTCGAGTCGTCATCAACAAAAATGATTTCCCATGATTCGCCGCCAAGACAGGTTTCCAGCTCCTTCAGAAAAGGCGCGATGTTTTGGGCTTCATTCAGAACAGGAGAAATGATGCCGAGAGTAGGAATCATCTTAACCGCAAAATCCGAATTTAATCCACAGTCCAACCGCGAATGGACACGAATGATGGCTGGTTCATCTGCGGTTAGATTTTTCTGTTTGTGTTCGCCTTCATTCGCGTCAATTCGCGGTTCTGGGTTAACGCAGACCAATAGCTAGCAGGAGCAAGCCAACTCCGGGGAACCGGGAAAATGCTTGGTCAAGTGGCCAGGCACCATCCGCAAACTTCCAACTGATTCCAGCGAGAAAAGGAGAAATACCCATGAAGGAGCTGACCCGAACCGAAGAAAAGCCGTTTGCTTTGAGCAAAGCTTCCAAGCTCCTTGCTCTGAATTTGGTAATATGTTGTTCCTCGTAGCTGACCCTCGAGAGTCGGTTAACCAGTAACTCGACCAATGGCCAGAGTGAACCGTAGTTGGGAGTCGTCACGATTAGTTTGCCTCCCGGTTTCAGGACACGAAAGAACTCGGCAAAAATCGAGGTAGTGAGGTTTAGTTCGAGATGCTCGACTACCTCCACACAACTAATCGAGTCAAAACTGTTATCTGGAAAAGGCAGATACGGGGAATCGATCTTAACGAATTCTCGGTTCAGGCCGCCATAGTGTTGCTCGGCGTAGGCGAGCTGAGAAGCTGCGATGTCGACCCCGATAGCCGAAAGGTTGTTCGGTAGCAGACTGATCAACGTCCCGGGGCCACAACCGAAGTCGAGATGCCTCGAGACATCACCGATCTCCCCTACGATGCGGCGGAATTTGTGATGATGCCATTTGCATTGGATTCCCTGATTCCTCTGAAAAACCTCGTCATAGAAACCGACAGGGATGGAATCATAGGAATACGCCATACAAAAAGAGGCAACCAAGAAAGAAAAATCACCCGCGCATGGACACGAATGGACGCGAAGGAAGGCAGAGCAAAATTGTGTTCAGCTGCGGTTCGTCTTTATCTTTTGTTTTCATTCGTGTCAATTTGCGTCCATTCGCGGTTAAAAATCAGTTGTTGAGTAGGAACCGGCCGAAACCGGTCAATGGCGTCGGGGACGCGTGCGGCTGCGTGCTTTCAAGCGTTTTGGTGTGCAACGGGATCGGTATCTCACGCATCTGGAATTCATCAATCCGGCTAATATTACTTCCATCGTCTCTCAGGATGATGACGTTGTTTAGATTCAGAGTCTCACGCTGGTCACCCCAAAACTTGGGCTTCCAGGTGACTTGTCCATCGTCGAAACGAATATCCGCCACAGGCCCCGCCCCATCATAATAAAAAAGAAGTGGAGCGGCGCCCCAAGAAAATGCATCGCCCAGTACAAGTGGGTCTGCCCAGGAGTTTGATTTGATGAACTTGTTCTGGGCGGGTTCTACTCCAACCAGAATTATCCGTGTGTTTGGGGCGATATCAGGGCAGAGTTGGATGACCTGTTGCCAAAAACGGCGTTCTTGGGCCCATGCCGCCGCGAAACCGGATTGAATCTGAAAAGCGTAGAGCGTGAACATTGCGACCAGTATGGTCATCAATGTGGTAGCTGCGACCTTCAGCGGAGATGTCCTAAAGGAACGCAGATAAGCGGCAACGGCAGCGATGGCGCATGCCAACCCGAAAACTGCGGCAACGTGGGTTGAGGTAAAGCGCCCGGTCTCCTGCGTCGGGGGATAATTAACGAGAGTTAATGCATAAGCGAAGATCCAAGACGCCAAGCCGGCCAGGAAAACCGTCAGGATCTTGGACCGATTCTGGGTTTCTGCTGTTGCCATGTCTGGCTTGTTGAACATTCGCAAGAGCAGGACCACTAACAATGCGATGAGCATCGCGAACAGAAGTGCAAATGGCTGCTGTCCGTGAGGGGCTTGTAGAATGGCTTTCGCTAAAATTCTCAAGCAAGTTTCCGGTCCAATCCACAGAGACGACAGCGCCCGCCAGAGCATCTCTCCCGGGCCTGAGATCAAGCTGTTTGCCCGGCTTTCGCCCCTCCAAAGGCGAATTCCAAACACGATAAAAAGAACGGTTCCGCAGCCGGCTAAGTGGATCAGCCATCGAGAAATTCGTTTCCCGCTTCCTACAAAAAAGAGAGGAAAGACAATGAACGGCAGAAATGCCGTCTCGTAGCTGAGCAGCGAGAGACCCGCTATTGGATACGATAGCAGCCAATAACGGGTGCGGTTTATTAGTAAGGCAACTAGTAGAAAAGTCAGCGAGGTGTGAACATGCGCGCTGTGTAAGAGGAAGATCCTGGTTGTATCGACCGGTAAGAGAACGAAGAAGCAGCCGGCTAGCACCGCCGCCCAATGACCGAGCCACCTTCTCAGAAGCAGGTATACCAGAAATGCGTTCGTGGAATGAACCAGGAACCCGAGGAAATAGATTCCTTGTACGCCGGCCAGGTGATACCCCAGCCACGAAAACCACCTCGGCAGGATATGGTTGAGCGGACGCCCGGTTGGCCATGTCTGCAGATCCGAAATGGTTCTGGCCCACATCTCGGATGGTGGTGTTTTGAAATAGGGAACAACGCCCCAGTAATCATCCTCGTAAAATCCGTAGTCTGCGACCCGGACATAGAGCGAAAAGAGCACGACACAGGCGACGATCAGGCCAGCTATACCTGTCTCCCGACGGATAATGCTGCGGCGCGTCCGTCGCGGGCTTGCGGCTCCGTGCACAGGCCGTTCACCTAAATCGTTCGTGGTTTCAACGCCCGCATTAGCGACCTGGTCTCCGGAGAACCCAATTTTCTTTTGCTGCGAAGAAGCGCTTCCCGGGGCTTCACTCATTTCACAAATATCTCACGCAAAGACGCAAAGACGCAAAGGTTCAGAGTCGGCCAGCGAACGCACGGAACAGAACAACCAACCGCAGATGAACGCGGATGTACGCAGATAAAACAAATAAATTATAACGTCGTCGCAAAGGGACTGACGATCGTTGATCCACGGTTCACTTCAATCTCGTCTGATCTCCTCATCTGCGTAAATCTGCGTCTATCTGCGGTTGAGATCTGTCTTCGCTTTGCGCCTTTGCGTCTTTGCGTGAGATTTTTCTGGCGGAAATCTATGATTTGTCATCCGGCGCGAGTCCGGACAGACCGCTTTTGGCGTAAAGAGTCTCGACGATGCGCAAAATCGATTTGCCCTCGACGAGGCCTGGGACTGGTGTCCGATGTTTAACGATATCGGTAATAAACTCCTGTAATTCGCGACTCCAGGAGTCGTCTGCTCGCGGGTATTCGAAGATGGTGGTCTGCGGGGGCCCCATCTCAGGCAGCATTCGATAGTAGGTGAGCCGTTCGACACCATAACTGCCACCCAGCCCTTCCGCGTGGAGTTTCGCCCGTCGAAAGTAGAGTTCAAACGAGAATAAGTTCTTCCACTCGGTACAACTGACATGTAACCAGGCGGTCCGGCCATCGCTTGTGCGCAAGCTCATGAAGGCGTTATCATCGACCGGCATATCCCAAAAGTAGGTCGGGGTGTGCCCGTCGATAACACTGAATTCGCCCTGGAAATGGATCGCGAGATCGATTAGATGGACGCCTTGATCAAGGAGTTCGCCGCCTCCGCTTAATTTCGGGTTTGCGCGCCACTCTCGATCGAAACCGAGCCGGCCGCCATGCCCGTAGCGGCCTCGAACGAACATCAAGTCCCCCAAGTCTTCCTGGGCGATGAGTTGATCCGCTTTAAGGATAGCAGGATGATAGCGATGGTTGTATCCAATACGCACAAGCGATCCGGTGCGAAGGGCCGCGCCCTCGATAGCCTCCAGTTGGCCGGCATGGATTGCACCCGGCTTTTCAACCAGGACGTGTTTTCCCGCCTCCACCGCTGCCAAGGTGATTGGCGCCAGAGCCGAGTGCGCGGTCGCCACGATCAAGGCGGTGACCTTCTCATCAGCCAGAATATCTTTTAAACGATCGGTCCCAGTACACCCCGGATACTGCTGGGCGAGTTGATCAGCCTCCTTGGCCTGCAGGTCACAAGCATAGCGAAGCGTACCCGCGGGAAGTGCGGCGGCCCGTCGCTTGCCAACCAAACCGCAACCAATCAGTGCAAAATAAATCGGTCTTACCTCGTCCATGAGTTGTTTGCTCCCAGTTTCATTTTAGCACAAGAAGCCGGAGTTTAGGAGTTCGGGTGACTTATCCAAAAACCGAACTTAGTATTCCACAGCTCCGAAACCAGGAAGAAAAATCTCACGCAAAGACGCAAAGGCGCAAAGGTTCAGACTAAGAGAAAATCGTTGTTTGGTCGTGCTGGCTTTTTGGGACTGGTCCGGAAGCGGGAATGTACCGTTTTGCGGCGCAAAACTCTTGCAATCCGGTTCTCCTCCCCTCCGAAAATTATACAACAACTTGTTACGCGTTATTGAGTCAACTTTTGCTATCCGTGCTCCTCTGAACCTTTGCGCCTTTGCGTCTTTGCGTGAGATTTTTCTTCCTGGGCTTAATCCAGTTCAGCCGCGGAGGTGTAGGGAAGCTGGTCTTCTTCGGGTTGTTCCGGATGCTTCCGGAATACGATGGTTTGCATCAGGAGAAAATTGCACACGGTCGCACACGGAATGGCGCAAAGCTTCGCAATGAGAACATTCTGAGTGAAAGTTGCGAGGCAAACCGTCACCACGATCACCGTGATTAACCAGTTGCCCGTGATCACGACGCCGTAATGAAAGAGCTGTTTAAGGTAGTCACTGCGGCGGCACCGAAAAACCCAAAACTTATTCAGCAAGAAATGGCAACAGACGGCGATAAAATAGGCGAACGTTACCGAAAGCAATGGCGGAAAAAAGCGACTGAAAAGAGCGACCCCGCTGAAATCGATAATGGCGACGCTGGCTCCTACGGTTATAAAGCGTATGAATCGGAGAGCCCGTTCGCGATCCAAAAAATTCTTCAAGTTCAGTAGGTTCACTCGGCGTGCTCAATAGCAGAAACCTCGGGATTGTGCAAATGGCTGTGTGCCTCTGGTGAAAATCTGCGTACGAAAGGCCTTTCCGGCGGATAAGACGGTTCCATTGTCGCCGCGAGTCAATCGGCCCGTTGAAGTGTCAACCTAACCAGCGACGTCGGCAATTCGCGAATCAGGTTGAACGCACCGTTGAAGCGGTTCTATTTCTTGGGTCCCAATCGGGCGAAATCGATGAGCTGGCAAGGCAACCAGGCGATCTGTCAAACACTTGCACCGCGGGCTTTACTCTTCTTTTCCGGGATGAACGAATGATTGATCCTAGCCAAGAAGGAACAAAACCGGCCGAGCGTCGAAGTGCGCCTGCGGCTTCGTCGATCAATCAGCATTTAATTGAGATACAGCGTAATCGCGAGGCTTGGGATCGCAAACCAGCGCTGCGGAAAGCGTATGGGACTTTTTACCGATTAATCCAGGCGGAGCTGGCTCGCGGTTCCGGGCTAACCGTCGAGCTTGGCTCGGGCATTGGTGCGATTAAGGAGTTTATCTCAGACTGTGTTACAACCGATCTTTTTCCCAATCCATGGCTAGACCGGACCGAGAATGCGTACCGGCTCTCGTTTGCGAATGGCGCGGTGACAAATCTTATTCTTTTTGACGTCTTCCATCACCTTGAGTTTCCCGGTGTAGCACTACGAGAGTTCGAGCGTGTTCTTCCGGCCGGAGGCCGGCTAATTCTGATGGAGCCTGGCTTTGGTTTATTAGGACGATTCATTTATCAAAGATTCCATCATGAGCCGCTTGGTTTTGATCGCGCCGTTCCCTGGGATGCGCCAGGCGGATTTGATCCTGATGCGCAGCGTTACTACGCCGCTCAGGCGAATGCCTGGCGAATTTTCGTCCGCCATGAATTTCAGCCGGATCTGGCGAAGTGGCGACTCCTCGCGGCACGGAGATTGGCCGCGCTGAGCTATGTGGCTTCGGGTGGCTTCAGCGGTCCCAGTTTGTATCCAGACCGGTTCTTCGGAGGAATGCTGGTTTGCGATAAGGTCCTCGGGTTGTTCCCGTCGATATTTTCTACCCGTTTGTTAGTTGTTTTGGAAAAGCTGAGCTGATCGCAAACCGCAACCAGGGCAAAATCTCACGCAAAGACGCAAAGCCGCCAAGGGAAGAGCGTGAAAGGTGAAAAGTGATTGGTAATTCGTAACGCGGGTGAAAAAC